>MGTI01000247.1:8273-8553 GCA_001799365.1 Desulfobacterales bacterium GWB2_56_26 | reverse complement strand
TACTATTATTCGCGATCGCCTCAGAGGAGATATATATATTCTCTACTGCATTTCCTCATTCTGGAGTGCCAGAACTACCTTGAAGATTACAACCGAACATTAGTCTTACATAGTGGTCCCGTCTTTGTACAATTCCACCCGATCCTAAATCTTGGCACGCCGCAAGCCCGATTCTCCGAGTCGATTGCCGGTCGATTGGATGAGGTACTAACAAAGTACGAGGGCTATGCTGAGGCACGCCAGGACGCTCAGAAGTTCCTTTCAAGATACCCCTGTGGTT
>MGTI01000247.1:0-8157 GCA_001799365.1 Desulfobacterales bacterium GWB2_56_26 | reverse complement strand
GAGGCTCTCAACGACCCGAGGATGGTCACGGTGGTAATGCAGAAATCGGTTCCGAGAACGCTGACGCGTATCACGTTTTATCCTGATCCGAACTGGGCATTGCAATGGAGCGAATATCGGGATCGAGAGCATACGAAGGAGCAAAAGTCACTGATCCGGGAAGATTTCGATGCGCTTAAGGTGTCGCGAGCACGAGTGCTTGGATGCTTTTACCGGAGCGAGCAGTCTCCAGAAATCGGCCGAGAGTTCTTCTTCTGGTTCGAACGCCGTCCAGAGCAAGCGTCGCGCGCGCAGCTTCTCACGCGCGCGCCTGAGCATCCGCTCCTTCAGATCGATGAGCGGGCGCTGACGACCTGCCCCGAGTCCTACGCGAAAGCTCAGGGAGCGGTGCACGCATCGGGTTCTCGGTAGTACGGGAAACCCGGACAGCCTTGGTATTCGGGGTACTCGAAGCTAACTACGCTACAATGGATCAAGCTGTACATTTCAGAGATCAGCTGTAGGTCATGCAACTTGTCAATATATCGCACATGAGATGAGTTTAACAAAGAAACGAATTCGAATTTTTTCGTTTCCTTTTCATGTAGTTTCTCTCCGTTTGAGTATGTTAACTCAAACGACGAAAAACTCCAATTCCCGTTGAACCAATTCACTATATCCTGCCCTCTTTGCCTCTTCAAACGCCAGCACCCCTCAATTATTCCAGTCGAATTGTCTAATCTCTTCTCCGATGAATTCTTTGATTGGTAACCGGGCTACTGGCAAAATTGTTGGTTTTCGGCACAAGAACCGGGTACTCTCTGCATTTTGAACAAATTATCTATGTCTAGGGCATTGATGGTACATATTATTCAAGAATAATGGGCATGCAATTGGACAATAGGTAGAATAGCCAGTGGTAAGCTCAACTACTTTCATGTCACGCTAGATGAAAGGTTTCTACTGTTCGCCTCTCCATTTTTCCACCTGTGCAAAAAAAGTGCATTCGACTTTTCGCAATTGACTTCTGAAATCGACACTTTGGAAGCAACGAGGACACAAACGAAGGTTTGCTTTACCATCGAAGCCGGGATCCCCTTCCGGCTTTTTTGGCACCCAAAACAGTAAATAAATGTGGTAAATATATCTAAGTAAATTAATATCAGCAAATAATGGTTTACTTTACTTGGAGGCAAGCATGGGTTGGAAAATCCTCGAGGAGGATAGCGTCGAACTTCATCTCGCATGGCAAATGTTGCCAGGTGGGCCGGAAGCGAAAGAGCCAGTGACCGGGGAGTGCTGGCAGTACATGGGCACGGAAGACGGTGAGCATTGTTTCAGGCACCGGAATTTCGAAGGGAAGGGTCGGAAGTATGTTAGAGTGCCTGAGCGGGGGAGAGAATGAAAATCGGCTACGCGAGAGTAAGCACCCTTGATCAAAATCCCGAGTTGCAGTTTGACGCGTTGCAGACTGCCGGCTGCGAAAAAATTTTCCAGGACAAAATCAGCGGAGCAAAAGCGGAGCGGCCGGGCCTGGCAGAAGCCCTCTCTTATCTTCGCCCAGGGGATAGCCTGGTTGTTTGGCGACTGGATCGGCTGGGACGGTCTCTCAAGCACCTGATCGGTGTTGTTGAAGACTTGGAAAGTCGGAAAGTGGGATTCATCAGCTTACAGGAAGGATTCGACACAACCACTTCCGGGGGAAAGCTCATTTTTCAAATCTTCGGTGCCTTGGCCGAGTTCGAGCGGAACGTGATCCGCGAGCGGACAAACGCCGGCCTTGCGGCGGCACGCGCCAGAGGCCGAAAGGGTGGGCGTAAGGAAAAACTGACGAAGAGCCAGGTCGAGACAATGCGGAAAATGTCGGCCAGCCGACAACACACGATTGCCGAAATCTGCCGGGTGATGTCGATCACCAAACCCACGTACTACCGTTACATGGAGGCCAAACCATGAGCGGAGTTATGCCGATTCTGGTTAAATAGTGTAACCAACATGGTTGCAATGTGAGAACATAGAGGTTACACTAAAACATGATAAAGAGTTTTGCTCATAAGGGATTGAAAAAATTCTTCCTTACCGGAAGCTTGGCTGGAATCCAGGCAAAGCATGCTGAGCGATTGCGGCTCATCCTGGCCCAGCTTAATCAGGCCAGGACCGTCGAAGACATGCAAATCCCGACTCTTGCTCTCCACGAATTGAAGGGTAAAAGGAAAGAGACCTGGGCTGTAACCGTGCAGGCCAATTGGCGTGTTACTTTCCGTTTCGAGAACGGAGACGCAGAAATTGTTGATTATGAAGATTATCATTAGGTGAAATTATGAGAATGCACAACCCACCCCATCCCGGCGAAATTCTCAGCGGTCTATGGCTGAACCCCATGGGCCTGTCTGTTACTCAAGCTGCTCGTGCACTTGGTGTAAGCCGTAAAACTCTGTCGAAAATTGTAAACGGCAATTCAGGCATTTCGCCGGAAATGGCCTATCGCCTGTCCATTGCCTTTGGTGGAAGCCCGGAAAGTTGGATGGGCCATCAGGTTGCCTACGATCTCTGGCAAGTAGAGCAACATAAACACGAGCTGAACATCAAACCTCTTCTTGTCCAAGCCATTCATTGATGTATAAAAATATAATATTTTATATTTTTATAGAGGACCAGCTTAACGTGCTGGTTGCCGCTGCTCCAATGTCGGCCGAATAATCACACCGATTTGTGGCATAAATAAAATGTCCCCTGGGAAGTTATAGAGAGGATTTTACATGGATAAAGAGACATACAGCCAGGCGGTTTCTCAACTCGTTAAATTGGCCCAGGGAGACACAGGGGGTAGCCGAGTTGCCGCCCAGGTTTTGTTGAGTGCATACAATGGTGAAGCGTGGCAACTGAATGTTGTCGATCTGTGCGCTTTAGACAAACCAAACTATCAAGCCGCGCTCGACGTGATCCGCGGAAGGGTAGAGCTGTACATAGAACCACATACCTTGATTGCAAACGGCGGCAGGATTTTTGAAGAATTGTGGCACAGGTGGGAGCGTTACCACGTGGAAAACCGTGCCAAGCCTCTTTGCTCGGCTTGCTCCGGATCCGGGCGGATGTGGATTGACGATTCAACGGAGATTGAATGTAAAAGCTGTGGCGGAAAAGGGTATTGAAAAATACTATGGCTGGTGGAGGATAGTAGAGACTTCGCAATGGTCAACGATGATATAGATATCATCGGCACCGCGATGATATCTCTGACTGGATATGACGATCGATTAAGAATGTTCGTTCCCCTCGCTCATGTGAGCTGCAGACCCACCAAGACGGGAGTGTCTTTTACATGGCAAGGTGCATGGGAGTACGATCCCGTTTCCGGGTCCGGGAGTGTGAGGCTCCGCAAAGATGGGCGTCTCACAGGAAAAATCAGGATAAAAGACGGTGCCGAGAGTACTTTTATTGCAGAAAGGACGGAGGAACCGGACGAACGTATTCCCGAGCCGCCGCGCTTTTGCGATAAATGGCGGCGGAAGTGGTAAAACGTGAAAACGTGGAGGCTGGAACTTCTGAGGGACGCTTGTTTTTTCACGTAACCGCCGCATTCGATGAATTTCAAAGAGAATTGATTGTTGAGAATACCCGTGCCGGGCTTGCAGCTGCTCACAAAAGAGGGCGTAGAGGTGGTCTGCCACCAAGCATGACTATGGATAAAATCCGTACGGCTGAGTCTATGCTTAAAGATTGCGAAAACTACCCGTTCATATCAGACATTATCAAACAGCTTGAGATTGGACGAACGACTTTCTACCGCCATTTTCCTCCAGAACGGATCAGTGAGCTAAGGCAACCGAAATGAAAACTTGAGATGGTGGGCTTATCAGGAAGGTCAACTTGCTTTCCATTTGAAAGAGCTAAGGTTGCCAATAGCTTTGTACGGTTGTAAGGTGTCATGTTGTATTATTAGATTGGAAATATGACGAAGCAACTACATCAAGACAACAACGGGATTTAACATGGAATCATCCTCTTATTGGTTATTATTTTTATCTGCAGCCATTGTGATAAATATCACACCTGGTCCGGATATGATCTACATCCTCTCCAGGACAATAGCTCAAGGACGAAAGATTGGGATTGCATCATCTTTTGGGGTATGTAGTGGGTCTTTTGTACATATTTTTGCAGCAGCATTTGGCCTATCAGCGATCATTGCAACCTCTGCCATGGCCTTCGGTGTTGTTAAGTATGTCGGTGCAGCATACCTTATTTATCTGGGGATACAGGCTTTAAGGTCGAAAGGAATTTCTTTTGATATTCCTGTTAAAAAACAGGCGCAATCAACATTCTGGAAGGCCTTCAGGCAAGGGGCGTTGATCGATATCCTAAACCCAAAAGTTGCCATTTTTTTTATGGCCTTTTTACCACAATTTGTTCGTCCGGAACTGGGGCACGCACCGGCTCAGATTCTTGTACTCGGATTTCTCGTAAATTTAGTTGGCGTGGTAATTGAATCTGTCCTCGTTTTAACTGCTGCTCGAACAACGATTTTTTTTCGCAACAACAGTCAATTCTCTACCTTGCTTGACCGAGTTTTAGGCTCTATGTTTATTGGTCTGGGGATTCGCTTAGCCTTAATTGAGAATCACACGAATTAGTACAGCATAGGTTGCCATTTCAAAGATCTGGACAAATCACGTTGGTCCCAGGTTGATATAACCTTGAACCTTATTCTCGATTAATGTGGGTCCGGTGTCATTATTGCGAGCCCATTATCACTTAATGTGGGTTCATTATCGTTTAGTGTGGGTCGGGGCCTATGCTTATTCTTCATTTATTGTGGGCCCAGAAGTAACTTGATTGCGGGTCCGGACGTTTATCATTGTATCATTGCGGGCCGCTACAGATAGCGGCATTCACCTGCTTTGCGAACTCGCGCATTTCCTGCATAACGCGATCAGATTCAGCCGCATCGAGGATCGATTCAGCACAGGCCAGGCAGAAATCGCCGGTTACTGCCGTAATAGACGTGGTTTCACCTTTGTAGGTGTAAGGTAAGTCGCGGGTGTCGTGGATCAATTCCGCCGCTCCGCAAACAGGACATTTTCATAATCATAACTGAAGTCCTCAGCAAACTGAAAGCCAAGTTCTTGCACTGTCAACGATACTGTAGAGATAAGAGAGATTATCGAGGTTTCACGTCGTCCTTGAGACATCTCTAAGGTATTCGATAAGTAAGTACATCGGCAAAGTCCCAGGGAAAAAAATGGGACAGAACTCATGGTATCAAACTACTTTTAGATGTGGTTTGTGTCTTTGGATTTATTTCGGAAGTCACCTATTTTTCTGTCTTCTTTTGTAATATGGTAGCAAATCCATTGTTTTATCAATTTTATGACCTGACTGGGGAGGATGAAATCCCCTTCTATCACGGCACGGAAATGCTGGTATACCTCATCTTCGAAATGGCTATGAAGCCGCATATGGGGGACAAGGTCTGGATAACTGATCTTTTCCATGTATTCCCGCTCACATTTGAAATGGTAGACAGTGTAGTCCATCATCGCTTTGACTACCTCTTTTGCCTCGGTGTCGCTGTCTTTCCCATTCAAGCCCAGTATGCTATCGTGCATGTGGTTATGAAAATTGATCCATTTTTTGTGCTGTTCGTCGATTTCATCAATGCCGATACTCATCGAATCGTCCCATTGAATATTTCCCATGCCACACCCTCAGTTTATGTTTAAATGAAGAAAGCCATGCTGTCATAGAGCAAGGCTACCATGTATTTTACATGGCTTTTACATCCTTTTCCATGTTGATGGCTGCTTTACTTCGCACTGGCGTCATCCATGGGCACGTCCCTGTAAATAATACAAGACCAGCCATAACGACCAATCTTACTCTACGATAAACCTCGTTTGGCATCGACGGCACCCTGTTATTTACGTGAAGATACCGCCCAGATTTCCATATGTACAATAGCCACGAGTCCGTTTTGAGGAGGATGGCCCTGAGCTGTTGTCTTTTTTATTGCCAGGGCAGGCAGAGTAACAGTTGACAGAGCTTTAGTTACAAAAATATTCTAATTATACAAGGACTTGATTGTCTTTTTCACTTATAAAGAATATGATTCTCGAAAGATATCTAACGGTTCTATAAGCAAATATATGGAGAGAAGGAATGACTCTTACCAAGGCAGATATTGTCGAGAAGGTATACACCGCTCATGTAAGCATGACCAAGGTCCAAGCTGTCGAGGCAGTCGAAGCAATTCTTCGTCTGTCAAAAAATACCCTTATAAATGGATCTGACCTGATGCTCAGCGGCTTTGGAAAATTCAATATCAGAGACAAGAGTCCTCGCCGGGGACGAAACCCAAAGACCGGCGATGATCTCACTCTCGAAGCGAGAAGGGTTGTTACATTCAAGCCATCAGGAAAATTGCGAGAAAAAGTTAACGCAGGTTCTTGACTCCCTTCTGGATGTCTGAAAGACTGCTACTCCTTTTTTCACATAGAATTCGACGAGTTGATGACTGGGCATCGAATATCTGGATATGAACAGCCCTAGCAAAGTGTCGATTTTGTCGAGGCTGCTCAGATTTTGATTGAAGACGTGCATTTGCAAACTGGCTTATTGGACAAAATTGTATCGGGGGTGTTGATGACGATCACATCATCGCGTATGTCGAAGAAATAGGCGGCCAACTTCCGTCATTTTATCACGAATGGAACATACTTGCTGTCTATCCTCACGATATGATTCAGCCACCAATCCCTTAAAAAAGACAGAACCAATTTATGGTCTTTGTTTGTAATTGCCTCTTGGTAAACGTGGTCTGTTTTTTCTGCTAACCCCTGATGTAAGGCACAATGCTCCTCGAGATCAGGGTAACCGGCCTTGGCTATTATCGCTTCCTCTGTTTTAAAATGAATAAGGGTATATTGCTTAAGGGTGACCAAAGTCGGTTGTAATATTTTTTCACTATCACCGTTCTGTATGAAGTAATGCAATGAGTTGATGGTTGAAATAATGCCCCGGTGCTGTTCGTCAATTATGGGTATACCGGTATTGTTGCCTTCTTTCCAAACTATATATAGAGAATTTGACATTTTTTCCTTGGCTTCTTGATATCCCTGGTTCCTCTATCCCTAGTGGTCGCCGACTTCAGTGTGCCACTGGTTATGTCAATAAGCATGCTGCTTGAGATCTGGAGTGATTTATCTGGAGCCATAGTTGATGATCTCGATCTCAATATCCTTACCAGGATAAGTCTGACATGCCAAGCGCATATCGGGGTCCGCCCCCAAACGTTGAAGAGCCAATGCTTCCCTGGGTTGGACAGGACTTAAGTATTGCTGGCCCTTCAATATTCTGACAAGACATTGTCCGCAGATTGCTTTTCCTCCGCACAAGGTCTTGATAGGGACCTCATTTATCTGTAAAGCGATCAGGATAGAGCGTACCATGACGGTTTCAATCTGCCGTCCATTGTTTTTTATAGAAATCGAGACCATAAATTATCACTGTCATTAAAGTATCTTGCTTATATCATGTCGTGAAGCATCACATGAAGACCCACAAATGTTGAATCCTTTATCCCCCGATAACCAAGTTTATCTTCAATTCTAGGAAAACGTCAACTATTTCGAAACCACATGGGATTCCTTTTATATGCCGCGACCGCATTATGCGGCATACATCAATCTGCTCGGTGAATACGATTTCTTAGACGAAAAGCTTCAGGATTCGGTTGGAATCCTCCATTTAAAACAGGCTGCATTAGAGGCTGAAAGGTTTGGTGGAACAAAAATATGATAAACTTTATGCAAGTGTACCCAAGGATCGTTTTGAAGTACTTCACAGCGCTTCTTTCGGCGGCATTTGCATTGCTGCAATCAGAGACTTTCTGAAATAACCAGTTATTCCACATATGAGCTGATCAGGACGAACGAGTTGCTGCTCAAAAAGACCGTAACGGGGTGGTGGGAAACATTCTTTTCTGATATGAAAAGCCCTATAAGGGTCATTAACCCCCGTAAAAACAACGGAAAATATTTATTTGGACTCTGATCAGTTTTCTCGTCCCGATACATTAAAATTTTGAACTTTTCATTGAGCTGGACAATTAAATGGGGTGTGGGTTCTAATCTTCTACTTATAGATTAATTTTTTGCGTGCTATAATTTCATTTCCTGA
>MGTI01000246.1:4439-25258 GCA_001799365.1 Desulfobacterales bacterium GWB2_56_26 | reverse complement strand
ATTAAAATCTCCCCGGCGGCTTTTGCGGTGCCATAGTTATACGCCTGGCTTGCCGCGCCGAATCCTTTGGCGGTAATGAATTGCACCTCGTCTACAGAGAGCAGCGGCGAACGAAACAGATTGGATTCCGAAACCAGGCGGTCGTTGACAGCTGCTATGACTGTTATAGTATTTGCTGAAATCATTGTTGATAGTATACCGAACGTCGGAACCCGGTTTTTGCATTTCTTCTTTGTTCAAGCAAGTTGATTCCCATCGAACCGGAAAACCCGATAAGGAATTTGAAAATCTTGCCAAAAGATGGTTTGGTCTGAAAAGAAACAAGGAAACACCGCCTCGCTTTATTTGGGAATTTCATTTTATGATAGACCAGACCTAGATCAAACCAGGAGCTGCTGAGCTTTTCTTGCAAAAAAACTCGTTGTTTTAATTGAAGTTGCCCATTTAAAAGTTTTTGAAATATTTTTATAAGGCTTTCATAGTTTTTCACCCTGTCATTCAACGCCTGAATACTCAGGTTGACATCTGCGGGTTCATCCCTGCGATAAGCTCTTGCTAAAATAGCTGGATTGACGGTGAATCCGCCAAGCAGGGAGAGGCGAAAAAACAAGTCGATATCCTCATATATGGAGAGTTCCTCATCAAACAATCCAGCCGCGAAGATCGCATCTCGCCTTGCCAAAACGGTCGAAGTGCATGCATAGGATTTGCAAAGCGGTTCCTGGATAAATTCAACCTGATGGGAGACAAAATTCCGGCATGTTTTCAAGAAGTCTATCGAAACCATGCCATTCTTGCCCTCAAATGAGACGTTTGTGCAACTCAGCACAGCATCCGGGTATTGCGACACATCTTTGACTTGCTGCGCCAATTTGCCGGGCAACCATTCATCATCCGAATCCAGGAAAGCAATCCATTTTCCTTTTGCGGCTCTTATTCCTGTATTTCGTGCTGCGCTCACTCCTTTGTTTTTCTGGAAAATGTGCGCAATTTTTAACAGATAAGGTTGTAGTGCCTCTTCGGTATTATCCGTGGAACCGTCATCGACAACAATAATTTCGTAATCGGTGAAAGTCTGCGACATCACACTCAAAATAGCATTACACACGCAATGGGAGCGGTTATAGCTTGGAATAACGACTGAAATAAAAGGCAAATCACATGACACTTTTACTATTCTCCTCTATTACAAAGAGCCAGTGCATCTTTAAGAAATTTTATTCCTGTTTCACGAAACTCTTTGATCTTTGTCTCAACAACACTCCATTCTATTTTCTCCCGACACAACGCTTCAATATGGTTTTGATCAAATTCGGTAACCGATCGATTACTTAAACCAACCACTTCCAGCAACGTTTCAATCCGATTATTCATTCCAGTCGAGAGGCCTTTGCGAAGTATGGTGATAAATGGCCGGTGGTATAATAAGGCAAAAACAGTTCCATGGAATGAATTGGTTACGATGAAATCCGAATTATGTAATTTATAAAGCCATTGCGCAGGATTTAAGTACTTCCGGCGAAAAATGTTATGTAATACCGAAACAGAATAAGAGTCATACAATTCAATTCCGAAACAGGAACAGACGGTTTTGTTAATTGCTGTTGCTGCCGATGGAAGCGAACGGCGAGTCTGAAGCTGATAGGAAAAAAGATAAGGTTTTTGTGATTGCTGGTGCTGCTGTTCAATATTCAGAAAGTCATTAAGTTCTATAAGTAAAGTCGGGTCAGGCACCCAGACGGCATTCTGTTTTCCAAGCTTTTCCATAATATGAAGAGCATTTTTCTCACGCACACTTATCGCGTCGAAATGCTTTGCATAAGCCGTATATCTGCGAACTGTATCATTGCCAAGATGAGTAACGCCAAAACTGGGTGCATACGCCACTCGTCGCACGCCGTTGTTATTAAAATCGAGCCAGAATGCTCGCTCGTCTTTTTCTTTGCTGAATAGATTCGGATTCCATACCTGATCGCTGCCGCAGATATACATATCGGCCTCTGGGGGAGCGGCATATAATTGCTCATGACTCACGTACCTGACATCGCCGACATGTAAATATTTTTTCTGAAAGGGAAGAAAAGGCTTGTACCTGAACTGCTTATCCACCTTTTCAAAGGTATTTGCAGGAGAACGGCCAATCCATGCCAATACTCCTTTCCTGGGCTGCTCTCCAAACAGGTAGTTGATGAAAAACGGTTGGTGCCCCATCTTCTCCAACTGGGTCTGCAGAGCGTATGCCTGAAGCGCAGCTCCGTGATTGGAGGCAGCGTGGAATGTCATTATGCCGATTTTCATATTTGCTGCTCCTGTCGCCGAGTCGACCTTATCAGTTGCCCTATCCCTTTCGACAACCTTTGCCTCAGCGACTTTATAAGGCGTTGATGAACAGCAGGTCTCTTTAGCCGGTACTTGCGGATAAGCGCCTTGAAAGCCATGGTCCCAAGGTCGCCATAGAACTCACTGCGTTCCGGGGGGCGCAGGGCCGGGTGGACAAGCATCGCGTTGCCTGCTATGGCCGTATCGATATCGGCACTGCCCAGAAAAAGCCCGGCCCCACATTCATCAAGCCATTCCTTACCCTTGGGGGTATTCACCAGGACCAAGGAGGTACCTGCGTCGTCCCGGTCATATTCCGGATATTTTTTTGCCACACCCCAGAAATCGGCAAGAGTTACATCGCCGGGGCGGTTCAGCCCCTTGAAAGGGCAGGCGTAACAGGACGGACGCAATGCCAATCTTCTTATGAAGGCAAGATAATAGGCGCTCTGCTGCGTGTACTCACACCTTCCATCAAGAGAGCTGTGGATCATGCCGGGTGTTTTCCATCCTGACGTCTTGTCTCGAAAGCCACATGAAGCTATTGGGGATTCTAGCTGAGCGTTTTTCCAAGCGATGTATTTATCGAAGAGCAGAGAGGAAGGCACCCCCATGCAAACCAGGTCGCAACAGTAAAACCTCTCATATGGTTTACGTAAGAAAGAGCGGATTCCCGCGATCTGGCATGGCGTTCCCGAAAAAAGAACCGATCGTCCCTGCTGGAGCAGATGTTCGATTTCCTCGTAGATTTCCTTAGGAATTTCACTCTGGACGTATTTGGAACCCCGTAATCGATGCAGTTCCACCATTGTTGTGACGATGCAGTGTCGAACATGCAATCGGTCGTCGAAGGCAGCTCCCGCAACAGCACCGCCTTTCTCAAGGATATTCTCCGCAAGGGCTGTGAAAACGCCACCGGAAGAACTCTTGCGGCGGATGTTTTCATCCAGGTTCCACGCCGCCAAGACCAGGGAAACTCCATGACCTTCCCATCCAGTCTTTCCGCCGTTTTTAAGGTTGTGAACGGGACAAAACTTTCTGCACAGGCCGCAATCGGTGCATAAATCCGTATGAATCACAGGGTGGAGAAAACCCTCGGCATCCGCCGCCATGGTGATGGCATCGACCGGACAAATGGCTGCACAGGCTGTACACCCTGCACAGAGGGACTGCTCCTCGCCCAGGGTATGTTTCGCTAGCGCATTCACCGAATGTTTTTCTTCAGATATCATGACGATTTCAAGCACAGCGTCGATCCGGGCACATTAAAGACCATACCCTTTTGGTGTTTTGGCAAAAAAATGTTCGCTCTCTCCGATCGAGGGCAATGAACCAGGTAAGTACCGAATATGCGATCAGACTGGTCCCCGTCACCAATGCAAGTCGCAAAAAACTGGAGGGAAGGAGATAAAATGGCAATACCGCGGCCAACATCGACACGATTCCCACGCTGCTGCAGGGGATGAATACCGATTTCAGCCAAAGCAGGATCGGCGCATCGAGGAGATACCGAGCCCAGACCACTCGACCAAACGAACAAAGTGTCATAGTGATGATGAATGCGATACCGACGCTCGGAGGGGGAAATCCCAGATGAAGAAACAACCAGACCAGGGGTAAGGTCAGAACCAGGATACCGCCCAGTGTAGCCTGGTATCCTGCTATTCTGCCATGAGCGTTTATCGCCAGCATATATCCCGTGGTTAAACGGTCGATCAGAAATGTGAACAGGATCAGACGGCAGAGTGTTTCCGTATACATTGGCGGGATGACGAGCCAAAGCTGGAGTACATATTCCATTTCCACCATAAGCGGCACGAGAAAGACCAGAACCAGCAGGGTTCCGAACTTGCTGGCACGAAGAGACAGATCGATCATGCCGGAACGCTCGCCACGTCCTTCTCGCGAGGTGATTTCCGGAGAGAACGCTCCGATCATCGCCCCGGCCAGTTGCCCGGTCTGGGTAGACACCTGTTTTGCGATACCGTAGGAGGCATTTACCTTGGGGCCGAAATATACATTGAGCAAAATTGCCGAACCCTGATCGCGGAGAATTGCCCCAAGACTGCCGATCAAGTTCCAGCAGGCGAACGAAAAAATTTCACCGAGCTTTTTTCGATCGAACCATTGCCTGAATACCAGATTGCATTCCTGAAAATTAATCGCAGCTCGGACAACCAGAACGCTGTGAAAAAAGACCAGAATGACGGTTATGCCGAAGGTGTATACCAACAGCATATCGCCGGTGGTTGTGGTGAGATACCAGGCAAAAGCAAAGTTGAGAAACGAGTGCATCATGTCCCAGACGGAAAGTTCCGCAATACGTTGTTTCGCCCTGAACATGGCGATAAACGGAATGGAAAACATGCCGGTAAAAAGAGAAATCAAAGAAATATGGAAAACCTGGCGGCACACAGCAATCCGGTCCGGAGGAACATTGAAGATATGGGTAATGAGATAATCGCCGACGCTCCACCCAGCCAGGGTCAGGGCGACTGCAAAACAGAGATGGATACTGAGGGCTGCATTGAACCAGCGATTGACTTCCCGCGAATCCCCCTGACCAATTGCGTAAGCAAAATGACGGGATGCGCTGGTTGCCATTACGGTATTGAAAAAGGCGATGAAAATCAGGACGGAGCCGACCAGACTGAAAAGCCCGAAATCGATCTGACCCAACGAGTTCAGCACCCAGCGACTGCTGAACAATGCCAGACCCGCGCTCAGGAGAGACCGGGTATACACGGCAGTGGTGTTGAGAACGAGACGTTGAGAAGTATTCATTGCCATCTGCTTTTTATACGTTACGGACAATTGTCATAACCTTCACGAAGCCCCTTTTGAATGAAGAACCGCGGGAATGGTTTTGCATAAAATCTTTACATCGAGCCATAACGACCAGTTTTCTATGTACTGAAGATCCAGTTCCAGCCACTTTTCAAATGGCAGATTGCTTCTGCCGGATACCTGCCAGATACAGGTCAGGCCCGGCTGCACGCTGAAACGCTTTCGCTGCTTGCCACGGTCGAAAAGATCGACATCCCTGACAGACATTGGTCGTGGCCCGACAAGGCTCATCTCGCCCCTAAGCACATTGATCAACTGCGGCAATTCGTCTATGCTGGTTTTTCGCAAAAATTCGCCGATTCGGGTAATGCGAGGATCGTTCTTTATTTTAAAGATGGGGCCTTCCGCCTCATTCAGATGCTCAATTTCTTTCAGTTTATCTTCGGCATTCACATGCATCGAGCGGAATTTATACATAGAAAACAAATATTTGCGTATTCCAACCCGTTTCTGCACAAAAAAGACCGGGCCGGGGGAGTCAAGCTTGATCGCGATGGCGACCAGGCAAAAAATGGGGACGAGCAGTGGCAAGGCTAGCAAGGTGCAGACAAAATCGAATATGCGTTTGACTAAAAGCTGCTGAGGATCCTGGGCAACCGGCTCCATGGTTAACAGGGGAATACCTTTGACTTCGGACAGACTGATCCGTGCCAGCTGGACGTTGAAAACATCGGCCATGAATTGCAACCGAATACCCTCCTGCTCACATGCCTGTACGATCGGTTCGGCATCTTCGAGCATTGTCCGGGAAATGGCGATAATCACTTCATCGATGACATTATTTTTCAGACAGTCGTGGATACTGTCGATTGTGCCGATAACCGGAATACCAAGCACCGTCATGCCGACACGAGTGGGATCGGGATCAACATAACCCACCACTTTGACACCCCAGACTACCCTTTCCTGCAGGGCCATTACCAGTTCCTGGGCGCGCCCCCTGGAACCTATAACCAGGACCCGCAGGATTTTCTTACCGCTTTTGATCTGCTCTTTGAAATAAGCAATGGTACCTATGCGAATCGCCAGCAGAATACAAAACTCCAGAGACGCGAAGAGCCAGATGACAAATCTGCTTACATACTGTATTTCCAGAAAAAAAAGCAGGACCAGGAGGGTACAGACCGCAACGAAAATTGAGCGGAAAATAGACCAGGAATAGCCGATGAGGCTGGTGTTGAGGGGGCTTTTATAGCCGCCAAAATAGGACATCGAGCCATTTATTAAAACGAGAACCAGGGGTATGATAAAAAGATGCGAATTGAAATCAAGAGCTTGAGTAGATGGAATCAGAACATTTCGTGCCCAGAAGGCGATGGCAAAAGCAACAACTGTCGATATCAAATCGATAAAGAAAATTGTGTTCCCCAGTTCTAGTGCTTTGCCTTGTTGCATAACCTACAATTCTCTATCTAAGTGTCCCACAGCCGAACATTCGGCATATGTCTATTTCCTGCTGAAAAGATAAATTCTGCTCTCAAACGAACGTATCACCGAGTACTATTGAATTCTCCATGCATTGCTTTGTACGTAGCTCTGAAATACCGGGTAAAATGCAGCAATAAAGGCCTTGCCGACATTTCTGGCCTGTTCCACACCCTGGACGTCGGCAGGAACAATCGGCACAGTAATTCTGACAAACGCCTGCTCTTCGCTTTGCCCCATAAGCTTATTGATGACCGCATTGATTTTGTTCTTGTAGACTTTTGCCACCGTCTTACTGTCGGCCTGATACCAGTACAGTACCAATTCCTGCCGATCGCCGAGGCTTGCGACCATTTCCGCATAATTGACAGCCTCCTGCCCGACCTCCATAGAATGCTCAGTCGGCCGATCAACCGCCCATCCCTGGCCGGGAAAACAGACAAGCGGCGAGTGTGCCGCCGAAACCTTGTCCAAACCGTTGTAGTAGCCTATATAGAGATTTACGTTATCGTGATCCCTCGAATACCTGCTCTGGGTGTAGTCATCAAGTTCAAGGAGAGATACGGTAGCATCGTCGAGCGGTGTGGTTGCTATGAGCTTGAAGCCATCGACCGGCCCGAGCACCATCTGCAGTGATATCGGCTTGATAACCATGACCAACTCCGTCGGCCTGTACACCAGGAAACTCGTCAGCACCAGCAGGACTGTCAGGTAGACTAGCTGTTTCGTTTTTTTCTTTCCCACGATTCCAATAACCTCTGAAAAGCAAAAAGCAGGACCAGTCCGAGCAGAAAAAGGATCAGTCCGGTAAGGGTATGCGACACACCAACAGAAAGATCGACCTGCAAAAAATAAAACGCCAGCACCAGAACAACCACTCTGACAATGTTTATGGCGATCGCCACAGGGATGCTGAACAGCAACAGCAGAACCGTAGACGAAATTCGCGTAAGGGTGAAATACCCGATGAGAATACTCAAGGTTGTCATCGACAGCAGGGAGCGGATACCGCTGCACGCTTCTATAACCTGGAAAGATATCTTTTCGACATGAAGGACATTGCCTTCCCTGAACATGGGCACACCGAACAATCGGATAAGGATCTCGCTTATCTCCGAAATCCTCAGCTGCAGCGACGCAGTCAACATCGATAAAATCTGGCCTGGTATAGGGATAATCATAAAAAAAAGCAGGATCGGTACTGCCAGCTCTTTCAAAACACCGAAGCCGCCCAAATAGCAGAGGACAGCAACCAGCGAAACTGCGGTTGCCAGAAAAATGAAGGTGGGTACTTCGATCCGGAGGGAGAAAAGATAAAAGAGGACAGCGGCAACGACGAAAAAGAGTGCGACAGGCGAGCCGCCGTTATGTTCGGCGAGACAGCCGCGTTTCAGCCATATCATATAGCCAATCGCAGGAACAATAAAAAAGGCATGGGTGTAATCGTCCGATGCCAGCCATTTCTGGGTTATTAAGGCAAGGGAAGGATAGTAACCTACGACAAAAAGGACCAGGACCAGGGTCGGCAGAATATACGATTGAATGTGCTGCCTCGTTATACTCCTTCCGGGAGTTACCAATTGAGAACTTCCGTTTCCCAGGAGATCGTGAGCAACAGACGATGGTCGTCGTAATCTTCGCCGATCCGTTCGGAATTCAGGCGGGTGAAGGTGTAATTAATCCCGGCGCTGTAATCCTGCCAGAATGAATAGTGCAAACCGACGCCGGTTATAAA
This sequence comes from Desulfobacterales bacterium GWB2_56_26, assembly GCA_001799365.1. Lineage (GTDB taxonomy): Bacteria > Desulfobacterota > Desulfobulbia > Desulfobulbales > Desulfocapsaceae > Desulforhopalus_A. Next base: position 16,932 of record MGTI01000246.1, on the reverse strand, counting down.
ATAATTTTTATTATATTCTTCGAGAGCAGTCGCATCGTCGGCTGAGGTATTTGCCGCCCTGTCCTGCCGATCTTCATAAAGATAGGTAACCTTTGCGTCAATTTTTACATCTTCCAACAACTGATGGCCAAAACCAAGGCTTGCATCCCACACGTCGATGAAACCGCGTTCCTCAGTGCCTGAAAAATTGTCGACATCGTAGCGTTTTTCCACCGACAACCTGAAGGAACTGCGCTCCATCGTATAGAGTATTTCCGCTATTCCGTTCCCTCCCCAGTTCGCCTTCTGCTCTTCGGTCTTTTCGTATGAAACACCGGCACCTAGTCTTGCGCTCAGGCGTTCCAGAAAATCACGCTGCCACGTCAACCGGGATTGATGGATATCGCCATCGTTGCGTGAGGTTTCATCATATGCTGTGCCAATATAGTTATAGGAAAGCGATATGTTGTTTGGCCGGAAAAATCTATTGGTGAGGATTGCATCCGCATGATATTCCATCAGGTCGCCAGATGAATCAACCAAAGAAGGGTCTGGTTCTGCAGCGGCAGTCAGCCGGTCGTTATTGTCAAACTCGCCGCGGACGACCTTCAGATCCGCTTTCGTGTCCCAGTAAGCATTGAATCGATAGTCATTTTTTACGGCAAACTGGTACATATCGTAATCGTTATAACTGCTCTCCCCCGAATCGTCGTTGCGCAGCACTACGTAATCAAAGCCAAGAATCGCTTTTTGGTCCCTGCCATAGATGTGATCCGAAGCGATATTGAAAGTATTGCGCCAAAATCTCTTCCTTCCGGCATCGGGAGAAAGCTCAGGGGTGGAATTTTCTTCGCCGTCTGCGGCTTCTTCGGTGCCAGTCGTATTATGATCGCTCCGAACGAAAGTATCGGAACTCTTCACCATCCAGCTTTTTGTGATGAAACGCCAGCCGGACAGGGCAAAGAGTGCATCCACGTCCGTATCCGAATCCTCCAGATCATATCTCACTGCCGGGGCGGCACGCAGTCCGAATTGATCTAATTTGCTCTTGGAAACAAGGTATATCAGCGGCCTGACCACAACGCGGGAGTACGTATCGTCTTCTTCTGCAATACGGGCAGCGGTAACCCCGTCAATGGTCAAATCGTCGGACACCGCCTCGTATTCCCGATCGTTGTAGTCGTAGGACATGGAGAGTCCGGCCGTCACGCTGTTCGAGCGGGCGAACAGTGCCTCCGGGGCGAGAATCAGAAGAAGTGCGCCGGCGTTGCGGAGGGCTTGTCGAGTGATCATGATGTAGCCATTAAGCGATTGGAATGATTATTCAATTGACGATGACAATGTCGCCGGAGCAGACAAGAATATTTCGTTCAAGGGACTTGCCGGAAATAAAATCGTCATAATCCACATTCAGGGTATTGCCGTCGAACTGTGCTTTATCCGCTTCCCTGATTTTCTTGCGCACGACGGTAATTTCCCGGTCAGCCCATTCCGTAAACCCACCCGACTGGGCAAGCACCTGCACCAGATTTATCGGATGATCCAGTTTGAAAACACCGGGTCTCGCGACCTCACCCATCACCGTATAGCGCAGGCTGTTGCTCTGTACCAGGGTCGTGGTCAGAATGGGGTTGTCATAGAGAGTGGAGTACAGTTTCTTCAGATAATCGGCGAGTTCGGCAAGGGTAAGCCCGACCACTTCAACATCGCCAATATCTTTCAGCGACAACCTGCCATCCATCATCACCTGCGCGCCCGTCTGAACCGTCCCGCCGCCATCTCCCGGCTGCTTCACCGATGCGGATACGGCCATATCTCCTTCCTCGTAAATGCTGACGGAGAGGATGTCGCCATGGCCGATAACATATTCTTCGTCCCGCTCCATTTTCACCGCTTTGGTGCCGAACAATTCCTGCAATAAAGTATTCTTCTGTTCCATCGAAATAGGGACATCCGCGGTTGACTGCGCTGCAAAGACTATCCTGTCACCCGGCACCACCAGACAAAAGAGAAGTATCAGTAATCGTGTCACACTCAACTCCTTCCAAAGATCTTTAATGTTTCGATTACGACCAAACTTCATCGCGCAGCAGACAATACTGTGGAGTTGGTTTTGATCAGATTGAAAACTCTGATTCCTATCAAAGCAAATCCTATGCCATGGACCATTATCGTTTGGTCTTCTGAATTTGTGTTACAACTCTAGGGAGTTAGGTGTGGGTTATTGAAATATTACCAGCGATCCGCTGAACTGAAAGTGTTGCACACAACAGATATGTTGCGATCGTTGCGCCACATGTAACATTTTCAATAATAAATAATTTTATTATACTATATCAGCTAGATACCCAGCGCATACCGCCAGTAGGATTCTTATCCGGATTCGGAAAGAAGATGGCTCTGCAAGGACAATAGCGCCGTGGAGCTGTTATCCTTTGGTTAATTCAGCCAGCAGATCCAGAGCTTTCTGGCGATCGGGAAACGCAGGACTTTTCTTCAGCAGGTTATCCAAGGTTTGGATGGCGGCTTCCTTCTTGTTGTCGCCGTTCTGGGCCAAAGCCAGGTGATAGGTCCACGTCGGATTGTCCGGCTGGCTCTGCAGGGCCAACTCGAACTGTGACGTTGCCAGCATATACGAATGCCTCTGATAATGTACCCAGCCGAGGGTATCGGCGATATTCGGATCATCGGGCGATGACTGTTTTGCCGTCATTGCTATCATGAGGGCCTCGCCGAGATCCCCATTGGGATCGGATGCAATCAGCCACGCAAGATTGTTGGCAGCCGGTGCATAATTCCTGTTTATATCAACAATCTTTCGATACTGTGCCGCCGCCTCTGGCGAATTGCCCTCGGCCTGCAGTAACGTTGCGATTCCCATATGTCCGGGTACGGATTTCGGGTCTTTCGCTATCAAGTCATTGTATTTGGCGCGAGCTTCGTCCCTTTGCCCAAGCTTTGTCATTATCCTTGCTGCCGCAAGATATGGCTGGGTCATGTCCGGCCCCAGTTCCTGAGCCTTTTCATAGGCCGCAAGTGCTTTTCGGCCATTGTTCTGTTTCTCCAAAAGACTTCCAAGGATCAAATGCAGCCTTGCGTCTGCCGGTGCCTTGTCAATCTGTTGCCGTACAAAAGCTTCGGCACCCGGCAAATCATTTTTAAATCTAAGGTCGAGGAACAGAGCTACAGCATGGGTGTTGCCCGGGTCGATACGGAGGAGTTCAGTCAGGATTTCTTCCCCCTTCTGCCTATCGCCTGCCCCGAAATATGCCAGTATTAGGTTTCCGAGAATCTCCGAATGGGCAGGTATCTGTTTTCTCATATCGACAAGTATTGCTACCGCCTCCCCATATTGTTTTGCGCTGATGAGCGCGCGGCTCAAGATGAGGGCAGCACGCAGATCCGTCGGGCTTAAACGCACAGCGATGACAGCTTCTGCCTTCGCCTCTTCGAATGCCCCCATCTCCTGAAAAATTTGCGCCAGCAGCGTATGGTACTCCGAATTTTGTCCATTCTTTTGTATCGCGCCGGCTACTGCCTGCTGGGCGAGTTCAATTTCGCCGAGGCTGTAATGGGCGAGACCAAGATAGAATTGTGGGGATGGCCAGTGAGGAACATCATTGCTGAGCTTTTGGAGAATGACAATTGCATCCCGGGATTTGCCCTCCTTGAGGAGAAAACGCGCGTTGAGGAGTATGCCGCCGCCGTGTCCCGATTGACCTGCACCTAGCTCATCGAGCATGGACCGGGCTTCGTCGAATTTTTTCTGTTCGAAATAGAGGGTGGCAAGCGCGCCGGTGAGATCGGGATCATCAGGTATATCGGTTCGCGCCTGAACAAGGATTTTCTCGGCATAGTCAAGTTTGCCGTAACGCTGATAAAAATCGGCCAGCTGGAGCCTGAATCGAGCTTTGTCGGGAGCGATTTCCACAACCTTCTGCAGTTCCTCGACAACCTGATCCTTGCTATCGATGCTTCGGTAGTATCCGGCTAGAAGCAGATGTGCCTTGACGTTGTCGGGGAATTTTTCGATTATTGCATCCAGTACTTCTTTGCTTTTCAGCATATCCTTTTTTTGCTGCAGGAGAAGAAGGAGAGTCTCGTAGTTGACAAAATTGTCTTCATTTGCGGCAATGGCTCTGCGGAAGACTTCTTCAGCTGCATCCCATTGCTGCTGGGCAGCAAGAATTCGACCTCTGATATTCAACAGCTCATCGGACGTCTCTGACTCCGCCCCGATTCTGCCGAGAGCCGTCAAAGCTTCTTCGTATTTCCCCTCGCTCAGCTCAAGGTTAGCAAGCAGCACGAGGGCGTCGCGATAGTTCGGATCCTTGGCCAAAATCAGCTCAATCCGCTTTCGGGCTTCTTCTTTTTTACGCGACAGCAGATAAAAATGAGCAACTTTGAGATTGGCATCGAGATTGTCGGGATTGAGATCCCCTGCCCTGACCAGTTCGGCAAAGGCCTTTTTGGTCTCACCTCCTTGAAGATAGAGTAGCCCGAGCTGATAGCGAGCTTCAGCGAATTTCGCATCGATCTGTATTGCGCTGCGTAATTCCAGCACGGCAGCTTCCTGCTTCTCCTGTTTGACAAACTCCATGGCTTTTTCATAATAAATCTGTTTGTCCTTTTCCGGTGCGGAACAGGAAACTACCAGAAGAAGGCAAAGCCCTGAAAGCAACAGTTTCGCCGTTTTTTTACTCATAATCTTGCCTGTCGTTTTGATTTGGCTTGGTGAGACAACCGGGAAAATCCAATGAGGTAGCATACAAAACTCCAGGGCGGCTATTGGTGGTGGTAGCCGCCGTAATATGAGCCACATCCCATGCCGAGTTTCTGCTGAAATGGGCTGAGATTCTGAGCGTTGAAGACAATCCCCAGGATCCGTTCGGCACCGATTATGTCAATGAGTTTCTGAATCTGCGCCTTCCCGGAAGTGCTCTGGCGGACAACCAGTATTATTGCGTCCACCTGGCCGGCAAGAACGCTTGACTCCGCCGCAACCAGGAGCGGCGGACTATCGAATATTATGAGACGGTCCTCATACCTGTCGGACAACTCTTCGACAAGAGCGGGCATTCGGGCTGAGCCGAGCAGTTCGGCGGGATTTGTGGGAGATTTGCCGCTGGTCAGTACCGATAAGGTTTTTACCGCTGTGTTCGCTATCAGCTTCGACAACTTCACATCGTCCCTGAGGTAATCGACGAGGCCGACACTGTTGTCCAGCCCGAACATTTTTGCCAGCACAGGTTTGCGCAGATCGCAATCTACAAGAAGGCTGTGCTGATCCAACCCGTGCGCAAGCGATATCCCAAGATTTGCGGTCACAAAACTTTTCCCTTCCCGGGGAATAGCCGAGGTTACCATGATCGTCTTCGGAATTTTTCCTCCGTCGAGCGGATGCAGAATCCGAGACCTGAGCGTCTTGAAAACCTCCGGCAGGTAGCTGTCATCATTGGCAGCTTTGAACAGACGTTCATCCCATTTGCCGCTTAAACTTTTTGCAGGCCTATGCTGTTCGGTAAAACTCTCCATGCGTTCCCGGCTTAGATTTACAGAAGATAGCTGTTGTCCTGTCTGAGCCCTCCGAATGTCGGGAATCTCCTTGGTTTCCTCAATATATTGAACTCTTGCCTCTGCACTGTGTGCAAAACCTTCACCGTAACCTGCTTTGTCGAGGGCTTCCGAAATTTTTATCATTCCCGTCCTATTGTGTCGTGACCATTGCTAAAACTACCATTTCGACCGTTTCAATACAGACTGACCAGCCATTCCTGGAGAAAACGAAAATACTGCTGTCCGGCAAATGAAGAAGCTGCCGCAGTGACCGCAGCAAACACAAGCGTAAATGCGCCGATGATTGCCGCCCACCTGAACTCTCCCCTCTGCCAGAGTGGTTTAACCGTGTCCTCGGCCTGCTCCGGCAGCAGAGAGATATTCAGCCTTTCTTCGCCTTGCAACCGAATCGCCTTCAAGCACTCGACTATGTTCAGCCGGTCGATGCGAAATGCTTCACGGGTGAAGCCCTGTATCATGGCGTGATCGCATATGATATTGATCAATCGTGGGGTTCCCCTGCTTGCTTCATGAATAGCATCTACGGCATCGTCGTCGAAGATCGATGTCCTGACCGCACCTGCCGCATTCAATCTATAGAAAATGTATTGTGCGGTTTCATCTCTGGTTAACGAATCGAGGTGATATCTGACACCAATCCTCTGCCTGAGGGGCAGAAGCTGCGGGGTGGCCAGTTTTTCTTGCAGCTCGGGCTGGCCAATGAGAAAGATGCTGAATACATTCCGTCCCTCTGCATGATTGGAAAGCAGACGGATTTCTTCGAGCAGATCGATAGAGAAGGCCTGCGCTTCATCGATGATGAGCAGCAGTTTGTTTTTTCCCGCCTCCAACTTTTCCAGAAGGTCGGAGAATTTCAGGATGAACTGACTTTTGTTGCCGTTGCAGCGTATGCCCAGTTTTGCCCCCAGAAAATAGTAAAATTCATTCCGGCTCAACTTCGGGTTATTGAGCACACATGTTTTGACGTGAGACTGCAGCATGTTGAGCAAGGTGTTGAGAATCGTCGTCTTGCCGGCTCCGACCCCGCCGGTCAACAGCAGAAATCCCTTGTCGGCAATCACACCGTAACGTAAAATTGCCACCCCTTCCCGATGCGCCTCACTCAGATAAACCAGCCCTCCTATCGGGGCCAGCTCAAATGGTTTTCTATCCAGACCGTAAAATTTGCGATACATTCCGATTTACAGGTTGATTAAATTGAAATTAAGCAGAGAAGCCGTCGATCAGACAATGATCCGGCCCTGAGTCCAGAGTACTCCGAGTGCGGCAACAATTGCCGAAGCCCAGGTAAGAAAAAAGACCGTGGCCGTTGTTGTCATGACACGCTGCCTGACTATTTCCGCCTTCAGCGGTAAGATTGGAACTGCACAAAGAACTTCGAAGGGAAAAGTTGCCTCGAGCTGTTCGGGAAATCTGAAGGAGGTATCCGTTTTTTCCAATAACAGCGCACCCGCCACGCCAGCGCCGCTTCCCAGCAATAACGCAATCCCCATGATTTTGAGAAAATCGGGTTTTACAGGTTTGACCGGTTGCTGGGCGGAGTCTTCAATTTTAAACTGACTGCCCCGCTGTTTTCGTTCAAGGTTGAGGGCCGAGCCAGCCTGGAGATTCTGACCGACCAGAAAATCGTAATGACGCTTCAGTTCGCCATATTCTCTTGTCAGAGCCGACCATTCCGCCTCTCTCACCGGTGCCGCAGAAATCCATTTATCGTACTGTTTGGTCAATCCATCTATTTCCTGTTTTTCCTTGGTGAGCTTTTCGATGCTGAAAGTGATGTCTTTGACCTGGAGTTCGAGTGCGACTACAGTCTTATCATCCTGCTCTCTCGCTCCACTCCCGGGTTGAGCGGCAGGCAGCCCACTATCCGCAGCCGGTTCTGCTTGTTCGAGTTTGGCTATCTTGCTTCTCAGGCTTATAATTTTCGGATGGTGCTCTTTGTACTTCAATCCAAGGGCGTGAAGCTCAGCTCGCAACCGCTCAAGCTTATCCTGCCGGCTCAACCCCTGGGACGCATCGTCGCTGGAACTCGAACTTTCTAGTTTAGCCTGCATCAGTTCTTTGCGCGTCCCAATCTGATCGCGCAGAAGCGCTCGGGTCCGCTCAAGGTTCTGTATGGATTCCTGCCTGCTCTGATCATGGTTTTGCAGGGAGATCAACCTGGACATGTTGACCTCCCGCTGATCCGGCATCTCATTATAAAATTGCAGCTTATAGTCTCGCATGACCACTTCCTTGCCATCGAGCATCTTTTTGGCCATTTCCAGTTCTTCTTCAGTATAGGCGGACGTTTCGGATGCTCTCAGCTCGCGATATTTCATGTTTTCTTCAATGAATCGAGCAGCAAGGGCATTTGCCACACGAACTACTTTGACCGGGTCGCTACCCATGTGAACAATACGGAATGTATCGCCGTTTTTTGATGTTATAATCTCGATATTACTACGCATTCCTTCAACAACATCTTCCATGGGCAGCTCTTTTCTCTCTTTCTCGAATAGCTTTTCATTGGTGATGATCTTCTCGAGGCTGGTCCTGCTCGTTACAATCTGCGTCAATGTACTGACGATGTCTTTCAGTTGAGAGTTGTCATCCGGCAACATCCTGCCGGTATTAACCATCTGCTGCTGATAACTGAGCAAACTGTCACTCTGAAAAACTTTCGGCTGAGAAAGGTATACACCGAGTCCTATGGTTAGAGCTGTAAGGATGCAGGTTGTTATAAGGGCTTTTCTGCGTCCTGCGATATCAATCCATTGCATCATTTTAGGTACTTGCTGTGTCTCTTCCATCTATTCTATTATCTCTGATTGAATTGGTTATAAAAAATCCTCGCGACCGTCGGCAACCTGGTTGTCGGATATCCTCGACATTTCAAAGATTTCATTTTTTTCCTTCTCTTAGCGTAACGATTTGGCGGAAATGTCGTGCCGTTTCATCTTTTCATAAAGAGCTGCCTTGCAAATATCCAATTTCACCGCGGTATTTGCGACATTTCCACCATTGACGGCAAGCTTTTCAATGATGATTTCCTTTTCGACCTGGTCGACAATACTTTTCAATGGCGTGCCATTGAATCTCTTAATGACCGACGAAAGTGTGTTGGATTGTTCTTTGTCGACCAACGAATTATCGAAAGTAAAAGCATCGGCAGAAAGAATTCCGTCTTCGCTCATAAGAATCGCACGCTGGATCACATTCTGAAGTTCCCTGACGTTGCCGGGCCAATCGTAAGCTTCCAATTGCTTCGACAGCGATTCAGGATTGAAATCAATGTCTATGCCGAAAAGGGCGCTGTATTTTCGAACGAAATGCGTAATCAATTCGAGGAAATCCTCTTTACGATCGCGGAGAGGCGGAATGACGATTTTGATGATGTTTAGTCGATAAAAAAGGTCGAGCCTAAAGCTCCCGTCCTTTACCGCTTTAACCAGATCTCGATTTGTTGCAGCGATAAATCGTACATCTACCTTCAGCGGAGAAGTGCCGCCGACACGGACAATTTCACCGTGCTGCAACACGCGCAGCAGGACAGCCTGCATGCGCGGACTGATATCCCCAATTTCATCCAGAAAAATGGTGCCTCCGTCGACAACCTCGAATTTTCCTTTTTTCTGAGAGTGAGCCCCGGTAAATGAGCCTTTTTCATAGCCAAAGAGATCGCTCTCGAGAAGCAGGTCATTGATGGCGTTGCAGTTGATTATTAAAAAGGGTTTTTCCTTTCTTCTGCTGTTCTGCTGGATTAATTTGGCAATGAGTTCCTTGCCGGTACCCGACTCTCCGGTAACCATGACAGTGGCGTCAGTTTTAGCAACCCTGGTCGCCATATTCTGCAGCTTGCACATGACTGCACTTGAGCCAATCAAACAGTCTTCCGGTACTCTGTCCCTGATGGAATTCTTCAAGTCGCTTTCCTTTTCCGACAGTTTTTTCAGGATGACCCAGAATAGATTATCGCCTTTATAGCCAGCAAAAGGAGCGACATAGCATTCGAAATATTGCCTGTTTATGGTACATACCTGCGGCTTCGACAACTTCTCGCAACTTAGCAGTGAGATCAGGGCTCCTTGTATCTGACTGATATTACTTGTCTTACCTGCCTGTGAACCATCACCGAAAAATGTCGTGGCGTATGGATTCATGTACTCAAGTGAACCAGTTGAATTGACGACCAGCACCATGCTCGGCATTGTTTCCAGCAATATTTTTTGGTTTTCAGCAAGACGGCCAGATTCGTTGAGCATAAATATCTTACCCTTATTAGGAGTGCATGTGAGCGAGAGTCTCAACTCATAGCTGCTCCACAAGTATGTGATTAGGTCAGATAGAAACTTGCGTGAACTGGTTTACGTCCAATCCAGCGCAGTGAAACGGTTTTGATCAATCCCTGAGAAAGCTATTGGGACTGCCGCCATTTCCTCAATGTGGTTTTCGTTCGAGGTGGAACCTCACTCAGTTCGATAGGTCTAGCCGCAAGGTATCATCCCACCAATGAGGGGAGAGACGGTGACGACACAGCTTGCCCGGATCCAAGAGATGCGCTTGAGGTGACGCGGATTCGTTCAGTCTACAGCGGAGACAGGCCTATCTCCACCTTGCCGGTTTGAGCTGAAAAAACGACTTTGTGCCGCAATTTATCATCATTGCCGTATCCGCCCTGAAAGTCTTGCACACCTAAGACCCACCCTGTAGTGCGAATTCTTTTCTCCTGCTTCTCTGCACAAGGTTGATCCACTTTCAGTTAAAAGGCAAAAATGGGCTTAATCATATTTGCTACCTTTCCAGCAAATCTTATGCCACCCTGCCCTAACATTAGTATTTTTTCTTATTTCTTTATCTAACCTAGGGGAGATAGATGACAGTGATAGAGAGACTACGTATGATTGGATTTACACAGATAACGTTGCACGCAACAGAACTGTTACATCTATAGATGTTGCATGCCACATGATCATTACGCGATGCCTAAAAGAAATTGTCAGGGCAACACACTCTGAACAGGCCTTCTACAACTCCACCGCCAACCAAAAGGATCTTTCCGCTACTAACGCCCCAGGGAATAAGCAAGATATCGGCAATCATTGCCTATAAGTGTGATGCCTAGTACATCCAGATCCCCTTCCTTGTGATCGTGGCCGGCCTGCTCGCGCTGACGGTCAATCACTGGCGCGAATCTCCCCTACCCCTTATTGGCGATTGGTCGGTGTCGGCGCGCGTTACCGATGATGACGGCAAGAACCTGACGATCCCGCTCGACGAGGCAAAACAATTGTTTGAGAATAAAGCGACCCTGTTTCTCGATGCCCGCCCGCAATCCCAGTACGAAGACGGCCATATCAGCGGCGCCTTGAGCCTGCCCTGGCAGGATGCTACCAACGCCTTCACCGCCACCGCCGCCCAACTGGACACCCTCGTCACCTATTGCGACTCTGCGAAGCTGCGAACTCAGTCACGACCTGGCCATATTCCTGACAGATATTGGCTTTGCCGATGTTCGGGTGCTGGTCAATGGCTGGACTGTCTGGCAGGCAGCCGTATCACCAACCAAAAAAGCAGGTGCTGCCCATGAAGGCGGGATCGCCTGGCATGACCGCCGTCGTTCCAATTGGGTTTTTCTTGTTTGCCGCCTGCTGCTCGGAATGATCTTTGTCTATGCCAGCTATGATAAGATCCTCCACCCACAAGGCCTTCGCCCGGTCCGTCTTCAACTACCAGATCCTGCCCGACGCGGCTGTCAACCTTACAGCCTTGATCCTGCCCGGCTGGAACTTCTGCTCGGCCTGTGTCGCTGTTCGGCGTGATGCTGCCTGGGGCAACGGCTGCATGTCTGGGGTTACTGATTGTTTTTCTCGGAGCCCTGGTGTTCAATCAGATTCGTGGTCTCGATATTCACTGCGGCTGCTTTTCCACCGAAACCGCGGAAGGTTCGGCCGGCCGTGGGTCCGTGCTGCGCGATCTCAGTTTTCTCGCTGTTTCTCTGTATCTGATTGCCGTATTCTTTATCAGGTGCCGGAGAGATCGACAATGTCGATCACATTCCGGTAAATTGAACAAAATACCCAAAGGAGCTCTTCATGTTACGAGTTGTGCTGTTACTTACCCTTTTCTGCCTGGCGCCAAATCTTGGCCAGACCGCATCGACCGAATCGCCTGCAGGCCCCAAAGTGGAACTTCCTGAGAGCATATTCGAATTCCCGCCGGTGCCGGAGGGGGTGCCGGTAGTCCATGACTTCGTTATCTATAACCGGGGAGACCAACCGCTGGATATTCTCAAAGTCAAGGCCGGCTGAGGCTGCACGGCCGCGACCAGTGCGCGGCAGATCCTTCCCGGGGAGGAAGGACGCATTACGGTGAGATTCAATACCAGCAATTACGGAGGAAGGCAGAAAAGGGAAACGGTCCGTGTCCAAACCAACGATCCGGTGCATCCCACGCTTACTCTGGTCGTCACCGGCAAGGTCGAAAAGTTCGTCGAGATCCGTCCCGCCCAGGTGCGCCTGGAGGGCGAAGTCGGAACATCGCTGGCGGTCGAGGTAGAAATCTTGCCCAACAAGGGCTATCCTTTTTCCATCCTCGGGGTAAAGAGCCAGCAAAACGATACCATTCGCACCGAATTGATCGAGCAATGCACAGCCGGCGAGGACAGCCGCTGTGTCATCCGGGTGGAAAACCTTAAAACTTCGAGCGGTAGGTACGCCGACACTATAACCGTCAACACCGACAATGCCGTAAGACCCAGTTTTCCCATCCCCGTTGTCGGAATAATTCGTTGAGGTAACCGATCGGCACCAGGAGCCCGAAAAATCAGAGGAGAATCGCCATGAATATGCGCAAGATCACTTCAATGACCCTGCTCACTTCGCTGGTAGTCCTGGTTGTGAACTCAGTTGTCCTCTACATTGTACCGGAAGGCAGGATTGCCCACTGGGCGAACTGG
>MGTI01000246.1:0-4420 GCA_001799365.1 Desulfobacterales bacterium GWB2_56_26 | reverse complement strand
AGGAGGAGTGGGCCGACCAGCATCTCACCGTCGGTGCACTCTTCCTGATCGCCCTGATCTTTCATGTCTACTACAACTGGTCGCCACTCGTCAGTTACATGAAAAATAAGGCGAAGGAGTTGAAGATCTTCACGCCTTCGTTTGCGGTTGGCCTGATGGCAACCCTGGCGGTGACAGTGGGCACCTATTTCCATCTGCCGCCGATGAGCACTCTGGTGGAAATCGGCAACGCGATCAAAGAGAACGGCGCGAAAAAATACGGCACGCCGCCTTACGGCCGGGCCGAACTCTCTTCTCTCCAGGAATTTGTCCGGAAGGAACGGCTGGGCCAGGAGAAAGCCTTAGAGTTATTGAAAGTAGCAGGCGTGCAGGTGGAAAGTACCGATCAGAGTCTGAAGGCTATTGCCGCAGGCAACAAACTCTCTCCGCAGCAGGTCTCTCTCTCTGGACTGCTGATCGGAAAATTCGACGCTTTCACTGAGTAAGCCACGGCATATAACGCCTCCTGACTGGTCAAGATCGACAAGGACGGCAATCTCGTCAAGTTCCTCCGCGCCAACGAAATAGGGCTCAAGGAAGCGGAGAAACGGGGCCGACGCCAAGGGCAAGGAGTACGATTTCGAATACCTGGTCGCCATGAAGGACGGCAAACGGTCTGGCCGAAGAATCATGGTGTCGTCTTTAAAAAGGTTTGACAGAAGAATGGTGTCGGCGTACTGTGTTTAGTCAATTAGCGAACTATAAAAGCAGAAGGAGCGCACGTGGAAAAAACACTGAATATCGCCAAGGCCCTGGCCGACGGCAATCGGATGCGGGTGATCGTGGCCCTGACGGAAAACGACGAACTGTGTGTGTGCCAGATCACCGAGATGCTCGGCCTCGCAACTGCGACGGTTTCGCGACATATGAGCGTGCTGCAGAATGCCCGCCTGGTCGAAAGCCGCAAAGAGAGCCGCTGGGTTTTTTACCGTCTTGTCGGCACGTTTCCCGATCGTCTTCGTCAATGGCTGAGGGAATCACTCGCCGAGGCGCCGGAGATCGCAGCCGATCGGCGCAGTTTAACGACTATCCTGTCGTGTGAACCGGACGATCTCTGTCGGCGGCAAAAAAAACGGAAGGAAAGCCATGCCTGCACCTGAACCCCAAACAACTCTTCCTCAAAACCGATAGGAGTCATAGCTGTAGTGGAAAAGATCAACGACCAAGCCGCGGTAGAGCACCGCAATACAAACCCAGCCAAGGTTCTCAAAATCTACGATCCCGCAATGTGCATGCAGGACGACCTGCGGCGGGCAGGCATCGAACCGCACGGCTGGATCGTAAATCGCTGCTTTGCCGTCACGGATACAGAGGATCCCGCTCTCCGCGCCAAGATCATGGACGAACTCGTCTATATCGAGGAGATTCTCGTCCGTCACGCCCGGCGGATCGTCGTTTCGCCCTGGGTGGCCGAAGAATTGCGGGGAATAGAGAGTTTTCGACATCTCAGAAAATAAAAACAGACAAAACTGTCCTCATCGAACAGAAAAAGGAGCAAGCAGAAAAATGGAAAAAAAGATGAGTTTCTTCGATAAGTACCTGACCGTCTGGGTGGCCATCTGCATGGCTGTCGGCGTGATCCTGGGCAAGATCGTGCCGGAGGCGGTCGCCGCCCTGCGCGGGCTTGAATTCGGCGAGGGGTCGCAGATTAATATTCCCATCGCCGTCCTCATCTGGCTGATGGTCTACCCGATGATGCTGAAGGTCGATTTTTCATCGGTTCTGAACGTCGGCAAAAATCCCAAAGGTCTCTTCGTCACCCTTTTTGTCAACTGGATCGTCAAGCCCTTCAGCATGGCCTTATTGGGTTATATCTTCTTCCGGTTGATCTTCAGTCCCTGGATCGACCCGGCCGAGGCGGACCAGTATATCGCCGGCAGCATCATCCTGGCGGCCGCCCCCTGCACCGCCATGGTTTTTGTCTGGAGCTATCTGACCGACGGCGATCCCGGCTACACCCTGGTGCAGGTGTCGGTGAACGACCTGCTCATGCTGGTGCTGTTCGCCCCCATCGTCAAATTTCTGGTGGCCGGGGCCTCCAACCTGATCGTGCCTTTTTCCGTACTGTTTACCTCGGTGGTGGTCTTCATCGTCATCCCGCTCGCAGCCGGCGTCCTCACCCGTATGTGGCTACTGAAAAGCAAGGGCAGTGAGTGGTTCAACGGAACCTTCCTGCCGACTCTGCACCCGGTTGCAATCTCCGCCCTCTTGGCCACCCTGGTATTGATCTTTGCCTTCCAGGCTGACAATATCACCGGCAAGCTCTTCCATGTCCTGCTCATTGCCATCCCGATCACCATCCAGGTCTACTTCAACTCGTCCCTGGCCTACGGATTAATGAAATGGCTGAAGCTGCCCCACAATATCGCTTCTCCTGGCGCCCTGATCGGCGCCAGCAATTTCTTTGAGCTGGCGGTGGCGGTGGCCATCACCTTGTTCGGCCCGGAATCCGGCGCTGCTCTGGTCTGCGTGGTGGGCGTGCTGGTCGAGGTGCCGGTGATGCTGTCGGTGTGCTCCGTCTGCAACCGGACCCGGCACTGGTTCCCGACAAAATCTTTTGCCGCAAGCAAGAACTGAGAGGTAGGTTCGTGAACCAGGTCGAGACCGATACATATACGGAAAAATTCTACGTCGAGATTACCACCCGCTGCAATCTCCATTGCAGAACGTGCGTCAAGTATGCGGCGGGCAGCATGATCGTTGATGAGGATGCATCCGGCTCAAAGAAGTGTTCGATATGCCAACCACCAAACGGAGGATGAAATGATGCTCAGCGGGTATACCTTGGAAATTTTCCGGTCGAAATGCAACGCAGGAGCCCAGACCCTGCATTGTTTCGCCCACCTGAACGACGATGTCGGACCGGTTCTGCCCTATCTGAACACGGTGCTCGGCGGCTTCGGCTTCATAAAGGATCCGCCGTCTCTGACCCTGAAGAGTTCCGGCAAACTGATCACCATCCATCCCCGCAAAATTGCGGTCAATGCCCTGCAGGACGAGGAACAGGCGGAAAAGATCGTCGATTGGCTACAGCGGGAGATCAACAGCGCCTGGGAAAACCGTGCCAACATCGAACCGAGTACGCAAGGGGCAAAACAGCCGGCCCTGATGGATGTCCTGAAGCTCCTGCCGAAAACCAACTGCCGGGAGTGCGGCGAACCAACCTGCATGGTCTTCGCCGTCCGGGTGATCGAAGGGGCCAAGGATCACACCAATTGCCCGGCGTTGGTGGGAGGAAAAAAAGAAGCTTTGGCGAACTACCTCTCCCAGTTTCATTTCGATTAATTTCGATGATTTCCTGGGGCGTGGGGGAGCGAGGATCAGTCAATGATTGTCTTTTTCGTCATTTCAACAAACTTCTAATGGAGGCATAACTATGAAACGCTTCATGGTACCACGAGCCGCTCATTGCAGTGGTGGTTGCAGTATGGGGTCCCGGGCAAGACCTTATAGGTTCCCCCCCAAATGCAAGGCGGCTCTCACTGGCTATTAATTGTCGAGATGCGATTACTCGTTAATTTCGTGCAGGTTGAGAGATTCCGGCAGAGTCTCGACAAACGTCCTGATCTCGTCGCGAATCCGGCGATAGCAGTTGAGTTGCGCCTCCTCGCCGGCTCCTTGGGCAGCCAGAATTTTTGCCATGGCCGGCGGATCGGCAAAGCCGACATGAAGCATCTTTTTCGCCCCCGGGAAGAAGGGGCAGGTCTCGTGGGCATTGTCGCAGACGGTAATGACCACATCAAAAGCGATATCTCGGAGGGTATCGACATGTTTTGACGTATGCGTCGAAATATCTACCCCGGCCTCGGCCATAACCTCGACCGCTGTACGGTTGAGACCGTGGGTTTCGATACCGGCGGAATACACGTCGATCAAATCGCCTTTCAGTGCCCGCGCCCAGCCTTCCGCCATCTGGCTGCGGCAGGAATTTCCCGTGCACAAAAAAAGCAGCCTGAGTTTTTCTGCAGTGTTCATGTTGAATTCCTTTCTTTTTCTTTGCTGTTCAGCCAGTCAGTGATTCTCTCCCGGAGTGAATCCCTGACCAGCCTGAAGACTTGTTGTTTTTGATTATACCGGCAAGCAATTTGTCCTGAACCGAAATGATGGCGAGGATGGGGCGATAAAGCCGAAGGTGCAGGAACCGGACAGAATCCCATAAGCAAGCCGAGAATCAAAGCGCCTGAGAGTCCGTTGATGGTCAGTTTCGCGAGTAACCCGCCTGTAAGCGAGCATTTGCGTTGTGGGCTACGTCTTCAGTTCCGCAACGTCATGCCAACTTTTTCGATTAAGCTCGCGGCTGTAAAGGGTTTCTTGAGCAGGGACACCCCCTCTTCCAGCACTCCGTGGTGACTTATGACGTTTTCCGTATATCCCGACATAT
>MGTI01000245.1 GCA_001799365.1 Desulfobacterales bacterium GWB2_56_26 | reverse complement strand
CACCAGGGATTATCAGGCGGGCCGTCCGTCCCGGTATATCCACTGGACCGCCAGCGCCAGGCTGAATCGTCTGCAGGAGAGGGTTTTCGAGCCTTCCCGCCAGGCGAGGGTTCTCGTCGTTCTTGATGTCGCGCCATTTGCCGCGCACAACGATACCGACCGGTTCGAAGAGACGGTCGAGGTGGTCGCATCCCTTGCGGTGGAGTGCGATCGTGCGGGTTTTGCCGTGGGCCTGGTGACCAACGGGGTGATGGCCGGCGATCGTTCTCCGCTGGTCTCGGTTGCCAGAAGCGGCGGTCAGGCCGACCGCATTCTCGAAACCCTCGCAAGGGTCTCAATGCAGCCCGGGTCGCCGATCGGCGAGAACCTGTTGAAGATGGAGGCAATGGACGGCGGCCTGAGCTGCGTGGTCTTTACCCTGGGGGAAGACGACGGCCCGGCCGGTGCCGCCGCCGTGCTGCGGCGGAAGAATATCCTGGCCACGAGAGTCTGCTGCGACCGGACAGATCTGCCTGGCCGCTCCGGTTGGGAGAAGATAACCCTTGACGGTCTGCTGGCGGTAAAGGAGCATCGGATATGACCGCCTGGCGGGAAAACCTGATCCTGCTTACCCTCTGGGGCATGAACCTGAGCTGGCTTTACGGCTGGGCGGCGGTGCTCATGCTGGCCGGCTTCGGCCGGCTGTTTCCGCAATCCGATGCGATCATGCTGAGCGGCCTGGCCGTTCTGCTGACCCTGTTCACCCGGCGCAGGGGCTGGCGAAACGTATATATCGTCGGCCTCCATCTTGTCGTCCTGATCTTGGCCTGCGGTGCGGTGCTCTATCATTTCGCGCAAACGGGAATGCCCTTTTACCGGGTCGTCTGGCTGGTTGAGCTGTTCTCCCGTCCGAAGTCGCCGGGGCAATGGCTGCTGCTCGGCGTTGCCCTGGGCTGGGGCCTTGCCTTCTGGGCTGCCGGGACGAGGCTTGCCGCAAGGCCAAGGAACCACATCACCATCTCCAATTATTTCGATGCGGGAATCATTGCCTTCGTCCTCCTTCATCTGCTTGAAGCGATTCTCAAGACGGAAGGTGGGATCGTTCTCACCGAGCTCTCGCTGCCGCGGATATTTCTGGCTTTTTTCCTGTTCGGGGTTGTTGCCTTCTGCCTTGCCCGCTGTCAGGGGCAGGGCCGGAGCGATTTTCTCGTCGGCTTTCGCGGCATCGGCGTGGTGCTCGGTTTTGCCAGCCTTATGCTGGCCTTGGGCGGCGGGCTTATCGCCCTGTTCCTGCCGGTTTTGACTGCTGCGGCCAAAACCGGGGTAGCGGTGTTGCAGACCGTTTCCGCACCGGCGGGAGCTTTGCTGGTGAAGATCCTGACTTTTTTCTTTGGTCACGCCCGAATGAAGCAGGATCAGGCGGGTACCCAGTCCGGGCAGGATGCTCTACTCCAGACGATCACTGGCTGGCAGCTGGAAGGGTGGCTGGTGCTGCTGCAAGAAGCTTTGCTTGTCCTGACGATTGGAGTGATTTTTCTCCTGGCCCTGGCCCTGACCGTACTGGTGGGCTGGCAGCTGGTCTGGTGGCTGGCGCAGAAGACCGGAAAAGCCTCGCCCGGTCCCAGTCCCTGGCGGATGGTATGGGCCATGATCGTAAAAATTGCAGCCGCATTCGCCGGCAAGCTTCGGAGGCTGCGTCGCCCGAGTTCCCGCGCCGCCGATCCCGTTCAGCTGTACCGGACTCTTACGATCTGGGGCGAACGCAGCGGTCTTGCCCTTCTCCCCTCCGAAACTCCAAGTCAATACGGCTCTCGGCTGATCCGCAGGTTTCCCGCGGTGCAGGATGAGATCCGGACCATAATCAGGATCCACGACGAAGCGGTCTACGGCCAGCGTCGGAATTTATCCTGTCAGATGGAGAAAGCACGGCTGTCCAACAGGCGGCTGCATGCCCCCCGTGTTTGGCCGGTTCGTCTGAAATCTTTGTTGTTCCGTTGATTTGTCTTGACACCATTGTCCTTCGATGATGCCGAAATCAACCGCCAGTACCTGCAACTGCTCTCCGATATGGCCGGTGCCGGCGATTGCGAATCGGTCGACAACTCCGGTAGAGATATTCCAATAACAGAGATTGAGCAGGATGCTCTGGCAATCGCGTAGGGCGAGATCATGCGCCGGCGAAGGACTCTGCGGCAAGAATATATGTTTTTGCTAAAAGATTGCGTAATTCCGTGATTTATGATAGCAGGAAGAAGCTTAAGCATAATTTGCACACTGTTCTTGAGATGACGGAAAAGAAAAGATAATAGGACCAAGCCCCGTTTCATTTTCCGAAAAAGGTTCTGTAGTCGACGGTAACTTGACTGAGGAGGCCTCTCATGATTCACAGTAGTCTCAGATGTTTGCTGATTGCCGCTTTTCTTTTTCTGTTTCTCGCCCCAACGATCGCAGTGGCGGAAGGCGACCTGACCGACTTTGACCGACAGGTCAAAAAGATGGCCGAGACCTGCCGGGCGGAGATCATCCATGAGTTCGAGATCCTTCTGTCCGCCAAAAGGTTGAGCATTGCGCAGCTCTTCGACACCTTTTATATCCCCGTTCCCGACACGGCTCCCCAGAAATTCGCCACCCAATACGATAAGATAGTCGATCAGACGATCCGGGCCATTCTCGACAGGTATCTCGTCGCGGACAGCCGGTTATTGTTTGTGGTGGCCATCGATAAGAACGGCTACGTTCCGAGCCACAATTCCAGGTATTCCAAGCCCCTGACCGACGACCCGGACTACAACGCGAAAAACAACCGGGCCAAACGGATGTTCAACGATCGAACCGGACTGGCCGCGGCCAGAAATACGGCGCCCTATCTGCGGCAAAAATACAGCAGAGACACCGGCGAGGAATTGTTCGACCTGTCGGTGCCGATCGATGTGGAAGGCAGGCACTGGGGCGCGATCCGGATCGGGTACACCCAGCAATGATAGAACAGGCACGAGGTTTTGCGAACACCACCTTCTCCAGGAGATCCCCATGATGAACTTCTTCACCGGCAGAATTGGCATGAAAGTCTCGATGATCGTCAACGCTTTCATCCTCATTATTCTTTCCGTCGGGACCTATGTCCTCATTGCCAAACAAAGCGGGAGCCTGGAGGCAGAACTGTTGAACAGGGGGCGGATCCAGTCGATCGTCGGCGCAAAGATGGTCGGGCAGATTCTTGAAGAGGCAATCGACAACGGGGTCTTCAGCGTGACCGACGGCTTCGATACCCATTACGAAAAGATCGGCGACTTCGATCCGCCGAAATTTCATACGAAATACGATTTTTACATGGATAAGGCCATCCTGGCGCTGGAGGACGAATTCCTTGACGACCAAAGCATCGTGTATGCCGTGGCGGTCGATACCAATGGCTATCTCCCCACCCATAACACCCGGTTTCAGCAACCGATAACCGGCGACCCGGCCAAAGACAAGACCGGCAACAGGACCAAACGGATCTTCGACGATCCGGTGGGGATCAAAGCCGCCCGGAACGCCGACAAGGGGTTGCTTCAGGTCTATAAAAGGGATACCGGCGAAACCATGTGGGATGTTTCTTCTCCTATCTTTGTGAAAGGCAAACATTGGGGAGGATTCCGAATCGGGCTGTCGCTCGCGGCCATCGACGCCGCCAAAACCCAATTGACACATACTGTATTCGGCATCATGGCAACGATTCTGGTCATTTCGTTGTCGTTAATCTTCATAATCGTCAACCATTTTCTCGCGCCGATCAAGACCCTTTCCAAAGCTGCCAACAATATCGCCGCCGGCAAACAACTCGATGAGGAAATCGTTACGACCAATAATGACGAAGTCGGCGAACTCCAGGGCGCCCTCGATCGTCTCCGGACGAGTATGGTCATTGCGCTCCGCCGAAAAAAATAATCCGTATGGGCACTTCGGGAGGAGGGAGTTTCAAAAAGAATGGATTCCGGGTGTTGTATGGGGTAATAGTGGAACTTTACAACAGAAAAAATCGAAGCGGATGAAATGCTTCCGCTGAGAAATTGACAGGCGAAGGACCATGACCCCAACACTCGACAATTTGCGCATCTTCGATGGCCATAACGACTCCCTGATGATTCTCTCCGGGACCAAGCGGTCCTTCCTCGAACGGAGCGATATCGGGCACTTCGATATCCCGCGGGCCGTCGAAGGGCGGTTCGGCGGCGGCCTGTTCGCCATTTTCGTGCCGCCGGTGGGCATGCAGCCGGAGGATGGGGTGTTCTCGACGGCCATGCCCGCCAGAGGCGGCGAGGAACTGCAGGCCATCCCCGGTTACTATGCCGAGTGGGTTACCGACCGGTGCATCGACCGTTTTCTGCAGCTGGAGCAGCAGTCGGGCGGCCGCATCTGCCTGACCAGGAGCTATGGCGAGCTGGTGCGCCAGTTCGCAGACGGAACCATCTCTGCGATCCTCCACTTCGAAGGGGCCGAGGCCATTGCTGCTGATCTCGGTAACCTCGACTCTTATTATAAGAAAGGTTTGCGATCGCTTGGGCTGGTGTGGAGCCGGCCCAACGATTTCGGTTTCGGGGTCGATTTTGCCTTCCCCGGCAGCCCCGACACCGGTCCCGGCCTGACGCCGGCGGGCTTGGAGCTGGTCGCCGCCTGCAATGCCAAGGGGATTCTGCTCGATCTCTCTCATTTGAACGAAAAGGGCTTCTGGGACGTGGCCCAAAAATCCTCCAAGCCGCTGGTGGCCAGCCACTCCTGCATGCATGGCCTCTGTCCCTGCTCCCGCAATCTCACCGACGCACAGCTCGCAGCCATCAAGGAATCGAATGGGGTGGTCGGCATCAACTTTGCCCCGGCTTTTCTGCGGTCCGACGGACAGCTCACCGCCCAGACGCCGATCGACGAAATCGTCCACCACATTCGTTACGGCGTCGACAGGATGGGCATCGACCATGTCGCCTTCGGCTCGGATTTCGATGGCGTCCTTTTGCCCGACGAGGTGGGCAGTGTGTCGGGATTTCCGAAAATCCTCACCCGGCTGGCCGAGGCAGGCTTCGATCGGCCGGCGATTGAGAAGATCGCTTACGGCAACTGGTTCAGGGTGCTGAAGGATACGTTGCTCTTGTAAGAGGAACGATGGCCAGCGGATTATCACGGTTATTTTTCACCGTGGCTTGCCTTCCGGCGGGGGGAAATTACCTTGTCATACGCCTCCGAACAAGGTAGAGAATTGAAATTCCGGCTCCGGTCAACGTTTGACCTGCATCTTTTTGCCGCTTCTTTTTACCCGCCGTTTCAGCACATACAGCAGATGATGTTTCCAATCATGACAGTTGACAGCAGGAAATCCATGCGGCAGGCAGTCGGCGGGATATTGCTGGTCATCCTTTCCGGTTGTGCGGCAGTCGGCCCCGAATATCAACCGCCGCATCCTGAAATCCCTGCCGGCTGGTATGAACCTCCTACAGACATCGCTCCGGCGGTGAGTGACGTTCATGGCAAGTGGTGGGCGCTCTTTCAGGACCCGCTGCTGGATTCC
>MGTI01000244.1:7316-8101 GCA_001799365.1 Desulfobacterales bacterium GWB2_56_26 | reverse complement strand
ATTGGCCCGAAGGAAAATCAGCGTCAACGGTTTCGCTCAGGGCGTGCAGCGTTTCCTGGTCGGTCTTGGGAAAAAGATGATCATTGCCAACGCCATGGCTGTCCCTGCCGACCAGATTTTCGCCCTTCCCGTAAATGAGGTAGGGACCGGTCTTGCCTGGCTGGCCACCACCTGCTACACACTGCAGATCTATTTCGATTTTTCCGGTTACTCCGACATGGCGATCGGCCTCGGCCGCATGTTCGGCTTCCGCTTTCCCGAGAATTTCCGCTACCCCTATATCAGCAGTACGATCAGCGAATTCTGGCAGCGCTGGCACATCAGCCTTTCCAGTTGGTTTCGCGATTATCTCTACATCCCGCTCGGCGGCAACCGGGGAAGTCGGCTCAAAACGTACCGCAACCTGCTCGTCGTTTTTCTTCTCTGCGGATTCTGGCACGGAGCCAACTGGACCTTCATCGCCTGGGGCCTTTATCACGGACTGCTGTTGATCATCGAGCGAATCGGCCTGAAGCAATGGCTTGAACGCTGCCCTGCGCCCGTTCGCCATGGCTATCTCTTGCTGGCGGTTATGATCGGCTGGGTGCTCTTCCGGGCTGACACCCTGGCCCAGGCCCTGCATTTCCTTATGGCAATGGCCGGGTTTCCGGCAGAACTGGCGCACACCAGGCCCATCGCTCACTATTTCAATCACGAGGTTGCAATACTCATGGTGGCAGGAATCATCGCCTGGCATCCCATCCTGCCATGGGCATGGCGCAGGTTTCTGGCGTTGCAGCGATCCG
>MGTI01000244.1:6450-7215 GCA_001799365.1 Desulfobacterales bacterium GWB2_56_26 | reverse complement strand
AGTTCCCACAATCCCTTCATTTATTACAGGTTTTAACGATGAACCTTCTACGCACCGGCAGACGCGCCGTCAACATAGTCGTTATCCTCGGGTTCGTGCTGGCCCTCACCCTGCCAATCCTCGACATGCTGGACGACGACCTGGACCCCACGCCTCGCATCGACAGGCCGGTCAGCCTGAAGAGAGGCGCGGTGAAAAGATGGCTTAAGAGCAACTTCGGCTTCAGGGACTTTTTTGTGCAAACCCACGGTCGCCTGCAATTCGACTTTTTCGGAGTCAGCCCTACCGATAAAGTGCTTCCGGGGCGTCCCCCCTGGCTGTTTCTCCGTTCCGGGCAGGTCCTGGACTCTTCTCGCAATCTCTATCTATTCTCGGCCAAGGAACTGCAGGCCTGGGTCGATATGCTGGTCCAGCGTCACGCGGCGTGCAAGGCGATGAGCATCCCCTACCTGTTCCTTGTCGCGCCGAGCAAGTCGACGATTTACCAAGAACAGCTGCCACAGGGCTGGGAGCCCATCCGCACCACATCCCGCCTGGATCAGTTTTATGAGGCGCTCGCCAACCGTATTCCCCAACTTGAAACCCTCGATCTCCGCCCCATTCTTCGCCTTGAGGCGCAGCGCCATCGAATCTACCATCATACCGACTCCCATTGGAACGAGTTGGGAGCATTTGCTGCGGTCCAGACTGTACATCGGCACCTCGCCCGGCAGTTTCCTCAGCTTGAACCGGTCGAGGCGCCCACGGGAATCGAAGCCAGGAGGC
>MGTI01000244.1:541-6441 GCA_001799365.1 Desulfobacterales bacterium GWB2_56_26 | reverse complement strand
GCGGCGATCTGGCTCGTCTCATGGGACTCAAGCATGTCTTTCGCGAGGAGGAGCTTCGCCCGGTCCTGCCCCCGCGCAAACTTTTCGTCGAAGGTGGCGGCCCGCTCGACCTGCAGCTGCTCGACGGCCCGTCCTTCGGCCGGCTGGTGACGGTCTGTCCGGACGCACCGCTCGCATCGGCGGTGGTCTTTCACGACTCTTTCGGGAAGGTTATGGTCCCGTATCTTGGACGTCTCTTTCGGCGTACGATCTTCATATGGAGCAATCAATTCGATGAAGCCGTGGTCGCCCGGGAGCGACCTCAGGTCGTGCTTCAGGAGATCGTCGAAAGGCGCCTGCTCAACTGGCAGCCGGACTCGCCGCCACGTATGCCTCCTTGAGGGGCGCTTGCAATTATGTGTCGCAGGACATCGCCCTGTATCTTCTGGTCAGTGGATCGTGTAGGTTTCAGCTACTTGAAAACACTTATGCTCAGATATCGATTATCATTTCGATGGGTCAATTGATGTTTTTTATTGATACTGTATTAATTTAGCAACATATGGTTTAGCCTTGCAGGAGAAGTACTCACATTATTTTGATGAACAACAGTCTCCGTATACAAGATCTTGTTTGACAAATAAATATCCTCAAATATCCATACGATACAAGTGGTATGAGTGAACAAAGCGAAAAACCTGTTACTACCCCCGAAAAATCACCTTCTGTGATTGCTCTGCAGTCTCTCATGGAAGCTATCCAGGAGGCACCGGACATAAAGAGCATCAACAGCACGTTGTGTAAACAGATTCTGGATGTCTTTCAAGTTGAGATGGCAGCAATTTTTCTTGCGAATATCAGCAAGCAGGAACTGGTCTCCTGGCTTTTACTCCCGGGAGATGCCCTTAAGAAGATTGTAATGCCAATCAGTACGGATTCCATTGTCGGATTTGCGGCTAAGAATAAGGAACCAATCAACCTTCGGGATCCGTATGATTTCCGCGAGCTGCGGCGTGTAGGTTCTGAGCTGAATTTTTTCGCCACGTATGATGAAAAGATCAATGTGCGCAGTAAACAGATCCTTGCTATTCCCATTGTTCAGAACAACACCCTGATGGGGGTTATCGAACTTATAAACAAGAGGGATGATACCGAATTCACCTCTGCAGAAGAATATAAAGTCAATCAATTAGCTAAGGCTCTGGCCACCGCATTTTCCAACCATGGCGTTTTCGGTAAACAGACTCCTCCCAAATATGAATCACTGCTGGCGCAAAAACTTCTTTCACGGAAAGAGCTGGAGCAGGGACTGGCAAAAGCCGCTGAGCTAGGGGAAGATCCGGAAACTGTATTATTGAACAATTTCCAGATACCGAGACTAAAAATGGGGAAATTGCTGGCAGAATTTTATTCCACCAGGTTTGTGGATCTGGATAAAGTCGATATTAATCCCAAGAAGCTCTTTCCAGGGATAAATATTGATTATTTTGAAAAAGAAGAGCTGGCTCCGTTGAGCCTGAGAGTTGGAAAGCTTGTTGTCGCCGTAAAGAATATCGAGAATCAAACCCTCACGAGCGCCATACGAGAGCAGATTCCCGGAGAAAATCAGGTGGAGTTGGTGTTTGCCTTTCAAGAGGATATCCGCTCGTTCTGGAAGCGTACCAGAGCAAAATATTTCGTCAGGCCAAAGGGTGTTAGTGAAGGGCAGCGGCTATCATACGACACCTCATTGTTCGACGCACTGGAAGATATTGAATCCCAGGAAGAAGAGCAGCTATTATTCGACACCTCATTGTTCGACGCGCTGGAAGATATTGAACCGCAGGAAGAAGAGCAGCTATCATTCGATACCTCATTGTCCGACACGCTGGAACATAGTAAACCACAGGAAAAAGTAAGGGATAAACGGATCACGACTGGAGAAAGGAGAGTCAGACCGGAGAAACGTGTAGAAATTAATGACTATCTTAATGTACCCCCTGTGGTTCACCTGGTATATAACATTATAGCGAGGGGCTATTCCTCACAAGCTTCTGATATTCATATAGAACCCTGCGGTCTTAAGGAAAAGGGCGAGGTACGGTATCGAATTGATGGTATCTTCGGTAATGCGTTTAAAATACCGCAGAAATATGTGCAGCAGGTTGTTGACAGGATAAAATTTCTGGCATCCCTTGATCTGGCTGAACGTACCAGGCCGCAGGATGGAAAATTCAAATTTACCACTCTTGAGGGCAAGGAAATTGAATTGCGCGTGGCAACAATCCCTACGGCAAAAAGCAGTGAGGATATTATACTGAGTATTTTACCTGACCCAAAGCCCCTTCCTTTGCTGGACGAGCTTCTACCTTCCAGTATCCTCATTCCGTTTAAAGAAATAATCGAGCAAAAACAGGGAATCATTCTGGTCGTTGGGCCCAACGCATCGGGAAAGACTACCACACTACATTCAATATTAAACCATTTAAACACTGCTGGAAAAAAAATCTGCACAGCCGAGTATCCCGCGGAAATCCAGCAAAACGGGATTCGTCAGGTGCAGATTGATCCTCTCAGGAATTATACCTTTGCCGATGCGTTGCGAGAGTTTCGCAAAGAAGATCCCGATGTGATCATGATCGGTGAAATGCAGGATCTGCCGACAGCTTTAATGGCTGTTGATGCCGCCCTGAACGGACATCTGCTGCTCACATCTCTGGCCGCCAATTCGGCGGTGGAAGGTGTCATCCATTGCCTGGATATGGGGCTAGATCCCTTGATACTTGCTACCGCACTGCACGGCGTTCTGGCCCAGCGCCTGGTGCGCACTTTGTGCAAGTACTGTAAACAACCTTATCATCCTGAAAAGGCTGAATATGATCGTCTACTCGGAAGTTACGGGATTTCCTTCTTTGATCATATCAACGCCATGTACAGTAATGACCTCGTCTTTTATCGTGCCAATGGATGTCCCAGATGCAATGATAGCGGATATCTCGGTAGAATAGGGTTGTATGAACTGCTGGTCGTAAATCCAATCATCAGAGATCTAATCATGAAACGTGCTTCTCCTGGTGAAATTGTTGAAGAAGCGATGATTAATGATATGACGCTGCTTTCGCAGGAGGGCATTCAACTCATTTTCAAAGGGACAATCGATTGTAAAGAGTTGATGTCCGTCTGCCCTTTATAATCTAACCCTCCCAAAATTCAGATCAGGCATAAAAACGATCAATAAACTCTTTGCCCCTACCCGAGAGCACCTTGTTGATGGTGAATTAAGCTCGAAAAAATAATAATTGAATCGGCCTCGATGCCGAAGGCCGCGGGTTCGAATCCCGCCTTGTCCACCAGAATACAAAGGCATCTAGCTATTTAGGCTGGATGCCTCTTTGTTTTTTTGTTGGAAATCGAAAAAGGAGAGTCGCCGAATAAGGAACAACTGATTTATCAGTCGCAGGCCATTGCCCTATATCGTATTCTCTTTGAGAGGCAATTGTGTTGCGGCAGATTATTCTACAGCGTCATCACCCGGAGGAGCGTCATGACCAAACCCATATATCTCGACTACAATGGTACCACCCCGCATGCCCCGGAGGTGATCGAGGCCATGCGGCCGTTTCTGGAGACCGAATTCGGCAATCCGTCCAGCTCTCACTGGTACGGCATCCGGCCCAAGCAGGCGGTGGAGGCGGCGCGACGGCAGGCCGCCTCGCTTCTGGGCTGTGCCGAGGGCGAGCTGATCTTCACCAGCGGCGGCACCGAATCGAACAATCAGGCATTGAAGAGCATCGGCGGCGCCCGTTTTGCCCAGGGCAACCACATCATCACCTCGCAGATCGAGCATCCGGCGATTTTAGAAGTGTGCCGGGCGCTTACACGGTATGGCTTCTCGATAACGTACCTGCCGGTCGACGGGGACGGGCTTGTAGACCCGGAAGCGGTGGCGGCCGCCATCACGCCGAAGACCATCATGATCTCCATCATGCATGCCAACAATGAAGTGGGGACGCTGCAGCCTGTTGCCGAGATTGCGAAACTGGCCAGGGAGAAGGGGATTCTCATGCATACCGATGCCGCCCAGTCGCTGGGCAAGGTGGCGGCGCGGGTGGACGAGTTGGGCGTCGATCTGCTGTCGGTGGCCGGCCACAAGATCTATGCGCCGAAGGGGGTGGGGGCGCTCTACATCCGCCGGGGCGTTGCGCCTGAGATTTTCTGTCACGGCGCGGGGCAGGAACGGGGAATTCGGGCGGGGACTGAAAATGTTTTAGGGATTGTCGGCCTTGGTGCGGCCTGTGAGTTGGCCGAGCGGGAACTTGAGCATAATGCCGCGCACATGCGGCTGATGCGGGACCGGTTGGAAGAGGGGCTGGCCGGGGCGCTTACCGATATCCGCTTCAACGGCCACCGGGAAAAGCGATTGCCCAATACGGCGAGCGTCTCGTTCATGGGTCTTGCGGCGAATCGCATCCTGGATGAAATCGGTCTGGAAGTCGCCGCTTCGGCCGGGGCCGCCTGCCATGCGGATCAGGTGAAGATTTCCCACGTGCTGGAAGCGATGGGGATTCCCGAGGATTGGGCGAAGGGGACCATCCGTTTCACCACCGGCAGGATGACGACCGAGGCGGAAATCGACCGGGCGCTGGACGTGATTGTGGCGGCGGTGAAACGGTTGCGGGGGTAAAGGAAGGGGATGGGCGAAAGATTTTTCGCCCCTACACGGCAACCTTGGCTGGGTGAGAAGACTCTACACCGCCGCCTCTTTCGTCTGGCGCAGGTAATAATCGTAGTCGCCGTCGTAGATCCGCATTTCGCCGTGGTCGATCTCGAAGACTCTCGTTACCAGCGAACGGAGGAAGTGGCGGTCGTGGCTGACCAGGATGACCGTTCCCTCGAACTTCTGCAGGGCGGTAAGCAGTACCTCGCGGGATTGGATGTCGAGGTGGTTGGTCGGTTCGTCCAGCACCAGGAAGTTGAGGGGCTGGGCCAGGAGCCGGGCGAGGATTATCCGGCTCTTTTCGCCGCCTGAGAGGTTGGCGATGCGTTTGTCCACATCGTCGCCGGAGAAGAGAAAGGCGCCGCAGAGATTGCGGATGACGCCGATGTTCTCGAGCGGCATGGCCTCCTGCACCGCCTGAAAGACGGTCTGACCGGGGGAGAGGAGGTCCATGGCATGCTGGCTGAAATAGCCGGTGGCGACGCCGCTGCCGATGACGACTTCGCCTGCGGTGGGTTCGGTCGCGCCGGTGATGACCTTCAACAGCGTCGACTTGCCCGCCCCGTTGACGCCCACCACGGCGATCTTTTCCAGGCGGCGCACGGTACCCGACAGGCCGGAAAAGACCGGGATGATCCGGCCGTCGTGGCCGGTCCAGGTCTTGTCGAGATTTTTCAGGTGCAGGACATCGTCACCGCTTCGCGGCGGGACCGGGAAATCGAACTTCATTACTTTCTGCTCGGGCGGCAGGACGATCCGCTCGATCTTGTCGATCTTCTTGATTCGTGACTGGACCTGGGAGGCGTGGGAGGCCCGGGCGGCGAAACGGGCGATGAATTCTTCTTCCTTGGCGAGCATCTCCTGCTGCCGCCGGTAGCTGGCCAGCAGCTGCTGGCGGCGGACTTCCCGCTCCTGCAGGTAAAAATCGAAGTTGCCGCTGTAGGTCGTGGTGGCGCCGCTTGCGACCTCGATGATCCGGGTCACGACCCTGTTCATGAATTCTCGGTCATGGCAGGTCATGAGCAGTGCGCCTTTGTAATCGGTGCGCAACCACTCCTCCAGCCACAGGATCGATTCGATGTCCAGGTGGTTGGTCGGCTCGTCGAGCAGCAGCACATCCGGGTTGACGGCGAGAATCTTGGCCAGCGCCACGCGCATTTTCCAGCCGCCGCTGAAGGCTTCGACCGGCGTGGCAAAGTCGAGGGGCGAGATGCCGAGGCCGGTG
>MGTI01000244.1:0-415 GCA_001799365.1 Desulfobacterales bacterium GWB2_56_26 | reverse complement strand
CCGACATCACCTCGGCCAGTACCGAGCGCCCGGCCATCTCTCCGACATCCTGGGAAAAATAGCCGATGACGGTCTTCTTGGCGCAACCGATTTCGCCTTTGTCCGGTGCTTCTTCGCCGGTGATGAGACGGAAGATGGTGGTTTTGCCCGCGCCGTTGGGGCCGACCAGGCCGGTCCGGGTGGCGGGGAGGATCTGGAAGGCGGCGTTCTGGAGAAGAATTCGGCCGCCGTGCTGTTTCTGAATATTGGTAAGATGTATCATTGCTCGCGAGGGGTTAAAAAAGACCGGAAGTTAACACGATGCACCGGTGGTGCGCAAGATGAATCTGTGTCTTCGCGGCTGGTATGGACTGTCGGTTCATGCGACACGGGCGATCATAAGGATTGCCCCTGCCCCCTCAGATGACAATTGACT
>MGTI01000243.1:10616-10779 GCA_001799365.1 Desulfobacterales bacterium GWB2_56_26 | reverse complement strand
CATAGCGGCTGCGGAGGCGGATCGTGCCATGCTGGCCGATGGCCTGGGCGCTGTTGATCATCATGTTGAGGATCACCTGCTTGATCTTATCGGCATCGACCGTGATTTGCGGCATGTCCGGGGTCAAAGAGAGACTCACCTCGATTTGCTGCTTGCGCAGCTG
>MGTI01000243.1:5508-10511 GCA_001799365.1 Desulfobacterales bacterium GWB2_56_26 | reverse complement strand
CCGGCAGTTCTTCGCGTGCTTCTCGATGACTTCGAGGTCGGCCAGCGTCTCTTTCGAGAGATCGGATTCGCCCTTGATGAGATCGATATGACAAAGAATAACTCCCAGCGGATTATTGATTTCATGGGCAATTCCGGCCGCGAGCTGGCCGATCGAGGCGATCTTTTCCGTCTGCTGAATCTTGGTTTCCATCCTTTTCTGCTCGGTAATATCTTTCACGTAACAGACCATGTTGCCGGTCTTTTCTTCGTTTCTGCCGACCGGATAAAAATAGATGAGGAAAATTTCTCCGGTTGCCACCTGAATTTCACGGCTGATCGGTTGATCGATGTTTGCGGCAAAAACCTCGTCGCAGGCGGCCAGCGGGCAGAATTCCCGGCTGAGGAATTCCGAAGGCTTACGGTCGAAGATCCGGTCCATCGTCAGGTTATACCGGGCGAGAAAGGCCTTGTTGACCACCTTGATTCTGCCGTCCTGATCGAGGAGCAGCACCGGATCGGTGATTCCGTCGAAAACCGACTGCAGCAGGTTCTTGCTGGCGGAAACTTCCTCTGCATACTTCTCCAGCGTGTTCTGGTTGTGGTGGAGATGGTCGGCGATGGCTCTCGCGGTCGCCGTCAGTTCGTCTATCTCATCCATCTTCTGGGTGTGGGCGAGCAGGCCTCGGCCTTTGTCGTCCTTGATGTTGGAACGGAAAAAACTGAGTATGTTCCTGAGATTACTGGCAATGAACCGATTGAAGACGGCGCTGATGATGACATAGACGATGAGGATTGACGGCACTACTCCCAGAAAAAGCGAGACGGTGAAAGTCTTGATCTTCTCCAGATTGAGGTCGACCGGCATGCCGACGCCGATGACTCCGGCGATATCGTCGACCTT
Organism: Desulfobacterales bacterium GWB2_56_26; assembly: GCA_001799365.1. Lineage (GTDB taxonomy): Bacteria > Desulfobacterota > Desulfobulbia > Desulfobulbales > Desulfocapsaceae > Desulforhopalus_A. The sequence continues at coordinate 9,629 of MGTI01000243.1, read as the reverse complement.
GTGGTTAAACCCACGGGTGTCGCCGTAGAGCGCGGTCACCTCTGTGGGCGCGTCGGCGGGCTCGCCGTGGCAGCTCAGGCACGAGGCTTTGAACCGCACCGGCTGAAAGCGCATGAAAAACTGCCGCGACTCCTGATCGATGATGCCCTGCCATTCGGCAAGGGCGGGGTTGTCGCGGAACCGCCCGATCATTTCCCGTTCCAGGGTATTCGCTTCATACTCAGGGTTCTTGGCGTTGATGGCCACCCGCCGATAGACAAACCCTTCGGCCTTGGTGCTGAACCGTTCCATGACCATCCTGCTGATGTAGGACGATGACATGGCCTCCAGGATAAACCGGTTGACCCCCAGTTCCCGGTACATGGCCGGCCGCAGGACATCCTGGATGTAGTCGCGGTTGGCCTCGATGGCCTTCATGATGAGATCGGTCTTGTCGTGGGCATTCTGCTCGAGGTTTTCCATCTCGTGATAGTAGATGGTCGATGCCGTGAAACCCGAGAAGATGAGGAGGATGACTGCGAGCACCAGGAGAAACCTGGCCTGGAAGCCGGCGTGGCGACTGCGGTATTGCTGGCTGTGTTGGCTGTCGGTCATTGCGTGAGTTCTGAGCTTGCTTTTGCGTCAAAAATAGCTCTCTGCTACAAGGAGTAATGCTTTTCTCCTTGTGATCAAGATCGATCTGTCCGGGAAGACAACAAAAACGGGGAGCGGACCGGCGCCCGCTCCCCGACTTTGCATGCCTGCTCACATTCGGACGAAGTATGCTCGATAGGTTTACTTCTTCGGCTCCGCCTTGACCAGGAATATATCGCAAGGAAGCTTTTTCGTCACGCGGGCCACGGTATCGCGCATCATTTCGAGACCCCGGGTGAAGGGACTGGACATGACGAGCAGGTCGTAGCCCTTTTCCGCTTCCCGGCGAATCTCCTCCGCCACGTCGCCGGTCACGGTCAGCAGTTCGCCGGGGATGCCTTCGACCTCTTTCTTAAAGGCGATCGCCGTCGCAGCCGCGGTCTCTTCCTCCGTCGTGTGCATATACTCGAGGAAGCCGATCCGCGAATTGCAGCCGGACAGCCAGTCGTGGCCGGTGAACATTTCCCAGGTCGAGTCAATGACGAAGAGAGCGTTGAGCGTCGCCCCCCGCTCCCGGGCGAGGCGCAATGCCTCGGCCAGGGAGCGCGGATTATCGTCCAGGGCAAGGAGGATCTTCATCAGGGCAGGGTTCCTCTCTGGTGGGAAAGCTGGATGATCAGGCCTTTGTCCTTCTTCACCTTATCGCCGATCTTGCCGGCGATCTTGAGGACCTTGCCGTTTGCTTTGGCGGTGAACTCCTGGATCACGTGTTTTTCTTCCATAACGTTATCTTTCCACTTCTTTTTCACCACCTCAAGGGAATAGAGCTTGTCGCCCTTTTTGACGGTGGCGCCCTCGGCTACGAAGACTTCCGTCAGCTTCCCGTCCTGCTGGGCATTGAGGTTGACGGACGGAACGACGAAGGCCATGTAGATGAGGACGATGGCCACTATGATCGCCGAAGCGATGATGGCGGCTATGTCCTCGTGCCGGTCGGTTTTGAATACTGTCAGTGATTTTTTCTTGTCGGACATATCGGTTTCTCCTTTGAGCTGATTCTAGCACCCCGCAAGGGGGTATAAGTACCTTTCATGAAATTCATTACTAAAACGCACCTTCTTTGGGGATAAAGGCGAGAATAATTATGAGGGCGAGAAGGTATTTCAGCAGTCCGGCAATGAGGCCGATCTTGAGCGGGGTGCCGCCGGCTGCCTTGATCTCCCGGACGTCGATGTAGGCGCCGAGGCCGACCAGGCCGACACCGAAAACCCACGCCATCACTTCCCGTATCACACGGAGGGTTTCGGAGCCTTCGGCACCGAGGATGTGCAGGGAGGAGAGGGCGGTCATGCCGACGAAGCCGATGACGAAAATGGGAAATTTGGAGGCGATGATCGAACTCAGGCTTACCCTCTCGACAGCCGCCTCGTTTTTCCAGTACCAGGCGGTGATGAAGAACACCACGAAGGGGATGCTGATGACCCGCACCACGTTCCAGATCTCGCCGTAGGCGACAGCCGTGCCGGGCGCGAAAATCGGGTTGAAGGCAAGGCAGGTGGCGAGCACCTGGCCGGAGTTGAGGATGCCGGTGCCAACCCATGCGCCGAACTGGTAGTCGGACATGTTCAGGAGCTTGCCGATGTAGGGGCTCACGAACATCGAGGCGATGCCGAAGCCGAGAATGGTGGCGATACAGAGTGCGAGATCGACGGGCTTGGCCCGAACGCCCGGGGCGGTGGCCACGGAGGCTGAGACGCCGCAGACACCGCAGGCGGCGGCCATGACGGAGCTGACCGAACGGTCGGCATTCAGGCGCTTGCCCAGCCAGAGGATGAAGATCGCCGTGCCGAAGACGAAGGCGACGATCAAGGTGATGGCGACGCCGCCGACCTTGAGCAGTTTATCGAAGGTGTAGAGGGAGCCGAGCATGATGACGCCGATCTTGATGAACAGGCGGGTGGTCCGGAAGCCGTCCTCCGCCCAGCCGGGGATCTTGCCGCCGAACAGCACGTTGCGGTAGAACATGCCCAACAGGATGGACATTACAATGTAGTTGAGGCTCATGACCTTGACGAGCCAGCCTTTGTAGCCGAACAGGGTAACCTGGCTCATCCAGGGCTCGACATACACGCGCAGCACGAACAAGGTGCCCACCATGATCGCGAGACCGGGAACGATCGCCAGTAGTTTGCCGAAGATGTTTTTATCTTCCATGTGAAGTTGTACTCCTCGTTGAATAATAATGTTTGTCCAGCGAGCGCCACGCTCACCGGAGGGACTAGTCGGATGTGTGATTACATACGTTTCCTTTGCTTGTTGCTGACCTCTTCCGGTTAAGATGATTGTCGTAGAATTCCTTCTGCCACATTGTGGCAATTGCTTAGCAAAGGTGATGCCAGCCGTTGTCGCCTGGGAGCGGGCTGCTGTTTTTTTAATTTTCTGATGCTGAATCAAGATGATGACTGCAAAGAGAACGGGCGGGGATGAGGCTGGAGGACAGCGCGGGAGGGAGAAGGGCCGCTAATCTGAGGCAACAGTGTTGCCAGGGGTTAGCGGGCTCTCTTTCTCGGAATTTCATTAGGACGAAAGGGTCGGGCGGGAGTCTCGGCAGTCGCAGGTTGCCTTCCGTGGGGCTGCGGCAGGCCTGCCTGAGGCGTAAATGTGTCCCGGGCGAGGCAGGTCTGGGCCGTCGGAACGGGATCCGCGGGATCACCCGCTCCTGCGCAGTTCCAGGCCGCGGTGCGAGGCGGTGAAGCCGAAGCTTTTGAGATCCTGGAGATATTCCGAGCGGGCGGGGGGCAGACTGTTGACCCTGTCAACCGCGATCATCTTCTGCGGCATGAACTCCCGGGTCAAGAGCACTCGCAAAACCTCCAGGTAACGGCTAAGCAGTGGGTGACTGGGGGGCACGAAGAACTCCAGCTCCCGGCCGTTTTTTCGGACGATGAGGACGAGGCGCGTGCCGTGGTAGACCAGCCAGGTGGAAGGGACCCTGGCCGGCAGCCCCGCACGGAGCGGTTCGGGGCCGATGCCGCAGAGCGAGGCGGGGTCGCTGGCGTTCAGCCAGTAGATGGCATCCTCGTCCAGGCCCTTCTGCAGCAGCCGGAAGGCATCGGGCGAGATGAACTGGGGCCCCTCGATGCCGGTGAAGAAGTAGCCGGCCAGCAGTTCGCCGGAGAGCTCCATCAATCGTAGTGTTTTGTAGATACTCCGCCACTGCAGTTCGGGCGACTCCTTGGCCAGCAGCTCGCGAAAGATAATGCCGTACCGGGCGAGCAGCTGGCGCACCCGGTCTTTGACCAGCTCCTGGCGGGCAACGCCATCCGGTTGTTGTTCTTCTATTTGGACAGGCAGCAGAAAGAAGGGACCGGCGAGCGGCCGGGAGGATTCCCAGCGGGAGAAACCGTGACGCCGGGCGTGCAAGTGGATCTCTTCACGATGGGGTTGAAAGTTGCTTTCGATGCCGCGGCGCAACACGGCATAGGAGTCGTTGCCGAGGTATCCCTGCCAGACGAGGGACCAGAGTCGTTCCGAAAGAGCCGCGCTGT
>MGTI01000243.1:0-5337 GCA_001799365.1 Desulfobacterales bacterium GWB2_56_26 | reverse complement strand
GGGCCGGCAGGATGTATTCCTCCCAGGCGGCGCAGGGGGCGGGATAGCCGAACAGGGCGTCGAGGCCGTGCTGCAGAGCATCGCTCGCCGGACCTTTGTCTGTCAAGCCTTGGTGGGTGGCGAGAAAGAGCGGCAGCCGGGCGCAGTCGAGGGGTTCGAACTGCGTCTGGCGGGCACGGCGCAGCATCCGCAGCAGGATCTCAAGATTGGCGGCATCGCAGACTTCAGGCTCATCGGCAAGTCCTGATTCGGTGAAGGTGTCGGCAATAATCTGTTGGGACTCGCTCAGCTCGGCGACGGCTGCATCGAGCTCCGATTCGGTCAACCCGAGCGTCCGGCGGATAAAGCTCTGGGCCACAGGCCCGCGGGTGGCGAGCCAGGCGGCGAGGAAGGTGGCTGGATCGGCGGGATTGTCGTCCCGGCTAAACAGCTCATAGGCCAGATCGATGAGTTCTCCTGGAATAACATCATCTGTCAGCGGAACAACTGATAGCTCCTCACGGGCCAGCCCCAGCGATTCGGCCACAAACGGCAGTCTTTCGATGGTACAGATAAAGGAATGGGGCAGGCCGGACCAGGTAACCGACACAACCCGGTCGCGGACAGCCTCCAGCAGCTCCTCCTCGTTCTGACCGCTGTCCCGGAGGGTGGCCATGAGCAGCCCCCGCCATTCGTCTTCCGGCAGGAGAAGCCTCTCCTCCACCGTCTCGATGAGATCAGCGCCCTGCAACGGCGCATAGCCGGGCCCGGTCCGCTGGATCTTGGCCAGGAAGACGTCGATCAAGTCCGCCGGGAGCTTCGGACGGAGATGGGAAGTAAAGACCAGCTCCCGGATCAGGCTGTCCGAAAGCGACGATTGCCTGCCGCCCTCCGGGGTGTCGTCCTCGTACATGAATTTGTTGGTCTGCTGCCAGACGACCCCGTCGGCAAAGGGTGTCGGGTGGTGGGTCACCACTTCACTCACCGCGATCAGCCCGGCCTCCATTTCGTCCAGGATCAGCTTCAGGTTGGCCAGGTCGAAATGGTCGTGCAAACACTCCCGCCAGGTTTCGAGCAGTATCGGGAAATCCTCGTAGCGCAGCACCGCCTCCAGCAGTTTTTTTGCGCGCAGCCGGTTGAGCCAGAGCGGCATCCGCTTTTTGATCGAGGGCTTCGGCAGAAGCAGGGCCCTGCCGCAGTTCTCCCGGAAATGGGCGCCGAAATAGCCCGAGCCTTCAAGTTTTCCGCGGAGGAGCCGTTCGACGTTGCCGGAGTCGACCAGGCGGAGCAGATCGTCCGCGCCGAAGTCGTGGGGCAGCATGAGAAGGATGCAGTCGTTGTCGGCGAAGACCTGCAGGGGATAGCCGTGCTGTTCCTGCCAGGCTGCCGAGAGAGCGAGCGATAAGGGGTAATTCACCCGGCCGCCCCACAGGGAGTGGAGGATGACCTGCTTGCTGTCGGCGCGGTTCAACGGATCGTCGTAGTGCTCGATGAGCAGATGATGGCGGTGCGGGAGATCCGCGCCGCTCGCTTCGCGCTGCAGCCGGAGGTAAGAGTGCAGGTAGTCGGCCGCGGTCGCGTCCATGGCATAGTCGCTGGTGAGCTGCGCCGCAAGCCCGGGCTCATCCAGCCGGTTGTTGCAGTATTCGAGGAAGTCGCCGATCCGCTCCGACAGGTGGAAATCGCGGTGCATCGGCTCCCCCTTCCAGAAGGGGATGATGTTGTGGCTGCGCGCAACCGGCACCACCAGGACGTCGTTCGGGGTAATGGCCTGGATCCGCCAGACCTGGGCTCCGAGGGCAAAGGTCTCGCCCAGACGGCGCTCCCAGACGAATTCCTCGTCCAGCTCGCCGAGCCGGGCTTTAGTTTCCTGGTGGCGCATGACGTAGGCGCCGCGGTCGGGGATGGTGCCGCCGGCGGTGTAGAGGATATAGGCGGCGCCGTCTTTTGCCTCGACAGTCCCGGCCAGCCGGTCGAACCGGACCCGGCTGGTAAGCTCGCGGACCTTGGAATCGGCGTAGCGGCCGGCGAGCATCGACAGAACCAGATCGAACTGCTGCCGGGTGAGGTTGCGGTAGGGGTAGCTGGTGCGAATGACATCGAACAGCGCATCGACCTGCCATTGCTCGGCCACGGTCATGGCCAGGATCACTTGGGCGAGCACATCGAGGGGACTGTCGACCGGATGCGCCTCCTCGATATCCTTCTCCCGCACCGCCCGCGCCAGCACCGCGGCGTGGACGAAATCCTTGCCGTGCAGGGGGAAGAGCAGGCCATGGCTCTTCTGGCCCACCGCATGGCCCGACCGGCCGATCCGCTGGATGGCATGGGCCACCGAAAAGGGCGACTGGATCAGCACCACCCGGTCGAGATCGCCGATATCGATGCCCAGTTCCAGCGAGTTGGTGGCGACGATGGCGCGCAATTCACCGTTCTTCAGCTTCTGCTCGACGGCCAGGCGAATCTCGCGGGCCAGCGACCCGTGATGGGAGTAAGCCAGATCCTCCGGTTCGTCCTCGTTGATCAGCCGGGTGACCTTCTCGGCATGACGCCTGGAGTTGGTGAAGAAAAGGGTCGAGTTATGGGTCGCGATGATCTCCTTGAAGGCCTTGATCATCGCCGGCCACCAGGTGGCGTCGGTGATGTTCTCCTGGGCCTCGGCCGGGAGTGTCACGGTCATCGTCAGATCCTTGGCCATATCGGCGCGGACGATCGTCACCGGCCGCTTTTCATAATGTCCGTTCGGCAACCGGACCTGTCCTCCGACAAAATCAGCCACCGTCTCAAGCGGCCGGACCGTGGCCGAAAGGGCAATCCGCTGGAAGTCGCCTGCGAGCCGGACCAGCCGGTCGACGGCGGTAATGAGATGGGTGCCGCGCTTCTCCGGCAAAACCGCATGGATCTCATCGAGAATGACGGCGGCAACGCCTGAGAGCAGTCCCCGGCCGCTCTTCGAGGTAACCAGGATATTGAGGCTTTCCGGGGTGGTGATGAAGATCTCGGGCGGCCTGCGGTACATCTTCTGCCGCTCGGAACCCGGCGTATCGCCGCTGCGGGTCTGCACCCTGATGTCGGGGAGGGGTACGCCTGCCGCCCGGAAATATTCTGCGATCTCGGCAAGCGGCCGTTCAAGATTTTTGGCCACGTCGTTGTTCAGCGCCTTCATCGGCGAGACATAGAGCACCCGGACCGTGCCGCCCGGCCAGGTCCCGGTCGCGAGCATATTGATCGCCCAGAGAAAGGCGGCCAGCGTCTTGCCGCTGCCGGTCGGCGCGGTGAGCAGCACATGACGGCCTTCCCGGATCGCCCGCCAGGACTCCTCCTGGACCTCGGTTGGCGCACCGAGCCGTTCGGTGAACCAGCGGCGGATGAGCGGATGAAAGAAGTCGAGGGCGGAGGATTTCATGGCCGGGAGAATGAGAGAAGTTGCCGATGTTTAATGAAAAAGATAACACGAGACGGAGAGTCCTGCAACTGCGCAGGCAAACGCCCTTTTCTCGGCCGCTTCGGTCCGGTATCTTTTCTGGAGTTGCAGCAATTTTCAGATCATGGCGAAGAGGGAAAAGCTGTCGCGGTTTCAGGGGGGCTGGCTTGTCGTCCTGCTGCTGAGTTTTTCCCGTTGCTCGCCTGAGCCGCCGAAATTTCTGGAAGGATTCGATCGGCTGTGTGGAGATTGCCCCGGGCGAGCCGCTCAGGATCGGCGTGATCCAGGCCCTGTCCGGCAAGGTGGCGGCGCATGGATGCGCCGCAGGAAACCGAGACTTGCCTCACGGGGCGGGTGAGACGGTGCTGGTGGTGGACGACGAGGCGCTGCAGCTGGACATCGCCGACCGGATGCTCCGACAACTGGGTTACGAGGTGCTGACGGTCGCCTCGGGGGAGCAGGCGGTGCAGCTCTTAAAGGATGCCATGGTCGATCTTCTGGTGCTCGATATGCTGATGGAGCCCGGGGGCGGGCCATAGAAGAAGGTCTGCCTTACCAGTCACTCGTGTCCAGTGTGTTGCATAAGTATGTTTCCGGCGGCCTTAAGGATATTACAGCCAATAAAGCACAACAGCGAGCAAGTCGCTGAATACATTGTTGAAAGACTGTGTGTTGGGAGGAGACTACAAGCAGGCTTTTGTGCCCCACTGAGAGGTCAGAGCCAGCCGCCGCGGCGACTCGAAAACCACTTCCGCGCCGCTTAACGGATCGCGGAACTCGATCCGCCGGGAGAGCAGCTGCAGGGGGCGGGCGAAATCATCTGCGGATTTGGGTTTCAGCTCCGGATAAACCCGGTCGCCGACGATAGGAAAGCCGAGGCCCGCGAGATGCAGGCGAAGCTGGTGCTTCTTGCCGGTCAAGGGGAAGAGTTCGAAACGGGCCTGCTGGCCGTTGGTTTCAATCAGCCGCAGTCTGGTCCGGGCATTAACAGGCCCGGCTGTGGTCTTCATCCGGAACCAGGGCTCGCCCTGTTCGAGCCGGTTTTCCACCAACCATTCGCTCCAGCCGCAGGCAGGATCGAATTCGACAATTGCCTCATAGGTCTTGCGCATCAGGCCTTCCTCCATGAACAGCCGCTGGTATGCTCCGCGGCTCTCTTTGCATACCGACAGGAGCACCACCCCGGCCGTCTCCCGGTCGATCCGGTTGATCGGCGAGAGGTGCGGGTTGCAGGTAGCGGCCTTGAGCCGTTCGAGCAGGGTCTCCCGGACATAAGGACCGGTCGCGGTCACCGGCAGGAAATGGGGCTTATCGGCCACCAGCAGGTGGTCGTTCTGAAAAAGGATCTGTTCGGCAAAGGGAATCGCCGGCTCCTCCGCCACCTCCCGATAGTAGAAGAGCCGCCGGTCGGGAAGGTAGGCGGTCTCCGGGGTCACAGGTTGACCGTCCTCGGTCAGGACCTTGCCCGCTAAGATGCGGCTGACCCAGGTCTCGACCGGAATTTTCGGAAACCTTCCGGCAAGAAAATCGAGCAGCGCCGGATACGGCCTGCCGGTGTCCGGCAGATAGACTACCGAAGGAGTTCCCGAGATGCCCATTATTCTTCGGTCGCCGGCAGGGTATTCCACGGACACGCGGCCATCGGCTGAAAGCCTTTGTCCTGGGCGATATAATCGAAATGGACGAGGCTCATGGCAATGAGATCGGCATTGACCTGCCCGAGACCGCCGGAGCGATCGCCGGTGATTAGATATCTTTTGCAGTTGTCGCAGGTGAAGACGGAGTCTTCCTTGTGGCCTTCTATAAAGAGGATCTGGCTGTTCTCGGGGTCTTCGTGACCGCATGCGGGGCAAGTGAGCCGGCTGAAAGGCCACTCATGGCTGCAGTGGGCGCATTGCAGAAAGCGCTGGCCCTTATCGCGGAGGATGGCCAGG
>MGTI01000242.1 GCA_001799365.1 Desulfobacterales bacterium GWB2_56_26 | reverse complement strand
TTCGGCCTTATAACCGGTAATTTTCTCCATCTCGGAGTTGACCCGTTTGATCAGCAGCTTGTTGTCGACAAACATTATCCCAACCGGCGAGTTGTCGAGCAGGGCCTGCAGCTCCGCCCCCACCACCGACAGATTGATGCTGGTTTCTTCCGCGGCAAGTTTTGCCCGGGAAAGATCGGCGGTCCGTTCCCTGACCTTTTCCTCCAGATTCTGAAAGCTTTCTTTAAGGTGGGTCGTCATCGCCTTGAAGGCGGCGGCGAGCGCTCCGATCTCGTCGTTTTCGCCGATGTGGATCGGCGTCTCCAGATTGCCGGCGGCGACCAATTCTGCCGATTTTTCCAGCATGGCCAGCGGCTTGAAAATGTAATGGCGAAGAATGAGGATGGAGGTAATCAGAATGGCGACGATAAGCATGATCAGAAGGCCGATGACGCTCAGGGTGGCAGAGACAATTTCCCGATAAATCGTGTCCCTCGACATGACCAGCTGAAGACTGCCGACCTGATAGCCATCCCGGTTGATTTCCGCGCTATTGACGAGAAAAGACGAAGATTTCTGATACTCCTCCAGGGTTTTTCCTTCCTCCCCCGGTTTCATCTGGCTGGCGACCACGTTGTCCTCGACCAGGACCCTTGCGTACATGATCGCATCGTTGGTGAGAATGGCCCGCAGGATGTCGTTGATCGACCGGTGATCGAGCTGCCATACCGCCTCCGGCAGCGAAGTCTCGGCAAGCTTCAGAGCCAGTTCCTGCTGCCGCTGCAGCTCGGCTTCCTTCCGTTCCAGGTTGTACCAGATGACCATCCCGGAAAAAAAGAGCAGAATCACGGTAACCACGCCGATCAGGGCAAGACTGAACCTGCGGCTAAGGCTTTTCTTCAGGGCTGGGGCTATCCCGGATTTCTCATGAACATTGTATCGATTTCCAGATACTTGTTTCGAGTCCATCATGTTCAACTAGGCTTACTCCTGTTTGAAATCATACACAATGTTCACCAAAGGCCAGCCGATCTCACCGCGTCTACAGCGTTGCAAAGCTTGATGCATAGGCCAACTATGGCACCAAGCTTTGCGCCTCGCATACACGGCAACCTCGGCTGGTGAGAAATCCGGGCTATTGTTGCCATTTTTCCTCGATTTGCTGCAAGATACCGTTCTCCCTGATCTTTCTTTTACCTTCGTCGAAAGCCTGCAACAGCTGGCGATTATCGCCATCGGCCCGGCGGCCCATCAGAAATTCGTCGATGGTATCGAACTGTCCAACGATTTTATACAGGTGAGTTTGCCCCGTCGTCTTCAACACATGATCGTACGGCCTTTTGTACCCGGCGAAACCGAACAGCCGACCCTTGCCCAGCATCTCGAACCCCTGGAGAATCGAATCGGTGGATTCCTTGACAATCCGATCGGCGCCTTCCCAGTGTTTGCCATAGGCCCAGCCCCGGACAAAACCGATGGACAGGCCATCCAGAGAATCGAGTCCTCTCCAGGCAAAGTTCTCATCCCGCTGCATATAAATGACCGTTTCAATCTGGTCAACGTACTCTTCGGAAAAAACATAGTCTTTCTTCTCGCGCTCGACAGTCTTGTTGGCCGGGAAGACAAAGTCCACTTTGCCGTTGGCCAGGTAATGGGTGCCTCGCTCCCAGGGGACGACCAGCAGCCGGACGATGTAACCCATGGCGTGAAAGCTCTCCCGAACCACATCCCAGCTATATCCCTGCAACTGCAGGGAGTCGGAACCCGGCGGGATGTGTTCGACCGGGATAAACACTGCCTTGTCCTTGGCAAAACAATAGGGGGCAAAGTCGGTCAACGTCGCAAGCGTTACCTTTTTGGGGGCTTCGCCTAACGCTCCGTTCGCCAGCGCAAATACCAGCAAGATCGATAAAAGTATCTTTCCCATCAGTCTCCCCGTGTGATTCCTGCGCTTCTTCCATTCGGTCCCGAATAACCCTTTTGTACGACTCACTCTCATTCTCATGTATTAGCATGAAAATCGGGAGAAGACAAATGCTTCAAAGGCCGGCTGTTTCATCGAACAACCCTTCGCCGTATTTGCGGATCTTGCCCCGCAGCTGATCGTAGGTGAGGCCAAGCCGGGTGGCCGCCTTGCGCTGATTGTAACGGCTCTCGGCCAGGGCCTGCCGCAGCAGAGAAATCTCCAGGCGGGCAACGGCCTCTTCGATGGAAACTGAATTTTTCTCCTGCTTTTGAGGCATCTCGGCGGCAGGCGGCTCGGCCGTTTCGCATTCGATGGCCGGCGGGGCCTCAAAGTCACCGTAGTTGCCATGGCTGGTGTAAGGAGAGACGAAGGGATCGAAGACCACTTCGTCGATCTCGCCCGCATCGGCCCGGTAGATCGCCCGCTCCACCACATTTTTCAGTTCGCGGATATTGCCCGGCCAGCTGTAGGCAGTTAAAGCGGCACGGGCCGCCCTGGAAAAATGCACGTCGCCGGCCCGACCGAGTTCATAGGACATGCGGGCGGCGAAATGATCGGCGAGCAGCAGGATATCCTCCCCCCGAGCGCGGAGCGGCGGCAGAAAGAGAACCTCGAACGACAGCCGGTCGAGCAGATCGCGCTTGAATCTCCCTTGCCCGGCCATCGCCACCAGATCGGCGTTGGTCGCCCCGACGATGCGGACATCGACCTCGACCGGCGCAGAACTCCCCACTCGTTCGAACGAACCGTATTCGACCACCCGGAGAATCTTCTCCTGCGCCTCCATGGGGATCGAACCGATCTCGTCGAGAAAGAGCGTCCCGCCGTCGGCCGCCTCGAACCGCCCGGTCCTGCGCCGTTCTGCCCCGGTGAAGGCGCCCTTTTCATAGCCGAACAGCTCGGCCTCGATGAGCGTTGGGGCAAGCGTTGCGCAGTTGAGCGTAACAAACGGCCCCTGCCACCGTTTGGACAGATAGTGCAGGCGGCTGGCGGCCAACTCCTTGCCGGTGCCCCGCTCCCCCAGGAGCAGGACCGGGCGGTCGACCGGCGCCACCCTGGACAGCCGCTCCTGGAATTCGAGAAAAGGTTCCGACTGGCCGAGGGCCTCGCCGCGGGAAGAAAAAACGGTATCGTTGCTCATGATTTTAAACCGAATAGAGGTTAATTTAACCAATTTTCAGTCATAATAACCAATACAGAAATAACTGTCAAGCGGCCAATTCTTTGAAATTCCTGACATTATCCGATTTTTCACAAACGGCACATTTCCTGCTTTACTACAGACAAAACCACAACCACTCATATGGAGGACATTATGGGCATTTTCACCCGCTTCAGAGACATCGTCAGCGCCAATATCAATTCCATGCTGGATCAGGCCGAAGATCCTGAAAAACTGATCAAGCTGATGATCCACGAAATGGAAGACACCCTCATCGAGCTCAAATCATCCTGTGCCGCAGTCATCGCCGGCCGCAAGAAGCTGGAGAGAAAACTGGACGAGATAGGCGATAAGATCGACCTCTGGGACAAACGGGCGGCACTGGCCGTCACCAAGGGTAAAGACAATCTGGCCCGAGAGGCGCTGATCGAGAAACGGCGTTTCACCCAGGCGGCGGAGGCACTCGAGAATGAGCTTACGGAGTACGGCAACCTCATCCAGCAGTACCATGAAGATATCGCCGAACTGGAGAACAAGCTGAACAGCGCCAAGGAAAAAAAGCGGCTACTGGTCCAGCGGCACAAGAGAGCCAGCGGCAAAAAACGGGCGCAGGAGGAAATCCGGCGTAGCACCAGCAGCGATACCATGGCCCGCTTCGACAAGCTGGAGAGCAGAATCGAACAGATGGAGGCCGAGGCCGAGCTGGTCAACACCGCCAAGAAGCCGAGCCTGGAGGAAGAATTCGACGACCTTGCCACCGACGATGAAATCGAAAATGAACTTGCGAAGATCAAGGCCTCTCAATACAGTAAAGAAGGTTGACATCGGTTTTAGATGTCTTTTCGAACTTCGGATAGGAGCAATTCACCATGATCAGCATCATTGTCGTCTCCATCGTCTTCGGCTCGCTCATTGCGCTCGCCACTCTTATCTGCGGCACCGTGCTGGTACTCCTTAAAACCCGCAGCCGGACACCGCGGGGCGCCGACAACGAAGAGGCAAGAGTCATACAGGAGATCTACCAGGGACTGGAGCGCATGGAAGAACGGATCGAATCCCTTGAAACAATCCTGATGGCAGATCGGGAAAAGGAAGGATACAAAAAATGACGGAACATTGTACAAGACAAAGGGGCATCTACCGCGCCCGCGACGGCGTGGTCTTCGGGGTGTGCAGAGGTCTCGCGGATTATTTCGACTTCCCGGTATTCTGGGTGCGCATGGCGCTGGTCGTCATGTTCATCTTCAGCGGCTTCTGGCCGGTCATCGGCGTCTATCTGATCGCCGCCTTCATCATGAAGCCGGAACCGGTCAAACCCATCGAGAGCGAAGAGGAGCGGGATTTTTACCACAGTTACGTCAATTCGCCGAAAAGCGCCGCGGAGCGCCTGAAAAGGAAATTCCGCGAGCTCGACCGCCGGATCCGCCGGATGGAAGACGAGGTCACCGGCAGGGAATACGAATGGAAAAAGCGTTTTGACGCGTAGGCCGAAAAAATCTTTCGATGCGTAGGGGCGAAAAATCTTTCGCCCTTACAGTCCGGCCAACCCTCCACAAGGGGGGATAAGCACCTTCACGAAATTCCTTTCTTAAACAGCAAGAAATAAATTTCTAAGGTACTAAAAGTCTCCTATAATAAAAAGAAGATGATTGATGAAAATCACCATCTGCAACGAGACGATCATGGCACAACTCATTCACGGCATCATGTCCTGTTCATAATATGAAATTGCGTCTGTGGTCGCTACTAGGACTGATCTGCCTGTTCTGCCTGACGGCCACCTCAGCACGAGCCGAATGCACCCTCCGGGACAAGCAGGCGTTGCTCGATTCCGGCACGAGCCTCTACGAAATCGACAAAATCTGCGGGGAGATCAAAGAAACCGGCAAGAATACCGAGCCGGAACTGACTCGCCCGAAGCGGCCAGACACCCACGGCCGGCTGCAGGAATCGTCCAATATCTGCCAGACGGAGTATCTTTGGTGCGAGGTTTCGCAATCGGGTCCGCCGGGAACTCCCTGCCAGTGCAATACCCGCTACGGCTTGCTGTTCGGGGTTATCATCCGGAAGTAACGTGAGCAATCGGCAACCGGGCACCATTCGACATGGTGGTAACCCATTGGCATTGCATGGTGTTGTAGGGGCGAAAAATCTTTCGCCCTCCCCTCACCCCGCCTGTCTGAATTCCAGGAAGGCCACCGGTAGGATGGCAAAAACCCGATCCAGCAGCAACACATCCCGTTCCTCGACCCTCTCCGCCTGAATATCCTGTCCCGTCAGGATGTCGGACCATGTTCCCTCGCCATCGACCGGCGCCTCCAGGAAGGTCCCGGCCCAGACGGGGCCGCAGGGGTTCCCCTGCCCCTGGCCGGTGAGCGCGGCAAAAAATCTGGCGCAGATGACGACAACCAATTTTTTACCGAGACGACGGGCAAAACCGCAGACATGTTCCGCAAAAGGTCCGCCCGCCGCAAGCGGGATGTAGCTGCCCTGCCGGAAGAGTTCGTCATGTTCCCGCCGGAAGACCAGCAATCGCCAAACGAGATAGAGCTTGATCCGTCCGTCCGCCATCGTCGCCAAAACGTTTGCGGCGAGTTCCCGCAGGCCGTCGTCCCCCGCTTCCGCTACCTGCTTTTTGAGGTCCGACAGCATTGCCCGAGCCCGAACATAATCGACGGGCTGCCGGTTGTCCGGGTCGACCAGATACAGATTCCAGAGCTCGCAGCCCTGATAGATATCGGGCACACCCGGCACGGTCAGCTTGAGCAGACACTGGCTGAGGCCGTTGTACATGCCGAGGCGGGAGACCAGCCGCTGAAAAGGCAGAAAGTCTTCCAGGAAGGGGTTGTCGCCATCCGTCAGCAACGCCTCGATGAAAGAGGCCACCGCCTTTTCGTAGGCCGGATTCGGTTCCGACCAGGAACTGTGCACCTTCGCCTCGCGGCAGGCTTTCTCCATATATGCCGTAACTCGCATGCGCAGGGACGGCGCCACCCGTTCGCCACCCTCACCCTCTTCGTCCAGAGGCCAGACCGCCAGCAGGATCTGGTACAGCAGGTATTCGTCGTTGGCGCTCGGCGCCCGGACCTCGTCGATCATCCGTGCATGCCGATCATTCATGCGGCCCCAGACGGTCAACCGTTTCTGCCATTCGTCCGCCACCTCCGACAGGACGTTCAACCGGCACCGGGCATCCTCGCTGCGTTTGCTGTCGTGGGTCGAGGTGGCGAGCATGGCGGACGGCCAGTGGTCGGCCCGGTCGCGACACAACCGGTGGAAGGCGGCCACGCTTATGCCAAATCTGCGCGGGTCGCCGCCCACCTCATTCTGCGACACCAGCCGGTTGTAGATGTAAAAGGCGGTATCCTCCATGCCTTTGGCCATGACCGGGGCGGTAAACTGCTGGAAGCGCATGGCGAAATCCACCGCCTCCTGCCGAAACTCGCGGTCCGTATCGGGATCGGGCACCGAGAGCAGCACGCTACGGATGAAATCGAAGATGGTCAGGTCGGACGCCACACTGTTACGCTTGGCCTGGGCGACGGCCCAGTCGATGAAGTTTCGGTCCTGGGCGGTGAGGTCCTTTTCCGTGACATAGGTCCGGTACACCGGGAAGCAGGCGGCCACCTCGGCCAGGGCCTCGCGCAGGTTGTTGTGGGTGAAGTCGCGGGTCCGCCAGTTCCGCTCCGAGAGCCGGTCGAGACGGTTGGCGAGCATGCTCAGCTCGGAGGCCAGCACCAGGCGCATGATTTTTTTCTTGCTGCGATAGAGAACGGTGTCGAAGTCGTCGGCCAGGCGGGTGAAACGGCGGTAGATCCGGGTCATCCGCGCCTCTGCCCGGCTGTCGATAAAAAGATTGTTGACCTGGAAGACGAAGTCGTAGCCGGTGGTGCCGTGGACCGGCCATTCCGGCGACAGGTGTTCGTGCTGGGCGAGGATCTTTTCCACCACCAGATAGACCGGCGCTTCGTCCGTTTCGCTCTTTTCGCCTTCCGCCTGCAATGCAGCAAACAGTCGACGGTAATACTCCGCCGGCTCGAACAGTCCGTCCGGATGATCGACCCGCAAACCCTCCACCCTGCCCTGCCGGACCAGCCTGAAAATCAGCCGGTGAGTGGCGTCGAACACCTCCTGTTTTTCGACGCAGAGGGAAGCCAGATCGTTGATGTCGAAAAACCGGCGATAGTTGATTTCGTCGGCCGCGACCCGCCAGTAGGCCGGCCGAAAGCACTGTTCTTCGAGCAGGACATGGAAGTCCCTGAGGTTGGCGCTCTCCGCCGCGCGGCTGTTGTACTCCTCCGCCGTTTCGACGAGGTGGCGCCCGATGTCCGGACACTTCCCGGCAAGAGCCGCCAGGCGCCCCTTCAGCACCTCCTTATCCCGGCGGCGGATAAGGATCTTTTTCGGGTCCGCCTCGGCCGGCGGCGACAGCTGGCCGAAGGCGGTGATGAGGCTCAGCAGTTCGATGAAAAACGGCTCGTCCTGCCCCATCCGGATCTCCAGGATATCGAGTCGCCGGTTGAGGATAAGCGGGTAAGTCCTCGGATCGAGAGGAAAGCGGTGGTGGTAGTAGCTGACGAAAAACGCGCCGCCTTCGATGTCGGCGCACAGCTTCAGATTGCCCTGGGTAAGCGCCACGCCGTACGGTTCGCCCAGCACCGGCACCAGCAGTTTGCCGTGCAGTTCGGTCTTTACCGGCCGCCAGTCGATGTCGAAGTACTGGGCATAGGCCGAAGACCGGCCGTTTTCCAGGACATCCAGCCACCAGACATTATCGCTGCCCATGACTCCCATATGGTTGGGAACGATATCCATGACCTGGCCGAGACCGTATTCCGCAAGCCTCCGATGAAAGGCGTCGTACCCGTCCATGCCGCCGATTTCCGGATTGAAGTCGTTCGGATCGACAACGTCGTAGCCATGGGTGGAACCGGCCCGCGCGGCGAAACAGGGGGAGGTGTAGCAGTGGCTTATACCGAGGTCCGCCAGGTAGGGGATGATCTCTGCCGCTTGAGCGAAGGTGAACCCCCGATTCATCTGCAGCCGGTAGGTCGCCCGCGGAATTATCGCGGCAAGCGGCTTGCGGCCGCGGCGCTCCCGGAAGAAGCCTCCCTCGGTGCGTTCGCGGCCGACCGCCGCGGCAAAATCGGCGAGGACGGACGAAGTCTGCATGTCGTCTAAGGTCGGCGACAGGCGTGAACCCTTTTCCCGCAGCCGGAAGATATCCTCCAGGCACGCCATGACCACCAGCGCCGGCCGGCGCGCAAGATAACGGTGGATCGCCCGGTTGAGGGCATCGGTCAGTTCCGGCACCTCGTTTTCCAGGGTCACCGTGCCCGGCGGCAGCAGCTCCTCCTCCTCGATGGCCGCAAGGATCGCCTTTTTCTCGGTCTGTCGGCGGGCCAGGGCCTCCTCGAATCGTTCCGCGGCAAGACCCTCTTGTTCCAGGTCGAGCCCCTGCCAAAAACCGGCAAGGGTCGGCCGGTCCGGGGCAAAGATCGTCGCCACCGCCCGCCCCGGAACGTCTGCCGGAGGACCCTCGCCTCTTTCCGCCAGCTCCGGAAAAAGGAAAGCATAATGAAAGATCTTTTTCTCCTGCAGCTGCTGGGCGAAGTGTTCCGGCAGGGGATGCTCTCGGGCCATAACCATGCAATTGTTGCGCCGGCTTTCCAGGGCGATCACCCCGAGCAGATCTTCAAGGGGGTAGCGGACATAGGCGCCGTCCCCGGGACTGCCGCCGGCCGGAATCCAGAACTGATGCATCATCTGCATGGGTCGATCGAGCAGCACCGCACCGGCGTGGCGCATGGTGCTGCGCAGCATGGCCGCAAAAGGTTCGTAGCCGGCTGCCGTGAGCCGTCGAGGGTTCGGCGGGGCCAGGCGAAAGTCCCGGCCCTGCGGATGGTCCTCGTCCGGCGGGGCACCGAGAGTCGCGGTCCGGCTGTGGAGCGGCTGGAGGGCCCAGACCTCGGCCCCGTCCGGGTGGACCCCGGCGGCGATCTCCGGACAGAGCCCGATCCCGAGATGCCGATCGAACGACCTTTCACCGCAGGCCGCCGCCTGCAATTCGCACTGCCAGAGAATGTAGCAGTGCAACTCGATTAACTCCTGCTCCCGCCGGACGAAGCTGCAAACCTCGTCAGTATCCGGCCGGTGATACCCCTCCGGCCAACTGCGCCAGCCTTGTCCGGCGGCACCGGCAAAGCGGTCCCGCAGGGCAAAAAACGTGGCATGATCGAGGAGACGCTGCCCGCCTTCGGCCTTGAACATCCGAAAGGCCCGGGACCGGTCGGAGCCGGTTGCCAGGTGGTATTTGCGGAAATCGCGGAACAGGATGGCAAGGCCCTGCCGCTTCAATTCGGCCGTCTTGCCGTAATCGATTTCAGCCGTCGCGCGGCAGGCGGCAATGAGCGAGGAAAACTCCGGGTCCCGAAAATGCTCCGTGCTGCAGTCGGCGATCCTGGTGAGATCGAGATAGAGGGGATCGACAAAAAAACGGGTCGAAGGAGTGCATACACCGAAATCCGGCCCCATAACATGCAGGGGGGCAAGCCCCACGGCATCGCCTCCGATACCGGCCGCAAGATCGATGCAGCGTTCGAGATTGCCGAAGTCGCCGACGCCCCAGTCGGTTGCTGAACGGAGCGTAGCAAGGCCAAGCGTCACCCCCCACAACCGTTCTTTGTGCTGCGCCAGCCGCTCCGGCAGATAACAGGTACTGGGCGCGAGGATGAGCAGCAGGCTCGCCTCCCGCTGCACCGTGTGCAGGCTCAAGCGGTGGTAGCCGGGGGCCAGTTTGTGACGCAGCTGCATAAGAAAATTTTGCGGCTCCGCGCCTTGCCTCAGCAGGTCGCCCTCCACCTCGCCGGAAAAACTGCCGCCCTGGTCGACAGCCAGGTAATAGTGAAGCTTTTTGCCGATCTCCTCAGGGTCAAGCACCAGCGGAATCGCCTGGACAGGGTCGTCCGCCGGCCGGACCAGGACCGGCGGCAGGAGATTTCGCCGATCCTGCCGCCGCAACCGGGCGAGCGCCGTTTCCGGATTTTCACCTTGCGCAAGCAACCCCATG
Source organism: Desulfobacterales bacterium GWB2_56_26 (assembly GCA_001799365.1). Classification (GTDB taxonomy): domain Bacteria; phylum Desulfobacterota; class Desulfobulbia; order Desulfobulbales; family Desulfocapsaceae; genus Desulforhopalus_A. The sequence goes on along the minus strand of MGTI01000242.1, from coordinate 6,328 downwards.
TCCTGCAGCAGGGCCATTTTGGTGGCGTCCGAAACCTGCCGGAAGACGCCCCGATGATCGTTATACCCCAGTTCGATACCCGCTTCCAGGGCCAGCAGATCGAGTCCGTTCGGTTGCTCCATATGCCTCCGGTGTAGCCTTTTATATTTTTACCCGGTGCGTCGTTTTCCCGTAGGGTGCGCCATGCGCACCGAAAATCCGGGGACATCCACCGCCCATAAGCACATGTCACGGTGCGCACGGCGCACCCTACGATTTCGGTGTCATCATATTGAAAGATCAGCCAGCCGGTACCAGCCGCAGAAAAAAGGCGGGAGGACATCCGCCGGCCCTTCGGCATCGATCGCCCAGATCTTCTCGCCGGCTGGCGCTGCGATCCCGGCAACCGGCTGCTCACCCAGATTCAGCAAAAGAAGAAGGCTGCCGCCCTGCGGTCCGCTCAACGGCCATTGCGCCCGCAGGGCGTGGCTGCCCAGTCGTTGATACGTTGCTCTTCCGGGGACGATGCGATCCAGCAGCGGCACGATTCTCTCCCGCCGTACCGAGAGGAGCTGGCGATGAAACTGCAGCCATCGCCGGTGGATGTCGGCCTCCCTCTCCTGCCAGGCGAGTTTTGACCGTTGGAAGGTTTCCTCACGGTTCGGATCGGGAATCCGCTCGCGTTGCTTCACGTCCTGAAATTGCGAAAAACCGGCGAATTCCTCGCGCCGGCCTTTGGTCACCAATGCGGCCAGCTCCGGGCCGAAGTCGCAGAAAAAGAAAAACGGCCGGGTCGTCGCCCATTCCTGCCCCATAAAGAGCAGCGGGATAGAGGGGCCAAGCAGCAAAACGGCAGTCGCCGCCCGCAACGCCTCGGGCCGGGTGAGGCATGATATCCGCTCGCCCAGCGCCCGGTTGCCGATCTGATCGTGGTTCTGCAGAAAAGAGATGAAACGGGTCGGCATAAGATCCCGGCTCACTTCCCCCCGCGGCTGACCGCCCCGGTAAGCAGACTTCTCACCCTGCCAGGCATAGCCTTCGGTGAGACACCGCCCCAGCAGGTCGATGGCCGCATCCTGGTAATCGCTGTAATAGCCTTCTACTTCACCGGTCAAGAGCACGTGCAGACAGTGGTGGATATCGTCGTTCCACTGGGCCGTATAGCAGTCCCTGCCCGTCGGCTCTTTCCAGCGCAGATAGCTCGCGTTGTTGTTGTCGTTTTCGAGCATCAGGTGGATGTGGCGATGACGGCCCGGTCCCTCCCGGACCTGCCGGGCGAGTTTCTCCAGGATATGTGTCGTCGAGTCGTCGAAAATGGCATGGACCGCATCGAACCGCAGGCCGTCAAAACCATATTCTTCAAACCAGTATAAGGCGTTTTCGATAAAAAAGCAGCGGACGTTTTCAGCTTGCGAGCCTTGAAAGGCGATTGCGCTGCCCCAGGGCGTCTTGTAGCGGTCGGTGAAAAAGGGTGCGGCATAGCTGCCCAGATAATTGCCTTCCGGCCCGAAATGGTTGTACACCACGTCCAGGAAGACCATGAGCTGCCTGGCATGGGCCGCCTCGATAAACCGGCGCAGGTCGTCCACCGACCCGTAGCTGCTGTCGACGGCGAAGAGCAGTGCCCCGTCGTACCCCCAGTTGCGCTGCCCCGGGAAATCGGCAAGCGGCATCAGTTCGACCGCGGTGATCCCAAGATCTGCAAGGTAGTCGAGCCGGGTCGTTGCGGCCGCGAGCGTCCCCTCCGGGGTGAAGGTGCCGACATGGAGCTCATAGATGACGGTCTCCGTCCACGGCCTGCCCCGCCATGCGCTGTCAGGCCTGCCAGGTGTTGTCGTATCGCCCGCCGGCGGCACGTAAAAACTTTGGCCATGGACGTCCTGCGGCTGGTAACGGGAGGCCGGATCGGGAACCTTTTGGGAATTGTCGATCAGGAAGTGGTAGAGACAGGGACCGGAAACTTCCAGGATAGTGGCAAACCAGCCATCCTGGTCCCGTGCCATGGCAAGTTGATGCTTCTTGCCGCCTGTTTCGATAAAAAGTGTGACCGTTGCGGCCGTCGGCGCCCAAAGCCGAAAAACCGTCCGCCCGCCGCCCAGGTCCTGTGGTCCGAATTGATAGGTGTTGTGACAGGTGTTCATGCTGGAATACCTCCGGTGAATAAATAATATATTCCCGCCGGAATCCTTGTCCACCCCGTCATCCAGTCCGGCAGGCGCTACCCGGTAGCACCTGCCGGCCGAATGTATCCGCGTCCCCCCCGGAACGCAGATTTACCGGGCCGCGTAGGCAGCGGCCCTTCCCCCCCCAATACTCGGTTAGAAATCAGATGGTGCACGTGTAGGGGCGAAAGATTTTTCGCCCCTACGTGCCTCCTGCATCATTTCAGGTGAAATGTGCAAATCATTTCAGCCAGTCTCCTATCCGCTCGTCGAAGCAATCCGGGCAACAGCCGTGGGTGAGGTCGGCTCCGCTTTTCCGGCGCAGGAATTCTTCCAGGCGCAGCCATTCTCCTGCCCCCGGCTCAGTGTGGCTGTCGTCGCGGATTTTTTTGCAGTACATGCAGATCGGCAAAAACTTCTCATAGATCTTGATCTTCCGGAACGCGTCCTGCCTCTCGAAGAATCGTTCCATCTTCAGTATCAGCTCGTCCAGATCGCACGGTTTGAGCAGGAAGTCGTCGGCCCCCGCGCGGAGGGCTTCGATCGCCAGAGCCATATCGCCCTGCCCGGTGAGGATGACTACGCAGGTGTCGTTATTGAATTTTTTAATCTCGTTCAGCACCTCGATACCGTTGATGCCGTCCATAATCAGGTCGGTTATCACCATATCGGTGGGGTTGGCCCGGTATGCTGCAAGACCCGCTTCACCGCTCAATGCAGTTGATACCTCGTATTTGTTTTTTTCCAGATAGTTGCCGAGGGAATCCAGAACCGGTTTCTCGTCGTCAATCAGCAGGACTGTCTTATCTCTCATGCGCTTTGCCTCACTCTGCCGTGCAAAGGTTATATGCTGTCGATACGATCGCAACATTGTTAAATTATCAGGACAAACAGTCCCTGCTCCGACGCGGTCTTACTGCCCGCGAAGTTTTTTTGAAAACACGGGTCATCCGTTAGGACTGAGGACTGAGCGATGAGGACTGAGGAAATTCCGCAAGGGCGAAAGATTTTTCGCCCCTACTCAGCCCTCAGTCCTTTCACCTCAGTCCACACACTTGAATGTGCAGGTCGATGATCAGTCCGTCGTCCTGACGCTAATCTTGACCTTATATTGGTGAAAAACAGCAGGAAGGCAATACGGCAGTTAGGCATATAATGCGGTAGCAAAATACCGTACTAGAGCATCGAAGTAAGGAATTTCTTTAGGTTTTTCTTCTTGTTTTTTATCCGGAGTTTTACCCGGATATTTTCTCGATAGGCCTCAACAGTCCTGACCGAAAGTCCCAGAATGACGGCGATTTCCTTGGTCGTTTTGTCCTGCCTGATGTAGTGGACAATCTGCAGCTCCCTGGGGGCCAGCCTGGCATTGACCAGCACGACATCTTTGGGATGTTTGGCGAAGACGTCCAGCAGGTTGGCCTGGGCGGTTTCCATATAATCCCTGGCCGAGCCGGTTAACTGGGTTTTGGCCTTCTTCAGGAGCGGAAGTACCGTCTCCACCGTTTCCGCGGCGATATCCTTGCGGATATCGTTGTGCTCCTGCTCCCTTCTCCGCAGCATGATGCTCAAGGTAGTGTTGAGGTCCTGCAGCTCCAGGTTTTTTCCCTGCAGCTCCTTCTCCCGGCTGAGGAGCGTCTCGAGCGCGATCTTCAGCTCGTCCACCGTATGGCTCAAGGCCGCCGTCCGCTCCGCCACCTGCTGTTCCAGGCTCGCCCGGGCCTCCTCAAGCTTTTGCTCGGCAATCCTGCGGGCGGTTATCTCCTCCCGCAGCTGCTCGTTTTGCACCTTCAGCCGGGCGATCAGATCCTGTCTCTCGAAACTGCGGTTGGCCTTGTTGACGAGGTCTTCTATTTCACAGGGCTTTTGCAGGTAGTCGTCCGCCCCCAGCTGCAGGGTCCGGACGGCGGAGCCGATATCGCCGTAGCCGGTGAGGATGATGACGCCGATTTCGGGATAGAGGCTCTTGGCCTCCTCCAGGACGGTAATCCCGTCCGCCTTGGGCATGACCAGATCGGTCACCACCAGATCGAACCGCCTCTCCCGCAGGATGGCGATGGCCTCCTCGCCGCTTGATGCTGTTTCGACCTCGAAGTCGTTGGCTCGCAAAAGCCATCCGATCGAGGCCAGAATCGGTTCTTCATCATCGACCAGCAATATGGTTTTTCTATTCATTTTACTTTATTGATGGGGAGAAATATCGAGAAAGTCGAGCCCTTGCCGCGTTCGCTTTGCACTTCGATGTCGCCGCCGTGCTTTTTGATGATGCCGTAACTGACCGGCAAGCCGAGACCGGTGCCTTTCTTGGCCGATTTGGTGGTGAAAAACGGCTGAAAGATGTGGCGAAGATTCTCCGGCTCGATTCCCACCCCGGTATCCCTGACCCGAACGGCGATTTTCCCGCGGCTGGTCACCTCGGTGGCAACGGTGATCGTCCCGCCGCCTTCGCAGGCGTCGGCGGCGTTATTGAGCAGATTGAGCAGAACCTGCTTCAGCTGATCGACGACCCCGGCGACCGCGGGCAGGTCGCCTGCATACTCCCGCACCACGGTTATTTTCCGGGTGAGATATTCTTTTTTCGCCATCAGGAGCAGGGCGTCAAGCACGGCATGGAGGTCGACCGGCTCGACCTTGCCGGTTGTGGGTTTGTAAAAATCCTGGAGATTGGCGATCAGGCCTGCCATCCTCTTGCATTCCTGATGAGCCAGGTTGAGCAGTTCTCCTTCTTTTGGGTCGAGATTGGCGTATTGGCCGATCCCCTTGATGATGGTCATGATGGACTGCAGCGGGTTGTTGAACTCATGGGCGATGGAGGCGGAAAGATTGCCGACGGCAGCCAGCTTCTCCGAATGCAGCAGCTGTTCGTGGGACTTCTGCAGCTCCAGGGTCCGTTGCGTGACCAGCTCTTCGCACTCATCTTTGGCCTTTTTCAGGGCCTCCTTGGTCTTTTCATGTTCGGTGATATCGAAGGCATACTGAAGGTAGAGGTCCTCGTCGACCGGAATCCAGTAGCTATCCCAGTATAAGCCGAAGGCCCAGAACCGGCAGTTCTGCGGTTCGCGGGTTTCCCACACCTTGTCGGCCAGACACCAGGGACAGCGTTCGCTGTTCTTGCCAAAGGTTTCATAGCAGAGCCTCCCCGGCCTCGCCCCCGTCGCCCCGGCCTCCTTGTTGACGGCCACGATCTCGCGGCTCGGATAGCGCACCATAATGGCCAGGCAGGGCAACGCATCCAGAAACAGCTGCCGCAGCTTCAGCTCGCTCTGCAATTTTGCTTCCGCCTGTTTAACAGTGGTGATATCCCTGCCCACCGCCTGGCATTCGACGAGGTTGCCCTCCCGGTCGAACATGGCCCGACCGGACCACTGCTGCCAGGCGATCTCGCCGTCCGCTCTGTATACCCGGTGTTCGATGGTTTTTGCCGGCTCCTCCCGGGTCAGTGACCGGAAATGGTCCTGCACCAGCGGCATGTCGTCCTCATGCACATTCGGCAGAAAATTGGTGCCGAGGATATCCTTGGGATTGACGCCGAAGAACCGGCAATAGGCGTCGTTGACGAAGGTGATCCTACCCTCCGGATCGAACCGGCAGATCAGCTCGTTCTGGTCCATGACGATGGCCCGGTAGCGGTCCTTCAAACGGCTCAGTTTCTCGAACTCCTCCTCTTTGCGCCGGGAGATGTCGCTGATCATCAGGCGGAACTGCCCCACCGGATCCGACTCCTCCGGCGAGACCACAGCGACTACAAAGGCGTGGAAAAGTTCCACGTCGTTTTTCCTGAGCCGCAGGTCGTAGGTGAGTCTCAGCCGGGAGACCAGCAGTTTTTTGCGTTGCTGATAAAATACTTCCTGGTCTTCGGGGGCGATGAAATCGGTGAAAAAGCGGCCGAGCAGTTGGGCCCGCGGCATGCCCAGCATCTCGGCCGCGGTCAGATTGACCTCCAGGATCCTGGCTTTTTCGTCGAGGGTCAAATAGGCGACCGGGGCAAAATCGTAGAGGTCGGCATACCGGCGCTGGGATTCGACCAGCTCTTCCTGGGCGCGGCGCAGGTCTTCGTTCTGCAGTTCCAGCTCGATCTGATGGGTGTCGAGCTCATGAATCAGCCGTTGGACGTCCCTGGAGCTGAAATCAAGCCTTTCCGAATTGTCCGGCGTTTTCCTGAGAAAAGCCTGGGCTCGGCTGCGCAGTTC
>MGTI01000241.1:1291-15160 GCA_001799365.1 Desulfobacterales bacterium GWB2_56_26 | reverse complement strand
CCTTGGCCGCCTTTACCAACAACGCCATCACCCCACCGGCGCTCGACGGGATCGTCAGCGCCCCCCTCTACTACGTCGGCAACGGCGATCTTGTCCATCTCGACGGCAAAGATCTGCGTAACAGCATCGTGCTGATGGATTTCGACTCCGGCCGGAATTGGCAGCAGCTGGCCGCAGTCGGCGCCAGAGCCTTAATCTTCCTGGCCGACGACACCGCAGCCGGAGATACCACCGGACGGATGTTCTTTACCGAAAAGAGGGAGCTGACCCCCCTGCAGTTTCCCTGCTTTTGGCTTACGCGCGAACTCGCCGAACAGATTTTCGGCCGGCTGGAGGTACGTGGCACCCCCCAGCACCCGCAGGTGGAGCTGCAGGCCCGCGCCGTCTGGGAGCAACACCTTGCCAAAAACATCTATACGCTCATCGAGGGCACCGACCCCAAGAAAAAGGAAGAACTCCTTGTTCTCGAAGCGTTCTTCGACACCGAAGAATTCATCACCGGAGATTCGCCGGGCGCGGACGCCGCGATCTCCGTTGCCACGTTGCTTTCGCTCGCTGAATCGCTGGCCAGCCATCCGCCGCAACGCTCTATCCTCCTGCTCGCCACCAGCGGCCGGGCTCAGACGCTCGCCGGCATGCGGGATTTCATCTGGAGCATCAGCGCCAGATCAAAAGATCTTCGCGATCAGAAGCAGCAGCTCCAGCGGACCCTGAAAGAAACGAAAGGCAACCTCGCGATTCTTGAAAATCTCCGTTTCCCTCTGGCAGGAGACCGTGACCAGGCTGCCCTCCTGGCCAAGGCCATCCGGCCAAGCCTCGATTTTGCCGTCGATGAAATCTCCCGGCAGCTCATCCAGCTGAGGCTCGGTGACCAGACCGCGGCCACCAAGCAGCTGATCAAGGAGACGGCAGGACGCCGTCTTGCTTACCGCAGACTCGGCTGGGCGGAAGGATTCGACCAGCTCAACCAGGAAGAAGATGCTCTTTTCCGGCAGCTCATCCCGAAGGCTATCGCCAAGACCACCCTGCTGGCTGAAGATATCGAGCGGCAGCAACGGGCCCTGCAGTCGGCCGCAGCCCTCCGCGACACCGTACGCGATTACCAGATCGCAGCCGTCGTCAGCCTCCATCTCTCCGGTCACGGCAATGGCGTGGGCGGCTTCAATCGCGGCTTTCTCTATAATTTGAAGCCGACCATCAACCGCACGGCCATCTACAGCCCGCTGGCGGCGATTTTCGAACAGGCGGCCGGTCCCACCACCGGTACGGCCGTCTACCAGGATACGCTTCGCCCCAGCCATCTGCGCAGTTGGGACTCCTGGCTGCTCGACCGGCCGGACCTGGGCGGCGAAGTCGGCGCCCTGGCAGGCTACCTTGGACTGACCCTCGCCACCACCGGCGACAACCGGGCCCGGTGGGGGACGCCCGGCGACACAGCTGAGAGCATCGACTACCACTATCTTGCCGACCAGACGCAACTGGTGGAAAAACTCATTGTCGGAATAATTCACGCCGAGACGCTGTCCAGCGGCACCCTGCCGCGCGACGGCTTCGTCACCGTCACCGCCCGGGCCAATCTGCTCCTGCAGGGCGAACTTTTTGCGAACTATCCCGCCAGCGGCACCGCCATCCTCGCCTATCAGGGGACCGGCATGTTTTACGCCATGGTAAATGAAACCGGTCATTTCACCATCAAGGGCGTGGCCGACAAGAAGAACGTGCTCGACAAGCTGATCATCGAGGGATACCGGTTCGATGAAAAAACCGGCAAGGTCGTCTGGGCCATCGACAAGAAGGAGACCGGCAAGGACAACTACCGGTTGAAGCTGTTGCGCAAATCGATGCAGACCGATCTGGTCCTGTTCAACTGCCGGGAAACGACGCTGTTCGACCTGCTCGAACCGCGCAGCTTCGCCTACATGACCAAGATGCAGCTCTTCGACGGCCGGCGGGACGCCCCGCCGGAGCACTACTGGTACAGCAGGATCGATACCCGCGACTCGATCATCTCCTCCATCTACACCGAACCGGGGACCCTGTTGAAACTTACGCTGTCGGATACCCTGCTGACCAACAAGATGATCCTGACCAACGCGTCTAAGAACAAAAAGCTGGGCCACGGCTACCTGGTCGACAGCTATCCCATCATCCCCCACACCATTCATCGTGCCGCCGAGGATGCCTGGACCCTGCTCGTCCCGCGCATCGACAACCTGGAGAACCACGGCATCTACGACGAAAAAATCGACGATCTGAAAAAACGGGGCCTGGCAGCGCTCGCGAGAAGCCACGAGAGCCTCGCCGCCTTTGCTTACTCGGCAGGCAGGGAGGCTGCGGCCGAGGCCCTGGCCCTGGCCGACCGGGTCTATGTGCAGGTCGCGGGGACCCAGAAGGACGTCCTGTTCGGCGTGCTTTTCTACGTCGCCCTCTTTGTGCCGTTTGCCTTCGTCATGGAACGGTTCCTGTTCAACTTCGCCGGCATCTACCGGCGCATCGTCGGGTTTTCGGCCATTCTCGCCGCGGTCATCGCCATCATCTACAAGGTCCACCCTGCCTTTCAGCTGGCCTACAGCCCGATGGTGATCATCCTGGCGTTTTTCATCATCAGCCTCTCCTTCCTGGTCACCCTGATCATTTTTTTCCGGTTCGAGGATGAGATGATTCTGCTGCAGCGGCGGGCCTCCCACAAACGGCCTGAAGAGATAAGCCGCTGGAAGGCCTTCGTGGCGGCCTTTTTCCTCGGCATCTCCAACCTGCGGCGTAGGCGGCTGCGGACGATTCTGACCTGCACGACGCTCGTCATCCTGACCTTCACCATCATGAGCTTCACTACCATCAAGTCGAACCGCCAGCAGGTGCGTCTCGCCTTCCAGCCGGAGGCGCCCTACCAGGGGCTGCTGCTGAAGAAACTCAACGCCCAAAGCCTGCCGCCCCAGGCGACCGACATTCTCGTCGGCAGCATGCCGCCGGACAGCAGACCGGCCCCGCGAGTCTGGCTGGAAAACCAGGATCCGTCCCGTCCGGTGCGGGTGCCGCTCCGCAAGAGCGGCCGCGAGGTAGAGCTCCAGGGGCTGATCGGCCTCAGCCCGAACGAAGCCTCCGTCACCGGCCTCGACACCATCCTCACCGCCGGCCGCTGGTTCACCGAGGAGGATCGGCTGGCCATCATCCTCGAAGAAAACCAGGCCGCCCGGCTCGGCCTCGATACGTCCCGCGAAGAGACGGTCTCGCTGATGGGCACGCCGTTCACCGTGATCGGCACCTTCCGGGCGGCGGACTTCGACCGGACGCTTGATCTCGACGGCGAACCGCTGACACCTGTCATCTTTCCGGAAGAGGCCGGCCGCGAGATGACGGAGGAGGAGACGGAGGCTCTCGAATCGGGCGACGACCTGCGCTCTTTTCAGAGCCGGTACCGGCATATCGGGGCGGGCGAGACCGCCATCGTGCCGGCAAGGACACTTTTGGCCGCCGGCGGCAAGCTGAAGAATGTGGCACTCAAGCCCGCGGACCCTGCGGACACCCAACAGATCGCCGCCGGGCTCACCGACCGGTACAGTCTGGCGATCTTTGCCGGCGAACCGGACGGAGTCTGGCTCTACAACATCAGCGACACCCTCAACTACAGCGGGGTGCCGAATATCATTATTCCCCTGCTCATCTCGGTTTTGATCGTCCTCAACACCATGATCAGTTCGGTCTATGAGCGCAAAGGGGAAATCGCGGTCTACACCTCGGTGGGCCTTGCCCCCTCCCACGTCGGCTTTCTCTTTGTCGCCGAGGCCATGGCCCTGGCCGTGATTTCGGTGGTCATCGGCTACCTGCTCGCCCAGATTACCGCTGCCCTGTTCAGCGGAACGGCGCTCTGGGCTGGCATCACCGTCAACTATTCGTCGCTGGCAGGCGTCGCGGCCATGGGCCTGGTCATTACCGTGGTGCTGGTGTCGGTGCTCTATCCGGCGCGGGTCGCAGCCCGCATCGCCATTCCCGATGTCAACCGCACCTTCAGGCTGCCCGAGCCGGTCGGCAACACCATCCTGGTGACGCTGCCCTTTCTGATGAAATACCGGGAGCATGAAAGCATCGGCGGGTTCGTCTACAACTACCTGGCCAGCCACCGCGACATTTCCCACGGCCTGTTCTCGACCGGTCCGGTCGAAGTGGTATTCAGCTGTTCGACAGTCGCGGAAATAGTGCAGATGGTGCGGGAGTCGGACGCGCCCCACGACTTGAGCTGCCTCCACCTCCGCGCCAACGTGTGGCTTGCCCCCTTTGATTTCGGCATCATGCAGACCGTCGACCTCCAGTTCTGCCCCGCCCGGGAAGGCAGGGAATTCCTGGAAATAAAGGTCCTGCTGCAACGCCAGTCGGGCGAATCGGGCGTCTGGCAACGGATCAACACCTCGTTTCTCCACGAGATCCGCAAGCAGCTGCTGGTCTGGCGGTCGCTGGACGACGCCACCCACAACCAGCTGGGCGAATTCTTTCGCCATGCCGTATCCAAGAGCCGGACCGGGGAGGTTACCTGAACATGACGAACGCCGCCAACCTGCCGCAACTCTCGCTTCGCCTCCGCGCCCCGCTCCTGGGGCTTATGCTCGCGGTGATCATCTGTCTGCTCACCCCGTACAACAACATGTATCTGAGGGCCACGCCTCTTGGCGGCGGACACTTCCCGCTGGCTCCTTTTTTCATTTTCATCGTGCTGGCCGTGGCCGTCACCATCGTTGCCCGGTTGTTTCGCTGCTCGCTGCTGCTGACCGGCCCGGAGCTCTTGGTCGTCTGGATTGAGATGGTCATCGGCTCAGGCATTGCCTACACCGGCTTTGCCCGCACCTTTCTCATCAACCTCACCGCGCCGTACTACCTCGCGACACCCGGCAGTGGGTGGGACAACGCCATCAATCCCCTCATTCCGGCAGGCCTTGCCCCAACCGATCGGCAGGCCATCGCTCTGCTCTACGACGGCATCGGCGGTGGCCGGGACATGGGCTGGCTTGATGTCGCCAGTGCGATCCCCTGGTCCGCCTGGCTCCCGCCGCTACTGCTCTGGGGCGGGTATGTGCTGCTCGCTTATCTGGTCATGCTCTTTCTGATCAACATCCTCTCCCGGCAGTGGATCCACAACGAGCGGATGAACTTTCCCCTGCTGAAAGTCCCCGAGATGATCGGCAAGGCAGTGAGCGAAGGCCAGACCGCCGAATTTTTCTGCAACCGCTTTCTCCTGGCGGGACTTGCGATTCCGGTCTTTCTCCATCTGGTCAACGGCCTGAGCCTCTACTATCCTTCCGTGCCCGCCATCCCGACCCTCTTTCTGGCCGGTCCCTATTTCCCTGAAAGCGGCATTTTCACAGGCTTCAACAAACTGAAGATCCACTTTTACCCAGCCTTCATCGGTTTTGCCTTTCTCACTTCGCGGCAGATCTCACTCTCCTTCTGGGTCTTTTTCCTTGCCATCTCTTTTCTCTATGGGATTCTGGCCCTCTTTGGCTACTCTATTCCGGCCTCCGAATTGGGCATCACCTTCGGGCCGACGCTCGCCCGCCCGGAAGAGATGCAGATGATCGGTGCCTACGGGGTCTTTTTCCTCTTTCTCGTCTGGTTGGCAAGGCTTCACCTCCTCGACGTCTGCCGCCAGTCTTTTTTCCTGAAGGAACCCTCCTCAGGCCGGTCGGAGTGGTTCGATGTGCGGGTCTCCTTCTGGGGGGCGATTGTCGGTATCCTCCTCATCGTCTGGTGGTATGTCCGGCTGGGCATGGCTGCGTCGACAGCGGTACTGGTCGTCGGAGCCTTTTTCATGATCATGCTGGTGGCGACCCGGATCATCTGCCAGGGCGGAATCGCCTATTTTACCCTCACCGCCGCTCCCACCGACGGGCTGATCGCCCTCTTCGGCACCAAGATGTTCGCCGGCGTGAGCGGTCTGCTCGCCGGCATGAGCCAAAAGGTGCTCTTTGTCGATCTGCGGGAATCTCTGATGCCCTCTTTGCTCCATGCCCGCCATCTCCACCAGAGCAAACGGCCCGAGCTTTTGCTTTTTGCGGGTCTTGCGGCAACCATCGTGGCCTCCATGACCGCTTCCATTCTGGCCATGCTGACGCTCTGTTACCGCTACGGCATCCGCGAACTGCAACTCGACTGGGAGACGCAGACCACCACCACGGTCTATGAAAATATCTACCGGCTAGTCGCCGGGAACACCGGTACCGGCGACTGGGTCTTTATCTTTTCCCTGGTGGGGGCCATAGTGATGCTCGTCCTGGTGGTCTGCTACCACCGGTTTTACTGGTGGCCGATCCACCCGATCGGTTATCTGACCGCCTACAGTTCGGCCATGCGGATCCTGTGGGTCAGCTTTTTCATCGGCTGGGCCTGCAACGCCCTTTGTATGCGCTACGGAGGCATCGTGCTGTTCAGGAAGCTCCAGTATGTTTTCATCGGCCTGATCATCGGCGATTTTCTGATGGGCGGCGGCTGGGCATTGCTCGGGTTGTTTACAGATGTGAGTTATCAGGTCTTACCCGACTAAGGGAGCAGCCATGTACGACGACAAGGAACTGAAAGAATATCGCGACCTGCTCCCAACGCCCAGTCATTTCGAAGAGGGTTTTGATTGGAAAACCATTGTCGGCGCTATTTTCATCGGCTTTCTGATGATGCCCGGCTCGATGTACCTGCAGCTGGTCATCGGCCAGGGCATCGGGCCCGCCGCCCGCTGGGTGACCATCATCCTCTTTGCTGAAATTGCCAAACGAGCGCACTCCGACCTGAAACAGCAGGAGATTTTCCTGCTCTACTACATGGCAGGCGCCGCTCTCGCCTCGCCTTTTTCAGGCCTTCTGTGGAACCAGTATCTGGTCCAGTCCGATGCGGCGAGGATGCTGGGCATCACCGAATTCATCCCGACCTGGGTCGCGCCCGGGCCCGAATCGCAGTCGATGATCGACCGGTCCTTTTTTCACCGTGACTGGCTGGTCCCGATTCTGCTGCTCGTTGGCTCGCAGATCATTCAGCGGATCGACCACTTCGGCCTCGGCTATGCCCTCTACCGAGTGACCTCGGATGTGGAGAAACTGCCCTTCCCCATGGCCCCGGTGGCGGCGCTGGGCACCATGGCCCTGGCCGAATCGAAGGAAGAGAAAAAACAGAGCTGGAAATGGCGGGTGTTTGCCATCGGCGGCGTCATAGGTCTGGCCTTCGGTTTCGTCTATGTCCTCCTGCCGATCATCTCCGGCCTCATCTTCACCGAACAGATCCGACTGATCCCCATCCCCTGGATCGAACTCACCGGCTATACGGAAGACATCCTGCCGGCGGTCGCCATGGGTCTGCAGCTCGACCTGGGCCTGCTCTTCGTCGGCATGGTTTTGCCGTTCTGGGCGGTGATGGGGGGACTTGTCGGCCTGATCATCACCATCGCCCTCAATCCCCTGCTGTATTCATGGGGGATACTCACCAGATGGCATCCGGGAATGGCCACAGTCGATACGGTTTTCGCCAACAGCTTCGACTTTTACATGAGTTTCGGCATCGGGTTAGGACTTGCCATCGGCGTAATCGGGATATGGAGCGTCGTCCACTCTATGCGGATGAAGGAGGCCGGGCGCGGCACTCTGCACGATCTGTTTCGGCCACCGCCCGGCCGGGGCGACTTCAACTTCTGGATCGCCATCGCCATCTATTTCTTCTCGACGCTTGCCTATGTCGGGCTGTGTGTCTGGCTGGTTCCATCCTTTCCCTGGCTGTTTTTCCTCGCCTACGGTTTCATCTACACCCCGATCATCTCTTACATTACTGCCCGGATGGAAGGCATCGCCGGACAGTTCGTCAGCCTGCCTTTAGTACGGGAAGCTAGCTTCATCGCCGGGGCGCGGTTTTTCGGCTATCAGGGCATCGAGATCTGGTATGCGCCCATCCCCATCCACAACTACGGCGAGGCCACCGTCCAATTCCGGCAGATCGAACTCACCGGGACGTCCTTGCGCGGCATCATCAAGGCAGAATTGCTGGTCTTCCCGATTGTCATGATCGCGAGTCTCTTGTTTTCGCAGTTCATCTGGCGACTTGCCCCCATCCCATCGGCCAGCTACCCCTTTGCCCAGGAACTGTGGCATCTCCAGGCCTTGAATACGCTCCTCATGCAGACCTCGACGCTCGAGGGCAACTCGCAGTTCTACCAGGCCCTGGATGGCCTGACCGTCTTTTCCGGACTCGGTTTCGGCCTTCTCATGTACTTCGTCCTCAGTCTCATCGGCCTGCCGGTCCTCCTCATCTATGGAGTGGTGCGGGGGCTCGGCCAGTCTACGCCCCACGGCCTGGTACTGGAGGTGGCCGGCGCCTTTCTCGGCAGGTATTTCTTTTTAAAGAAGTACGGCCCAATGTGGCGGCAATACGCCCCGGTCCTGCTCGCCGGCTTTTCCTGCGGCATGGGCCTTGCCGGCATGTTCGCCATGGGCTTTGCTCTCATCATGAAATCGCTCAGCCATATGGCGTTTTAGTCGGCTCCTGCAATCGAAACAGCCATAAGACTGCAACCCTCCATCCCGATGCTTGACATGCGCGGGAGAGACGCGTAGTTTTATTTGAGGGCGTTTTTGGATTACCTTCCATGTATGAAGAACTTACTATGACAACAATGATTTTTCGCGGACTCTTGCTTGTGTTCTGCACGGTGTTGCTTTCGTCCGGCCCCGCTTCGGCCGATAACGCGCCCCATGAGATCGCCGGCATCGCCCTCGGCAGCCAGGTCGACTCCTACCCGGATATCATCCGGTCCAATTTTCTGAAAGAGGTGGTGGTCAGCGACTGGCACGGTTTCCGTAACGGAGTGATCTCCTACGGGTCGTGCCGGTACAATGGGCAGATCCTGAAGATCGACATGAAATATGAAGACAAAAGCAAAGATTTCTACAATACCCTTCTCGGCAAATTCCGGGAACGGTTCGGCGAGCCGGACTCCTGGGCCGGCGATTCCTTCGGAGTCATGCTCATCTGGAAGTGGCAGTTTGTCGACAGCGAAAATAACAAGATAAGCCTTGCCCTGCAGCATAACAGCAAGAATACCGACGAAACCCTCGGCAATATGATCAAGTTCTCTTTGCCCGAAAAAATCGAGGAAGAGAGGCGGTGTTTTGTCGATTTGTGTCGGCAGCACCACCAGGAGACCGACGAACAACGCCGCGAGGAATTGAAGAAAACCGACTGGTCGTTCCTCATTCCCAGGTGAGCCGGTGCAGGCCGATACATGCATAGCCTGGAACGGCATACGGCTTTCCATCCCCGGCCACTGGGAAGCCCGGGTTGCCGCCCCCTGCCACCTGATTTTCGAGGCAGAGTTTCAGCCGCTGCTGCAGCTCCGCTGGTATCAACAATCCGGCAAAGCGCCTGCAGAATCGCAGCGGCTTGCTGCCGCCTTGGCCAAGCAGGGTGACATGGTCGAGCCAAAGAGCGCAGGGAGCGAAAAGAGCAATTGGGCCGCATCCTGGCGACAGCTCGAATCGAAATTTCAAGTCCTGGCCTTCTCCGCCGGCCGGGAGAAAACGCCATCCGGGGGCGCCTTTTCCTGCCCCCATTGCCACACCCTTTTTCACTTCCAGACCTTCCCGGACAAGATAGCCATGGACACCACGGGCGACATCGGCGCCATCGGCAAGGCAATTGCCGAGGCTCTTGCCACCCTCTCCTGTCACGATCATGACGAGGATCTCTATCGCATCCAGGATTTTTCCCTCAGCCTGCCGCCGGGCTTTCGCCTTATGGACTATTCCTTTGCCTCTGGCCTCACCCGTTTATCGTTTGCGGCCGGGAAATTGCGACTTACAGCCGCCCGCCTGGCGCCCGCCGATGAACGATTGAAACGGCAGTCACTGGCCGAGATCCTGCTCGCCCAAACCGACGTCGCCGATCTGCAGATCCGGGAAACTGGTGAGGAGAACTCCTGCGAAGGCTTTCGAGATCCGGCCATTTTCAGGCGCCTGCTTCTCCGCCTGCGCCGCGACCGGCCTTTTGTCCGGGCTCGTATCGGCCATGATCCTCTCCACAACCGGCTGCTGTCCCTGATCCTCAGTGGTTCACGACCGCTGCCGGCAGGCCTCCTCCCGGAAATTGCCGCAACCTATGCGATTGTTTAAGAAAAAAGAGGCAAAGCAGACCCTGCCGACCCGCACCGAAGCGTTGCGCTGCATCCCGCAGAAAGCCGAAGCGGCAAACTGGCGGATGACAGGTGACGGCGACATCCTGATCGAATATCCGCTGGCCATCCGGCCGTTTTTCCTGCAGCTCGCCAGTCGTTTTTATCCGAAAGAAAGGCTACCCGAGCCGACCAGGAAGCTTCAGCTGGACCGGCTGGGCAGCATGGTCTGGCAGATGGTGGACGGGGAGAAGAATGTCGGGACGATCGTCACGGAGTTTTCGGTCGCAAGCGGCCTTACCCTGCAGGAGGCGGAACTCTCGGTCACTGCCTTTTTCCGTCAGCTCGGCCGGCGCGGCCTGATTTTCATGCGCTGAACGGGCGTAGGGGCGAAATATCTTTCGCCCTCGTGAAGGTACTTATCCTCACTTTTGGGGAATCAATCCCAACTGTCTGGCCAAAAGCTGCAGATCGGCCCAGGTCGCCGCTTTCATCTCCGGGTTCTGCAGCAGATAGGTGGGATGATAGGTGGCCAGCACGGGAATACGCACCCCCGGCGCCGCTTCAAAATCATGAAACCGCCCCCGCAGCCTCGACAGCGGCTGGGACTTTTCCAGGATGACCCGGGCAGCCACCATGCCCATGGCGAGAATCGCTTCCGGCGCGAGGGCTACAATCTGCCGGCGCAGATAGGAAACGCAGCTCTGCACGTGCACCGCCTGCGGCTGGACAATGGCCGGAACCGCGCATTTGATGACATTGCCGATAAACACCTCTTCCACCGGTAAGTTGATCGCCGACAGCATCCTGGCGAGCATCCGATCCTGCTCGACGCCAAACAGCTGGCCGGGGGGCAGCCCGCCCTCTTCGCCCGCACTCAGCCAGTCGCCGACGATCATCAGCCGAACTTTTTCGGGACCGCGGCCGACCACCGGATAGATCCGCTGTTTATGCAGGTCACAGGCGCGGCAGACGACCACCTCCTCGCCGATCTCGGCAAGCGTCACCGCCGGGGGCCGGGCGGAAGGAGCTTTGTTGTGAGGCTTTTGAACCGGGCCGGCAGGGCGGAGCTCAAGGGCAGGGACAACAGCTGCCTCCTTGGCCGAGTGCGGCATGAACTGCAGAAAGGCACCGATATCCCGGTTAAGAGGGTAACCTGCCACGCCTATTGCCTCATGGTAGTTGAGCAGGGATTTCAATCCCTTAAGAAAGGTCTTTTGATCCTGTTGCATGTTTTTCGCCGCTCCCTTGCCGATCAGTCGAACGGGAAGTAGAAGATCTCCCACGTGCCGCTGGTTTCCGGCGGATTGGAGCGGAACTCCCCGAAGTAATTGAAAGCTATGGCTTTGCTGCCGGGCGGCGCCACGTGGGAAACCCTGAAATCGAGTTTTTCCGGCACCCGGCCGAAGCTGCCGAAGACCGGAGTGATATCGATAGTCTCGATGACCCGGCTCTCTCCGTCCAGAAAACTCATTTTCAGCAGGAACTTGACGATGATCGGAAACGAGTAGGTCAGACTCTGATCAAACACGATGGTGCCGGAAAGCGCAAACGGCTCGCCGGCGCCTGCGAGCGAGTAGATAATCTTGACGTCGCCCGCAGTAAACATCTGCTTCTGCACACCCTTTTCGGAAAGGGAGATGCGCGCTTCGGGCCTGGCGACGGCCCCCGTTTCCGGTTGCAGGAAATTGGCACACCCGGCGCAGAACAACACACCAAGGCACAGAACAATAATCGAAGTATTCGACGGTCGATGAGATTTCATAAGATGTACCTTTCACGAAGTTGCACAACCTGCCGAACAACGGTTAACCGATACCCCTCATAATAACCATGAGTTGGCCGATGGAACAATGTTTTCTCCCCGTTTTTCTGCAAAAATGACAGCCTTTTTCCTCAAGATCTGGTATTTAATGGACATATGATTATTATTGAGCAACCGGATGAAACCTTCGGATTGCCGGCTCATTCCCAACGAGAAAAACTACGAGGTGCTCCCTTGACCAAGGAAGAATTCAGTCTTTCCCGGAAAAAACTAGGAAAGACCCAAAAACAACTGGCAGAACTCCTCGGCATGTCCTTGAAGACCATTCACAGCTACGAACAAGGCTGGCGGACAATCCCCACCCATATCGAGCGGCACCTTTATTTTCTGTTGATCAATCAACGGGGAAGGACCGACTCCCTGACCCCGTGCTGGGAGAAAAAACGCTGTGCGGTGAAGAACGACTGTCCGGCCTGGGAGTTCCAGAGCGGTCACCTCTGCTGGTTCTTATGCGGTACGAAATGCGATTGCACCCAGGATGCCTGCCAGAGGGAAAAGCTTGAAATCTGCAAAAATTGCGAAATATTCACATCCCTTTTGAAATAGGTGCCGTAATGCCGATCTACGAATATCGTTGCGACATGTGCCAGAATATTTTCGAAGTCCTTACCTCCGCCGGATCCAAGGACGAAAAGGTCCTCTGCAGCAAATGCGGGAGCGACAAGATAAGTAAAATCATCTCGGCCGGCAGCTTTATACGAAGCTCGGCCACGCCCCTGCCTCGCGCCGGTTCTTCGTCCGATTCGCCGGGCTGCGGCAAGAGAGGGTTTTCCTGAGCGCACTGACGTGAAGGCTCCGTGAGAGCCTCTTGGGATTATGGTGGTTACTCTTCTTCCTTGTCCGCTTTTTTTCGAGAAAAATCGTAAACCCGCTCGTTCCTCCTGAGGAGACCGTACTCTTTTCTGGCGATCTCCTCCAGATACCCGGAATCGTTCTGCAACCGTTCGATGTCTTTTTTCAATTTATTGTTATCTTCTTCGAGCTGGACCGTCTTCTGTTGCAGACTGTGCAGTTCTTTGCGTTTTTTCAACAGCGCGACAACACCCGTACCCGGCGCAAAAAGAATCCAGAGCACGGAAACTCCTATCAGCACCGCAGATATCCTCAAGATATTTTTTTTCTGGAGCGGCGACAGCTGCTGTTTGGGCTTTGGCCGTTTTTGCGATAACAATTCACTCACCTGTTATTATGAACGATGACACCCGCCCCCTGTATCTGGTCAGTGCCTGTCTGGTCGGCCTGTGTACCCGGTATGATGGCGCAACCAAAGAAAATCCCAAATGTCTTGCCGAACTGCGGCATGCGGTCTGGATTCCCGTTTGTCCGGAACAGCTCGGCGGCCTGCCTACCCCCAGGGAAGCGGCCGACATCGCCGGCGGCGACGGCGCGGATGTGCTTATCGGCGGCGCGAAGATTCTGACCAAATCGGGGGTCGATCTCTCCGCCGCCTTCATCCACGGTGCAGAGCAGGTCTTGCAAATCGCCCGGTCGCAGCAAGTCGACGGCGTCTTTCTCAAGGCCCGCAGCCCGTCCTGCGCCGTCACCGGCACGATCGGAGTCACCGCGGCATTGCTGCGCGCGGCGGGGATCCCGCTCACGGAGTTTTAGTTTCCGGCTCAGGCTCCGTCTTGCCGATACGCAACACCCTCAGGATGATAATCCCCGATTCGTACAGCAGGTAGAGCGGCCCGCCCATCAACATCATGTTGACGATATCCGGCGTAGGCGTCAGAAGCGCGGCGACAAAGGCGATGAACAATAGGGCATACCGCCGGTTTTTCTCGTAGAAGTTGCGTTTCAGCGCCCCGACCTTCACCGAAAAGACCATAAAAATCGGCAGTTCGAAGATCAAACCGAAGGCGAGGATGAAGATCGTGATAAAGTTTACGAAGCGGCTGACCGAGATCACCGGCTT
>MGTI01000241.1:0-1240 GCA_001799365.1 Desulfobacterales bacterium GWB2_56_26 | reverse complement strand
AAAAAGATAAAGAAAAACAATTGGCCGCGGGAGACATTGAACGGCTTGCCGAGCGCCCGCCACAACTGGATCGTCAGATATGGCATAAGCAGGAACAATGCGGCAAAAAAGGCCAGTTTGACATGAGCGAGAAAGGGTTCGGCCACCGCAAAAAAGTAGAGTTTATCGGCCAGATGCCCCTGAACGACCTGCAGCAGCCGCGGCGAGAGGAAAAAGATCCCGAAACTGCAGAGGACGAACGACACCAGCAGATTGCGAAAGGACTTCCGCAATTCGTTGATGAAAATGAAAAGTTTCGGATGCTCAGCCATGGGTGTTCAGGGAGGAATCGGGAATTGCCGGGGCTCTGTGAGTTCGTGTCACGGGGGTCTGCCGGACAACGTAGCAGAAGCATGGTCAAAAAGCAATTTGATAGAAGTTGCTTTCCCCTATCACCCGTGCTAAACAGTACATCATCACATTTTTAATCACTCAAATCAACCAGATAAAAAATCATGCTTGAACTACGATTCATACGGGAAAACCTTACGCTGGTCAAAGAAAAATGTCTCCACCGCGGCATGGATACCGCCATACTCGACGAATTTGCCGCCCTAGACGGTAAGCGACTGACTGTCCTTGCCGAGGTGGAAGGGTTGAAAAACAAGCGAAACACGGTATCTGACCGGATCGCCGTGCTGAAGAAGGGCACAGCCGAGGAAAAGCTGCAGGCCGAGCCTCTGATCGTCGAAATGCGCGAAACCAACCAGCGGATCAAGGAGCTTGACGGCGAACTGGCGGTGATCGAGGAAGGTCTGCAGAAGATCGTCATGACCATCCCCAACCTCTGTCATGATACCGTGCCGGTCGGCAAGGACGAGGCCGACAACGTCCTGATCCGGACCTGGGGCGAGAAACCCGCCTTCACGTTCACCCCCAAACCCCACTGGGAACTGGGCGAGCAGCTCAACATCATCGATTTCGACCGGGCCGCGAAACTCTCCGGCGCACGCTTTGCCCTCCTCAAGGGCTTTGCCTCGAAACTGGAACGGTCCCTTATCAACTTCATGCTCGATCTCCATACCGAGCGGCACGGCTATACCGAAGTCCTGCCGCCGTTTATGGTCAACACCCCGACCATGACGGCCACCGGCCAGCTGCCCAAATTCGCCGACGACCTGTTCAAAATCGAGGGCTGGGACCTCTATCTCATCCCCACCGCCGAGGTGCCGGTGACTAACATCCACCGGGACGAGACGCT
>MGTI01000240.1:5615-5732 GCA_001799365.1 Desulfobacterales bacterium GWB2_56_26 | reverse complement strand
CTCTCGAATGGTGGCAGCCAATCGGCCCATGCCGGCCAGGTTTTCCTTACTGCCGCCAGCGTCCTTCAGAGCATAGCGTGTGCTGAACCCGTTAATATACGAGACAATGTGGCCGGC
>MGTI01000240.1:0-5425 GCA_001799365.1 Desulfobacterales bacterium GWB2_56_26 | reverse complement strand
AGGTTCAGCATGGAGATGGCCCGAGTGTAAAGCGGTGCGACCACCAGGAGGCCTTTCGTCATTGTCTCGCCGGCCGTGATAAATCCAGCCCCGACGGTGTTGAGCGCCGCCCCTGCCTCGGCAAGAACGAGTGTTCCGTCCAGAAAATCGCCCAACACCTCAAAGGTCTCGCCGATGGCCACGAGCTCATCCGCCCAGCTCAGCAGTCCGACCATCTGGCCGATGGCCACCTCGTTGGCGACCATCGCCCTGTTGGTGTAGGCGGTAAAGTTCATGGCCCGGGCCTCGAGCATCGAGGCGGTATAGGCGGCGCTGTCCGCCCCGTTCTGGAGCTGCATCTTCTCGGTGGTCAGCTGACCGGACTTGAAAAGAAAGACCGCAGACAGCAGGATGACGCCGAGAAAGGCCAGGACAAAGACCGATGCCTGGCCGCTCTGGTCACGCCGGAGGTTCACACGACAGCCGCATCTGAGCCAAGAGAGGGGCAGAGACGATAAATGGCATTTGGGGTCTCGCCGCTTCTCATGAAAAGTGAGCACAACTACTTGGGCTGCTCAACGTAGGTTTGGAGATTCTTGGTTGTACTGGCTTCTTTCTTCTCAGCAGTTATAATTCCACCTTTGTTATCATCGATAGTGCTTTTTGCAGCGGCGGAATCACCGGCGACCGATTCACTCATTGCAGCTGTCTGCATTCGGACCGACTTCCCGAAATAGGTGAAGGCGCCGATGGCGGCGATGGCAATTAATGCAACGATAATGATGTATTCGGTCATCCCCTGTCCGCGGTTGTTGCGCAGCAATCTCATTTTTCTCTCCAGTTTGCGAAAAATCATTTTTTAACGATGTGGTAATTCCAGTTACCTTTAACTTTAGCAGAAGCGAAAAGTCAAAGTCAAAAAATCAAACGAAGCGGCTGCAAATTCTAGAGAATTTTTCTTCGCTTCTGCCCATCATCCTCTGGCAGGGTGACGAGGATTTGCCACCGGCACTCAACATTCTGTTTGATGCCAGCATCGAACAGCTGCTGTCCGCCGATGCAATCTGGGTGCTGGTGTCCTGTCAAGCCTCGCCTGTCGCATATTTCTTGCCCTTTTGGCTTCCTGACTTCGTTACTTCTTCGGTTACATAGCGCTGCTATGCGCCCTCAGTCGTGCCTCGCAGGAAACCAAAATTGCGGCGAAATCTTGCAACATCTGAGGCTTGACACGACACTAGTCCAGTTCCTCAGCGACAGACTGCTTGCCACCGGTGAAGCAGTTGAACCACTTGGATGGCATTACGACGAGGCCGAGAACTTGCGGGTAGTCTCTAGGAAAAATTGAAGCCTCCGAGCGGTGCACGCCATCGGAGGCTCGTGAAAGCGGGGGAAAGGTTAGCCGAAGATACCTTTCAAGGTGAAAAAGATGATGATGGACATGGCTGCGGCGGCGGGCAGGGTGATGAGCCATGACATTACGATGTTCATGACGACGCGCATATCGACTGCGCCGATACCCCGGGCAAGACCAACTCCGAGCACTGCCCCCACCAGGATATGGGTTGTCGATACCGGCAGTCCGGTTCTCGAGGCGATAACGACGGTGATTGCGGCCGCCAGTTCGGCGCAGAAACCGCGGGAGGGCGTCAGTTCGGTAATTCTTTTTCCGATGGTCTTCATCACCTGGTAGCCGAAGGTCACCAAGCCGAGGACGATGCCGCCGCCGCCGAGCAGGAGAATCCACACGGGAAGGGCTGCCTTCTGCATGACTTCGCCGCCGGAGTTAACTATGCTGAAGACGGCTGCCAGGGGGCCGATGCCGTTGGCCACATCGTTTGAGCCGTGGGCAAAGGCCATCGAGCAGGCGGTGAACAGCATCATCGGCGTGAAGACTTTTTCCACGCTGGCAAAACCGAAGGACTTATTGGCGGCCGGATCGTCCTTGACGTTCCGGATAAAGAGCCAGCCGACAAAAGCGGTCAGGCTGCCGAAGGCTGTGGCCGCCGCAAAACTCTGGGAGACGGTGAGATCGAGTTTGAGATGCTCAAGTCCCTTGAACAGGGTGACCAGCGAGATAACGAAACCGACGAGAAAAATATAGCCGGGGGCGAACCGTTTGGCATTTTTCAAGGGGTTATCCGTGTCGAAGATGAGTTTTCTGGTGCTCATCACCAGCAGAAATGAAATGGTGCCGCCGACCATCGGAGAGACCAGCCAGCTCATCACAACCCCTGATATCTTGCTCCATTTTACTGAATCGGGACCGATCGCGACTATGGCAAAGCCGATGATGGCGCCGATGATGGAGTGGGTGGTGGAGACCGGCCATCCTTTTGCTGAGGCGACCATTAAAAATATGCCCGAGGCGAGCAGGGAGGCAAGCATGCCGTAAACGAGGATCTCGGGCGTTCCGGTAATGGCGCTCGAGTCGATGATACCTTTCCTGATGGTATCCGTCACATGGCCTCCGGCCAGCACGGCACCGAGGAATTCGAATATGATGGCAATGCAGATTGCCTGTTTCACCGTAACAGCTCCGGCGCCGACCGAGGTGCCCATGGCATTGGCAAGATCGTTCGCTCCGACGCCCCAGGTCATATAGAGGCCGAAGATAACGGCTAAGATAATGAATATCGTGCCATACGATGCAATAATTTCCATTGGACTCCTCTTCGATTAGCGAGAAAGAAAAAGCAGCAGGCGATCCGCCAGATTCTCCGATTGATCGGAGATTCGGGCAACGTGATCGATTATCCGGTACCAGAACATGGCCGACACCGGATCGAGTGAACTTTCAATGGTGAAGAGCTGTCGGCGAATCCGGTGGACGATCTCGTCGATATTGTGTTCGCTGCGACGGACCCCGGCGATCATCCCGGTCACTTTATCGGATTCGCGGCCGGCAAAGCCCACTTCCAGCAATTCATCCAGCTCCTCGATCATCTGCTTGGCCGCGGCGCTGATCTCCATCGTTGCTTCCAGCAGTTCGTCCAGCTGACCTTTCAGGGCTTCCGGGACCGTCATTTCCCTGAACAGGAAGATCTTGCCGATATCCTCGGCGGTATCGGCTATCTGATCCTGAGCGCCGATGAGGCTGAGAAGATCCTTCCGATCGACCGGTAGAAACAATGACTTGGGCATGTTCAGCCGGAAGGTCGTCTTCAGCTGGTCGGCCTGGGTTTCCAGTTCGTTGATCTGTTTTGCGAACTCATTCACCTGCTCGCTGTCCTGGCGATAGACGGCGTCAAAAAGAGGAGGAATCAGGCAGACACAGGAAAAAACGGCCCGCATATGCTCCTGGATGGACTTGAATGGAGACCCGCGGAGGAGTCCGGAAAGGGAACGATGGGATTTTGGCATAGTGTTACCCCCTGAACCTATTGTTCATTTTTCCAGTGGATGATCCACGTACGGAGCGCACAGCTTTCGGGTGTGGTCATAGGTGAGTTCTCAATGCGGCCCTGTCGGCAGACGTGACGGAGTCATTACTCATTTTTTCGATTGTAAGTCAACATATTTTTATGGTGGCAATACCGACTTTGTCCTATAGCGGCAATGCCGACTTTGTCCGCGGTGGCGCGGGCTTGGGGCAATACGGTTGCCCGCAGCCGCCGAATATCGGCGCGCAACATAAAAGGCTCAGGAAAGGTTCCTTTATCTTTTGTGCTGCTACAGATGCGCCGCGATCAAGCGAAATGTTCATAACGCCGGTGTAACGCCCAGCGTAAAAATTGGGCATACACCCGCCAGACCTCATCGCCGTAGCCGCCGGCCATCAGGAAGACGGCCGGGATCTTGCGCTCTTCAAGCCAGGTGTAGAGCAGCCGGTCGCGCGCAAGCATCTGATCCAGGGAAAGCTTGAGGAGAGTCGCCGATGGCAGTTCATCCTTTTCATACGGGTCTGCCCCGCAGACGACGACGGCGAGATCGGCCGGATCTCCCTCCTCCAGTTGGCCAAGGCCAGCGCGCAGTCTTTCCAGATAATACGGCTCTTCGCCGCTTTCGATGGGGATATCGATATCGCTCGGGATAAAAGAAGGGTTGGGCCTGCCGTTGATAAGCTCAGGCGGACAATCGAGCGGCCAGCCGCTTGCCATATGTATGCTCAGGGTCCGGATGGAATCGTCGCCCGCGGTGAGCGCGGCGGTACCATCTCCTTTATGGGCATCGACATCGATGATCCAGACTCTGTCGACCTTCTTTTCGAGCTGCAGCTTGCGGGGAGCGATGACCACATCGTTGATCAGGCAGAAGCCATTGCCGAAATCGCGCTGGGCATGATGGGCGCCACCGGTAAAGGAAAAGCAGAACCCATGCTGCAGAGCAAGCCGGGCGGCCTGCACCGTGCCGGCCGACTTCAGCAGGAGACGTTCGAAAAGATCGGTAAGAGGCCGCGTGGCAGTCTCCGGGGCATACCGGTAATACTTGCCCTCGGCATCTATCAGTTCAAAGGTGGAAATGATCTCTTGCTCAAGAGCTGCCGAGTACAGACGTTCCACGTATCCGGGCGAATGGACCCGCAACAGGTCCTCCCGGGTCAGCGTTTCGACAATCCGGTCCCGATGCCACTGCTTTTGCAGCGATTTTAACCTGCGATCGTCGAGGAGTGCCTGCAATGTCTTGATGGAACGACTGTCCCGAAGGGGAATCTGGATGCCGAACTCGACAAGGCTTGCCGGGATACGTGGATCGTAGAGAATCATCGTGATATTTTCCCGTTTAAAATTTGCAGTTGCATATCGCGGATAATTGCGGCGGCCTTTGCCCTGTGTCATACGATCTGCGCCGGTTCTCCTTCTTCGTCGAGCACAGGTAAGTCATACCTAATTAATAAGAGTAATGCGGATTTCAACCGGTGCGATGGGTTTTTATCGAGGTCGAAACCTTACAACCCCGTTGCTGTCGAGCACCGTTCTGATCAAGTCACCCAGTTCCTTTTTGGACAAGGGTTTCATGGCAAAGCCTTGTATTCCGAATGATTTTGCTTTCTCTTCCGAAATCTGGCTGCTGTAGCCGGTGCATAAAATGACGGGCAGATCCGGCCGGATCTGCAGCATTCTTCGAGCAAGATCGATTCCTGTCATACCCGGCATGGTCTGGTCCGTAATGACGATATCAAAGGCTCCGGGTTGATTTTCAAAGGTCGTCAGGGCTTCGAGGCTGCTTGTTCTGGTGGTAACCTTATACCCCATGCGCTCCAGCATGTTTCTGGCCATCTCAACCAGGATCTCTTCGTCATCGAGCAGGAGGACATGTTCCGTGCCGGTTTGCATGGTATCGATCGGCTTGCTGCCATGTACGATTTTTCCTGCATACATCGGCAGCACGATGTTGAATTGGGTGCCTTGTCCCATTTCGCTGCGGCAGGTTATCTCTCCGCCGTAATTCTTTATGATGCCATGGACGATCGCGAGACCCATGCCGGTACCTTTACCCATTTCTTTGG
>MGTI01000239.1 GCA_001799365.1 Desulfobacterales bacterium GWB2_56_26 | reverse complement strand
TCCGCCACATAGATCTCCAGGACCGACATGGTCGGGTCGCCGACCCGGATGTTGCGGATCGAAACCCGGCCGCCGGCTTTTTCCACCAGTTCCTTCAGCACATTGGCAGGGCCGCCCGCTCCCTGGTCGTGGATCACATCGATCAGGGACTTGTCGCCCATCTCGTTGCAGGCCCGGATAACCCGGTTCATTTTCTGCTCCATCTCGGCGTCGCCGCGCTGTACCGCGTTGAAGTCGAGGCTCGACTCATTCTCGCCCTGGAGCATGCTGGAGGCGGCGCCGCCGCCGAAGCCGACCCGGTAGGCGGGACCACCGACCTGGACGATGAGCATGCCCTTGACAGCTGCCTTTTTCTCGGTCAGCCGGGCGTCGATCTGGCCGATGCCGCCGGTGAACATAATGGGTTTCAGGAAGCCCCAGCGCTCGCCGCCGGCCAGCCGCATGTCGAACGACCGGGTGAAGCCCTGGATCAGCGGCTCGCCGAACTTGTTACCGTAGTCGGAGGCGCCGTTGCTGGCCTCGATCTCGATGGTCAGGGCGTCGGCCAGATTGTCGGGACAGGGATAGCGGTTTTCCCAGGGCAGATCATAGCCCGGAATATGCAGATTGCCCACGCAGTAGCCGGCGGTGCCGGCAATGACAAAGCCGCCCCGGCCGGTGCCCTGGACGTCGCGAATGCGGCCGCCGGTGCCGGTTTCTGCCCCGGGAAAGGGCGCCACGCCGGTGGGAAAGTTATGGGTTTCCGCGGTTAAAAGCGGGTGGTAGGAGGTGCGCACCGGAATAAAGGAGGAGGGGCTGCCCGGCTCCTGCGGAATCAGGGTGTCGATCTCGTAGCCCTCGATGACCGAGGAGTTGTCCTTGAAGGCGATAACCGAGCCTTTGGGACTCGCCGTGAGGGTGGCAGTCACCAGGCCGAACAGAGTATCTTCCATCTCCTCGCCGTCGATGATCTGCTTGCCCTTGAAAAAACCGTGGCGGGAGTGCTCCGAGTTGGCGTTGTTGAGATCCATGATCTCGACAATGGTGGGGTTCCTGCCCTGCCGATTGACGAAATAGTCGTAGTAGAGGTTCCGGTCCCGCTCGTCCATCGAAATTCCCGGCAGTTCAGTCAGGCCGTCCGGGCCTTTGGTTTTCAGATCCACCTCGTAAACCGGTTCCGGCACCACTCCGGTCTCGAAGGTGGTAAGCGGCCCCGGATAATGACACTCGGTCATCCGGTCGTGATGCCGGTCGATAAACTCCTGGAGGTCCTGCCCCTCGGGCACCCGGTAGCGCCGCGACCGCTCGACCCGGGTGACGGCGGCAAGGCCCGTCGCCTGGCAGATGGAAACCATATTCGACGACCAGGCGGTGGCGAAATTGAGCCGCGGCCCGACCTCGATAACCCTCTCTCCTTGCGGCACCGGTTCTGCATGAACCGAATCCTGCAGAAAGCCTTCCGCCAGGATCAGCCGCAGACAGGTCATCTCCTCAGACGTCAGGCTCCGCTCAGACTCGATATGAAAACAATACGCCCGGTCCTCATCGATCCGGCGATACAATTGTGTGACAGTCACACCCATGATCATTTCCTCAATATTCGTATGGCCGCCGAAAGAAGAGACGACTCCTTTTCGACGGATAGTTGCTGATTATTCTCGTTTTCCCGATGACAATCGACAGGCCCGCCGGCCGTTGTCGGCAGACTAGCATTTATCGGGAAAAATTTCCGCATCAATTTGTTCCGGTTCAGGCCAGAGAGGTCATAGCACGGAAGCTACACTCAGACACACTTTCAGTACTAAACGGAACATAACATGTCAGGCCGAATGAACGAGAAAATTTTACTAGGAATTTGTTCTCGTTCAGGCGATTTTCAGGTAATATTCATAACAGCTCCAACATTAAACTGTTGGTCATCCTTTTGATACCTAACCTGAGTTCGAATGCCTATGAAAGACGAACGCCGGATATCACTGGAACAAGAGGTTATCCGCCTGAACAAGCGCTGTGCCGACCTGGAAGAACAACTCGTCCGCCTGCAGACGCAAGAGACGCGGCAGGAAAATTCAGACGGTATCGACCGGCATCACCTGGAAGAGACCAACGAAAAACTCCTGCAATACCATCACCGGGTGCAGCAGGAAAACATCTCCAAGTCGGATTTTCTGGCCAATATGAGCCACGAAATCCGCACCCCCCTCAACATCATCCTCGGCATGGCCAACCTGCTGGCGGATACCGAGCTGAACGAATCCCAGACCCAGTACCTGCACAGCCTCCGGGTAACCGGCCGGCAACTTATGGAAATTCTCAACAATATCCTGGAGTTTTCTCGAATCGACGCGGGCAAGATCACCATTGAGCCCGAACCCTTCAGTCTGGTGAAAATCCTCAACCAGCTGGAGGCCTCCATCCTGCCGCTCTGCATTCAAAAAAATCTCCGGTATGCGGTGGAATTGGAAGAGCTTCTGGTGATGGAACGGATCGGCGATCCCCTCAAACTTTTCCAGATTCTCCTCAACCTGATCAACAACGCGGTCAAATTCACGCCGAGCGGTTCCATTACCCTGAAAATAAAAGAAGATTACCAGAAGCCCGGCAGCCTTGTCCTGAGCGTCATCGACACCGGCATCGGCATTTCCGAGGAGCAGCAGGAGATCATATTCGACCGTTTCACCCAGGCCCACGACTCTTTAGCCCAGCAGCACAGCGGTGCCGGTCTGGGCCTTGCCATCAGTCAAAAACTGGTCAGGGCCATGGGCGGGGAAATCAAGGTCGAGAGCAAACTCGGACGGGGTTCGATCTTCAGCTGCATCATTCCGCTGCCGCCGGCCGAACCGTCGGACCGCAGGCGCGTCAGCCTCGACGGCTCGTTCATCGAACCCGACAGTTTTCCGAAAGTCGCCGTTCTGGTGGTCGACGATATCAAGGACAATATCGAGCTGATCCGCGTCTATCTGCAGGAATACCCAATCCGCTTGAAGTCGGCCGCCAACGGCCGGGAAGCCCTGGCGCTGGTGACCGAGAACAATTTCGACCTCATTCTTATGGATATCCGCATGCCGGTCATGGACGGGATCACGGCCACCAGGGAGATCCGAACCATGGAGAAGCGAGGCAACCTCAACCCGCAAACCATCCTGGCGATTACCGCCCATGCTTTCCAGGAACAGAAGAACAAATTCCTGCAAGCCGGTTTCGACGGGGTGCTGAGCAAGCCTTTTTTCAAGAGGGAGTTGATTCAGGCCATCTACAAGTATGCCATCGAGGATCGGAGAGGGCGGCAGCCGATAGACCTCGGCAACAAGGCCCTCGGCTTTTGCCTGGAGCGCGAAAAGCCGGAAGATGTGCCGGAGTCTCTCAAGACACTCATCCCCAACCTGCTCGTGACCATCGCCGAAGACCTGAACATAATGAAACTCGCCCTGCAGCAGCAGGAATACGACAAACTCTACGACAAGGCCCACGCGCTGCGCGGGGTGGCCGGCATGTTCGGCTTCCAGAAGCTGGCCTCGCTGATCATCGATCTCTCCCGGACGGTCAAGGCGGGCAACCTCATCGTCGCCGAGGAAATTTTCAATACCCTTGAGGTCTATTTAGGTCTCTTGCAAAAATCTTAAGAGGAAGGGATCCGGCACACTCCTTCCCGTTCCGACGATTGCGCCGAATTCACGATGGGTGGCAGGTGCTGCGGGTGCTGCTGACTACCTTCTGTTCAAACACATGTGTTCGAGCTGCGGCCCGGCGATTTTCCAATCGACGCATGGCCTGACAAAACCCTTAGGCAGAATGAGGGGGCAGCCGAAGGCCGAATCGTCGATATAAATATCGCCGTAGGCCTTGGGGCTGGAGGTCCAGTTGTCCTGATCGGGATTTCGGTTCACCCCGTACAGCTTGATGCCGTTCGATTCCAGGTACTGCACGGCATTGAGGAGCAGATTGCTGCCTTCCGGGCTGTTCGAACGCATGGTGAACAGGATGATCTTGGCCCCATGCCGCTGCAGTTTCTTGAGCCAGTCGATGGCTCCGGGCACTGGCTGCCCGATGTCGGGATAGCGGTGATCGACCACCGTTCCGTCAAAGTCGACACAAATGTACATATTCGGGAAATCCTCCGAAGGTGTTTCTGATGATTGTTGCGAACGGCTATCTTAATACATTTCCTGCGCCTCTGCCAGTGCTGTACCGGACGGACCGGTCGGCGGCGCTTTGCGGTACGGCGAGCAGCAGCTGCAAAGCGGTCTGACGCCTGCTGGTATCCTGTCTTTTCACCGCCATGGCCAGGGCGCGGCGGGTGCCGACCAGGACGGCGAGCCGCCGGGCCCGGGTCAGCCCGGTATAGACGAGGTTCTTGAACAACATCTTGAAATGCTGGGTCAAAACCGGCATGATAACCGCCGGAAATTCGCTGCCCTGGGATTTGTGGATGGTGATGGCATAGGCCAGATCGAGCTCCAGGATATCGTCCTTCCGATAGACGACCCGTCGACCATCGGGAGGGAAGACCACCACGCAGCTGAGACAGGCGTTGTCGATGGCCTCGATCCGGCCGATATCGCCGTTGAAGACATTCAGTTCGTAATTGTTCCGCCGGTGGATGACCCGGTCGCCGTCGCGGAACAGCCGCTCGCCCACCTGCAGCTGGGCCTTGCCCGGGGAAGGCGGATTGGCCGCTTCCTGGATCACCCGGTTGAGATTGGCGGTGCCTAGGGTTCCGCGGGTCATCGGCGTGAGGATCTGGATCTCGGTTTCCTGACCGTGATATTTGGGAATCCACTGAAGGTAAAGGCGCACCACCGCATCGACTGCGGCCATGCCGTAATGAAGGGTC
The DNA here is from genome assembly GCA_001799365.1 of Desulfobacterales bacterium GWB2_56_26. GTDB lineage: Bacteria > Desulfobacterota > Desulfobulbia > Desulfobulbales > Desulfocapsaceae > Desulforhopalus_A. The sequence goes on along the minus strand of MGTI01000239.1, from coordinate 1,542 downwards.
GACCAGGGATGGACTTTCGCCAGCACCGCCTTCAGTTCATCGACATGCCCCGTCGCCTCCTTGATTTTGGCAAGATCCACGTGCCTGAATTTCGGCGGGACGATGAAATCCTGCTCATAGGCCGAGCCAATCGGCTCTTCCGTACGGAATTCATAGAAATTTTCGTGCGTCGACAGAGATTCCAGCTGTTCGGTCCGCAGCTCGTAGAACCGTTTCACGCGGCCAACGAAATCGAGCTGCTCCTGGGTTGCCTCATCGGAGTCGATGAAGAGGCAGTCGATTTTATTAGCCCACACCTCCGGCCGCTTGAAGGGAGAATCGATGTGCGGCGTGACCCCATGGTTGATCTGGTGGGCGAATTCAATGATTTTCGAGGCCTTCGCCTGGCGGAACACCTCGGTCAGCCGCAGGACGGGGACTGTTCCTGAGCCGATGATATCCCGCAGCACATTGCCCGCTCCCACCGCCGGCAGCTGATCGGCATCGCCGATGAAGAGCACCTGGCTGGCATGCGGCACCGCCTTCAAGAGGCTTGCGGAAAGCGAGATATCCAGCATCGAGCATTCGTCGACGATGAGGAAGTCGACCCTGAGCGGCTGCTCCTCATTCTTCTGAAAGGTACCGTTCTGCCATTCGAGCAGCCGGTGCAGGGTTTTGGCCTCGCGGCCGATAACCTCGCTCATCCGCTGGGCGGCCCGGCCGGTGGGGGCGGCAAGGAGCACGCGCCGGCGGAGATGCTCAAGCAGCCGGACGATGACAAGCGTCGTGGTGGTCTTGCCGCAACCGGGGCCGCCGGTCAAGACCGAAAAGCGACTTGCGGCCACCGACCGCACCGCTGCCGCCTGTTCCCGACTGAGTTGGATGCCCTGCTGGGTGCAGTACCGATCGATCCAGCGGCCAATAAACTGCTCATCAAGGTTTTCGGGATGAGCCATGGCCCGGATTCGCTCCGCCACATAGGCCTCGTCGTAGTAGAGGGTCTTCGAGTAGTAACAGATCCGCTCCTCCTCGCCCGGCGGACGAAGCACCCGGACCTTCAGGTGGTTTTCCCGCTCCATCGTCGTAAGGATCTCGGTCAGCCGCGCCGCGGGATCAAAACCCAGAAGGGCCTGGACCTCGGCCGCGATCTGGGTCGACAGCAGATAGCAATGACCCTGCTCGCGGCCGGCGGCGAGCACGTGGCGGATCGCGGCCGTTATCCGCTGCTCGCTGTCCTCGGCAAAGCCGATGGAGAGCGCCACCCTGTCGGCCGAGAAAAAGCCGATTCCGTAGAAATCGGCGGCCAGCCGGTACGGGTCTCGGCTGACGATATCAATCGCCTCTTCGCCGTATTTCTTGTAGATCCGCACGGCAAAGAGGGTGGAGATGCCATGGCCCTGCAGGAACATCATCACTTCCCGCACCATGCGGTGCTCGCGCCAGGCCTCCTCGATCATTTCGAGCTTTTTTTGGGCAATACCCGGCACCTCTGTGAGCCTGGCGATGTCGTGTTCGAAGACCTCCAGGGTCTTCTCCTGGAAGTGGCGGACGATCTTGCCGGCG
>MGTI01000238.1:7667-10809 GCA_001799365.1 Desulfobacterales bacterium GWB2_56_26 | reverse complement strand
CAGGACGACTGCGGCCGTGCCGGTCGATTTTTTCATTTTTCACCTCCTGGATTCAAGGAAAATTGATGCTTCAAGACCTTTCATTGTATGCAAGATCATGCTACCATGTCAAATCGCTTTCCAAGAACCATTCTCATTCAGCAGAGCTTTTCCTCCATTGCAGCTTATGAACACCTCCGGACCCCGAAAGATCTACGCCGAAATTACCACCCACTGCAACCTGTGCTGCCCGATGTGCGTCAAGTGGACGCCGGGCAGCAGGATTCGGGAGAGCGGCATGTCCCTTGCCACCTTCAGGCGCCTGGCGGATGCGCTGCCCCATGCCGAAGCCCTGGTTCTGAACGGCATCGGCGAGCCGCTTCTGCACGCCGACCTGCCGGCGATGGTGGAGCTCGCGCGCAGCCATATGCCGCAAAGCTCCTGGATCGGGCTGCAGACCAACGGCCTGCTGCTCGACGAGAACACGGCAGGGCAGTTGCTGAAAGCAGGTCTGAACCGGCTCTGCCTCTCCCTGGATGGGCTGGATGGAGAACCGGCCGGCAACAACGGCCACGGCGCGCATCATCCGTCCACGGTTTTCCAGGCCCTGGCTGCGCTGGGCAGGGCGAGACAGGCGATCCAGCCCGTCGATTTCCAGCTCGGCATCGAAATCGTCCTGATGAAGGACAACATCGCCCTGCTGCCGGACCTGGTCACCCAGGCCGCCGACCACGGCGCCGATTTCATCCTCGCCAGCCATCTCCTCGCCTACCAGGCGGAAATGGAACACCAGTGTCTCTTCAACCCCAACACCGAAAGCGCCACCCGGCTCTTTGCCAGCCACCAGAAGCTCGCTGTCGAACAGGGCGTGTCGCTGGTCAACGGCATCCTGCCGATCTGGAGCAACCCAAAGGACGAAAACGCCCGTCGGATCTGCACCATTCTGCGGCAGCTGACGGGCGAGGCCCGGGCAAAAAACATCCCTCTGCACCTCAAGTCCCTGATCGAGTGGCATGGCCGCGATCTCAGTCAACTGGCAAGTTCCTGCGACAGGGCCATTGCAATCGCCGCGGCCCGCAACATCCGCCTGGAACTGCCCGCTCCGCAGGCATTGGCGGCCAGAAGCTGCCGGTTCATCGAGGAGGGATCGGTATTCATCACCCCTGAGGGCGAAGTAACGCCCTGCCATGCCCTCTGGCACAGCTACTCCTGCTACATGGACGGCGAGGAAAAACGCGTCACCGCCAAAAGCCTCGGAAATATCAATCAACAATCACTGGCAGAAATCTGGAATGCCGAAGCATCGAGAACCTTCCGGCGCGAAGCCGGCAGCTACGACTTCCCCTTCTGCCGCAGCTGCGCTCTCGGCCCCTGCCCCGACATCACCAACGAAAGCTACCCCTTCACCAACGACTGCTACGGCATCACCGTCCCCTGCGGCCACTGCATGTGGTGCCTCGGCGGTGTCCGCTGCCTGTAAGGGCGAAAAATCTTTCGCCCTCAACGAATCAGGGACGAAATATTTTTCGCCCCTACTCCCTCCCCGGCGTCCCACCCCCGTACCCGCACCACCTGGTTAGCGAATCGACTGATTCCCGTTGAGATTCCAGCCGGTTGGCGGGGAAATCCCAATTGGGATAGCCGAGGGCAATGGCGATGACAATCTGCTTCGACTCGGGGATTTCGCAATATTTTTTGAGAACCTCCGGATACATCACGCCCTGATCCTCGATGCACGTTCCCAACCCGTAATGCAGGGCGGCCAGGCAGATATTCTGGGTCACCGCGCCAATGTCGAAGATCGGGGTGCCCTCGGCAAGCATGCGATCGACACAGACAATGATCGCAGCCGGCGCATTAAAGAAGCAAAATCCCCGTTCCAGCCATTGCGCGCGTTTATCGGCATCCTCCCGCCGGATATCCATGAGTTGAAAGAGCTGTTTGGCCAGCTCCACCTGCCGACGGCGATAAATGCTCTCTACCGGCCATCCGACCACGGAATGTTCCGAATGCGGTTTTTCACCCGCGCGTAATTTCTCGACCATGGCTCGTCTGACCGCATCCAGGGCCTCGTTGGCCACCACGATAAACTCCCATGGCTGGGTGTTCATTGCCGACGGCGCGCGACACGCAACTTCCAGGAGTTCCCGAACAACCTTCTGCGGAACCGGATCACTTGTAAAATCTCTGATACTTTTTCGCCTTGTTATGGCATCAACGATATCCATGCGCTCTCCTTATTCTGCCTCGTCGGCGATTCTATAAATGGAGTATTTCGATATTGCCGAATTTTTCCTGCAGGTATTCCGCCACCAGGCGGCGGTGGCAATGCTCGGGGGTCGGTTCGCTGCACAGCAGGCAGGCGTTGTCCAATTCTTCAGGGGTGATAAGTTTTTCGATTTTTCTCGCTCTTATCAACTCGCTGAAGCGTCGTTCCCACTCGATTCCGTCGATCTGCTTTTTCTTGTAGGCGTCGAGTATTTCCTTGGTTGGCGCAAAATCGAGGACGTGGCGATAGTCGCAGTTGCAGATTTCTCGCAGGAAAAAGACCAGATCATCGCGTTTGGTAAACCCCGCGAGTTGCGAAACATTGTTGAGCCTGATATCGAGGACTTTCGTTACGCCCGCCTGTTTCAGTTTGGTGAAAAATTCGCTGGCGTCCTTCTGGGTAAAGCCGATGGTGTACAACTTTTTTCCGGTCATAGTCATGGCCTCAATTTTCGCCCGCGGCCGGGCGAAGCGTTGAATATGTCTCTCTCATTTTCCGCGCAGTTTGAAACCCATTCAGTATTACTCTTTTTCCACCTTTTTCCCACAAAACTTCTTGAGCCTGGAGATCCAATGGCAACACCTGGATATCCACCTTATGAGTGAAATATCCTCGCGAGCGACAGTCGCAGACCGGAGACTATATTGAGTTAGGTTTTGCTTGATTTCCACTTGCCCTGTTGCTAGTGTCCAGCAGGATAGGGATACATATCGAACGTAGGGGATGGAGCAAGGGAAAAAACAATGGCATGCGAACCAAAAACCACAAACGGGAATAAGACCCCATGAAAGGAATCCGCCGCTTCGGCACCATTGCCAGGGTCTTGGCCAAACATGGCTACGGCAATATAATCGAACACCTGGTCAGGCAAGGTCCAGCGGAAGGTGCCGATGC
>MGTI01000238.1:0-7639 GCA_001799365.1 Desulfobacterales bacterium GWB2_56_26 | reverse complement strand
CACTCGCCGGAACGCATCCGCCGGATGCTCGAAGAACTTGGCCCCAGCTTCATCAAGCTGGGGCAGCTGATGAGCGTCCGGGCTGATCTCTTTCCGCCTGAGTATACCGAGGAGTTCAAGAAGCTCCAGGACAGCGTCCCGCCTGTCTCCTTCGCCTCCATCAAGGCGGTGGTAGAAGCCGAACTCGGCTCGTCCATCGACCAGATCTTCACCGAATTCTCCCCGGAAGCGCTGGCCGCCGCCTCCGTGGCCCAGGTGCATGAGGCCCGGCTGAAAAGTGGTGAGCGGGTGGCGGTCAAGGTCATCCGGCCAGGCATCGAGCGCAAGATCCGCGACGACATCCGAGTGATGCTCTTCTTCGCGGCGCGGCTGGAAAGAATCTTCGAATTTGCCCGGATCCTCGGAACGGTCAACCTGGTGAAGGAGTTCGAGCGGACGGTATTCCGAGAGCTGGATATGTTTATCGAAGGCGGCAACATCGAGAAGTTTGCCGCCAATTTTGCCGGCAGCACGGAAATCTACACCGCCCGTGTCTACTGGGCCTACACCGCCAGATCGGTGCTCGTCATGGAGTATATCGACGGCATCAAGATGGACGAGGTCGAAAAAATCCGCCAGGCGGGCCTCGACCCCAAGGAAGTGGCCATGATCGGCCTGCGGTCGTTTTCGCGCCAGCTCATGGACTTCGGCTTCTTCCACGCCGACCCCCACCCCGGCAACACCATCGTCATGTACGACGGCCGGGTCAGCCTGATCGATTTCGGCATCATCGGCTATCTGGACGAAGAAGCCATGATGCAGGTGGCAAATATCTTTCTCGGCTACGCCGAGCACGACTACGACATGGTCCTGGACGCCTTCCGGGACGCCGGCCTCATCGACGAGGAGGCCGTCGATCTCAAGCAGTTCCGCGCAGACCTGAAAGACATGAGCGAACCATTCTACGGCCGGTCCCTCCAGACTATCGCCGTGAAGGATGTCTACGAACAGGTCATGCGCCTCGCCTATAAATATCGCATCCGCTTTCCCCGCAATCTGCTCCTGCTCTTCAAGACCTTCGTCCAGACGGAAGGCCTCGGCAAGATCCTGGGCAGCGACGCCAGCATCCTGGAAGTCACGAAACCTTACGCCAAAAAGCTGGTCCAGCGGGGCTACGACGCCCGCAATCTCCTGAAAGGTCTCGGTCGGGACGCCAAGGGCCTGGGCGCTTCCCTGCAGATGATGCCGCGACTGGCCCACGCCATCCTCAAACGGACGGCCGAAGGCCGGCACCGCCTGGAAATCCTCCACAGCGGCCTCGATCCTATCGCCGGCAGGTTCGAGCGGGGTCTCAACCGGGCCGTCGTCGGGCTGCTCATCGCCGCCTCGACCATCGCCGGTTCGCTGCTGCTCGCATCCCCGATCACGCTCATGACCATCAGCGTGGGCGGCGCGACCTTTTCTCTCACCACCCTGCTCGGACTTGCCGCCTACGGCATCGCCTCGCTCCTCGGCCTGTGGCTGATCATCGCCATTCTCCGGTCAGGAAAAATGTAGGATATCCAGGGAAATATCTCTCCAGCCTGCCAGAGCCACCGCATACCAAGGATCGGAGAATGGCGTGAAACTCGTGTTCGTCTTATTACTTCCCATGCAGCATGATCTTTTTGGCACTTTCGGCAGTCAAAGCCTGACCGTCGGCTTTCACGCCGTTTGCCATCAGATCGAAGGCGACCACGTTCAAGGCATCTTCACTGCTCAAGCTGCCCGGAGCCTGCAACGGCATATGTGATTTGATGAAGGCATAAACGTTCCCGGCAGTCTTCATATGGGGCAGGTAACCTTTGCCCACCACCGGGGGAACCTTCATCCCCGCATAGTCACTGTATTCGTCGGGCACTACGCCGCCTTCCCCACCCGCCCCGTGGCACTCGGCGCATTGCTTGGCAAAAATCTGCTTGCCTTTCTCGGCCTGCTCGGTGGTATAGGCGTAAGCTGTGACAGTGATACAACACAGTGCCATCACTACGCTCGTCCTCAATGTCTTTCGCATAATAATTCCTCCTTGCAAAAATTAGAGTGTGAAAACCTTACCCTTCTTGCCTGCGCCGATTTCTCCACACGTTGGCAACCAGACCGAAAAGGCCTGAGCTCAACAGGAGCAGCGAAGAAGGTTCCGGCGAAGGTATAGCCGCCTGCGCATAGGTGAAATTATCGAGAATCGGCTCGACAAGGGCATGAGGCGACATCGACAAACTCGTGATTGAAAGATCGGAGAAAAATCCGAAAAAGGCGAAGGTGGGAAAAATAGTGCCACCATAGGGTCCAGCAAAGACATCTCCTGTGGAGAGTATCACGTTGCTTAAAGTTGCCGTAGAATCAAATCCCAGAAGGGGCTCAAGTTCCCCGAGGTCAAACCCGAAGGCGTAGACGTTGCTCGGCAGTTCGATCTGCAACGGCTGGTTATGAGTGGGATAAAGAACATTGCCTGCATTATATGGAATCCCGTAATAACTTGTAACTTCCAACGGCAGAAAGAGAGACGAGAAGGTGACCTCCCCCGCAGTGACCGAGAGATGGTTTGACGACACCGTGGTCTGTTCAAAGTCGATGCTCGTCGAATTATACCCTACCCCCAAAACGTCGGCCTGCCAGGCAGATCGATTGGTATACATAATAGCCGAGGCATGTACGTTCAAAACCCATCCGAGCAGAATGCATACCACTGTAACACCCGCCATGTGAATTCGTCTCATGATGTAACCTCCTTTGAATGGTTGGTGAAGTGAGAGTAATGCCTCAGTGACGTACTGGGTCAATGCAAGTGCGACAACTCGTGGTAGATGGCTCGAAACTGGTTTGTTCCGCGACACGGGAGATGGATAAAAAGACTGGTCTGGTGACGCTGCGGTCTTCCGCTCGGAGAGATGCGATCACTCAGCAATACTTCCGGAGCTTAACGTTTCACAAAAATATTGTCCATAGACGCATAATCCTATTTTTCGTTAGTATTAACTGCTCACCCCCGGGCAGCATCTACCAAAAAGAGAACAAGAGAACAACGAAACGCAACCGCAAAGGACACCGGTGAGTTATCGAGTAGCTTAACCGAGCTGGGGGATAGTAACGCTGAGGGGGGTTGGATTGAAATCGATCGGCCGTTCAGCTGAAGGAGCTGGAATGCAGTTCAGCGGCTGCTTGGGCTGCTGAGGAAGCTGACGATGGTCCGAGTGCAGGCAGCCGTGGACCCGCGGCCGACGGAACCTTCCTTCTGCCTACTCCAAGGAAAATGTAAGGATACCTGTGAAGGCACAGCGTAGTCGGATCAGTTATAGATGCGCGTACGCTCTTCCAGGCTGACCATTTCCGAAAGATCTTCAACCCAGGAAGAGGTTCTGTTTTTGGTAATCACAAAACAAAGCCGCCCGCCGGTGACCTGCCTCTCATTCATAATGGGCGGGACTGCTTCCCGTTCCGGACTGTTGCCGAAATCAAAATTCTCATATCTTTTTGCCGCATAATCAATGAAAGCTCTGACAAAATCGGACGAATCCTCCAAACCCAATTCGTCATCCATCATTTCCGTCATATCCATCATAATCTTCCCCCCCGAAAAGATTGATTGAGGATGTCAATATAGCGACTGTGCGATGAAGTTAAAATAGGCGAAGATACCCAAAAATCAATGGGTATATCTGCCACTTCGTGGTAATTCAATGAAAATTCAAGAGGATAGAAATCATTCCGCACCGGAATTCTTGGTCTCGGGCGATGCTCTACCTTATTCTCCCTCTCTGCGCCGATTCCGCCATGCGTTTGCCACAAGACCAAACAGGCCGAAACAGAGCATAAGCAGCGATGATGGTTCCGGCAAGGCGTCGGACGACCGCGCATACGTGAAGTTATCGATGATCGGCTCGACAATTGCGTGAGGCGCCATCGACAGACTCACAATGGGCAGGTCAAAGGAAAAGCCGAAAAAGGCAAATGTCGGGAAGGGATTGCCTTCGAAGGGTCCGGCGAAGACATCCCCGGTGGATAGTACTACATTGCTTAACGTTGCTACTGAATCGAACAAGGGTTCGAGTTCCCCGAGGTCAAATCCGAAGGCAAAAACGCTGATTGGCAGCTGAATCTGCAGCGGCTGATTGAAAGCAGGGTAAAGTACATTGCCTGAACCATAAGGAATCCCATAATCCTCCCTGACTTCCAGCGGAACACCGGGAGACGAAAAAATGACATCCCCCGCCGTGACGGTATCGCCTGTCGAAACGACGGCGTTTTCAAAATCAATGTTCGTCAGGCTGTAGCCCAAGCCCAAGACCTCAGCCTGCCAGGCGGTTCGGTCCGTGAACATAATAGCTGAAGCACGTGCGATCGAAGTGCCTCCCAGCAGAATGAATACCAGCATAACACTCAATATCTGCATTCGTTTCATGATGTAACCTCCTTTGCAAGGATTGGTGAAAACGCGACGCGGGAGATGGATAAAAATGGTTGCGACATCCGCTTCGGTTTTCTGCGGGAGCATACAAACAAGAGGACATAGTTGGACGGAGATGCGAAGCCTTCGGCAAAAAAGTGTCAAAATTTTAATATCTGCAGCAAATATTGTCTATAGGGGCATGATCCTATTCTGAGCTAGTAACGACAGCTGCCCCGGGCCGAGTTCAGTGGAGAAAGCCCTGTGAAAACGACAGAGCAAGCCACTCACTTCTCGGCAAGTCTTAAAGTTTAATTTTGCCGGACCCGTAACAGCCAAATCACCGGGACTTGCCCGGCGTACATTCCTGGCATATTCTTGATTCATCACTCATCATCCCATCCAGGCTCAGCAATCATGCCGATGGTGCTGCCTGCAGCTTCCACCCTTGGATCGAATATGCTTGCAGAACTTTTCACCGCCTTCGACACCTACGACCTCTGGCTTGCCGTCATCGGTCTTGCCATTCTTGCGGCGGCCATCCTGCCGAAGCTGCTGGAACACTACCCTTTGAGCATGCCGATTGTCCTGTTGCTGATCGGCGTTGTAACCGGGGCACTCCCTTTGGGACTGGAGGGACCTGATCCCCAACGACAGGGCCGGATTATCGAGCATTTCACGGAGCTGGGAGTGATCGTGACATTGATGGGGGCGGGATTGAAGATCGATCGGCCATTCAGCTGGAAGGGCTGGAATACGACCTGGCGGCTGCTTGGGGTGACGATGATTTTGACCATCGCCCTGACGGCCTTTCTCGGCTGGTGGCTGGCCTCGTTCCTGCCGGTCACGGCGGTGCTGTTCGGGGCGGTGATTGCGCCGACCGACCCGGTCCTGGCTTCCGAGGTGCAGGTCGGGGCGCCGGGCGAAGGGATTCCGGAAGAGGAGGCGCAGGACAGAGAGGAGGAAGAGATCCGCTTCGCCCTGACCTCCGAAGCCGGCTTGAATGACGGCCTGGCCTTTCCCTTTACCAATATGGCGGTCGTCATGGCCATCGCCGGCAGCGATCCGGCCAACTGGCTCGGGGCCTGGCTGCTGGTGGATGTCGTCTACAAACTCTCGGTCGGCACGCTGCTCGGCATCGCCACCGGGGCGATTCTCGCCCGGATCGTCATTGCCCTGCCGGCGCACAGCCCGCTGGAAAAATCGATGATCGGCCTGGGCTCGCTCTTTGCCACCCTGCTCATCTACGGGATCACCGAGTTTGCCGGGGGATATGGCTTTATCGCCGTCTTTGTCGGCGGTCTTGTCATCCGCGCCTACGAACGGCATCACGATTACCACAAGACCATGCATGTTTTTTCGGAAGCGATCGAGCGGGTCATGACGGCGATCATCGTGGTGGCCTTCGGGGCCGCGCTTGCAGCGGGACTCCTGGCACCTTTGACCTGGCCGCTGGTACTCTGCGCCCTGCTGGTGATCCTCGTCGTTCGCCCCCTCTGCGGGGCGGTGGCCCTGATCGGTTGCCGGATGAGCTGGCACGAACGGCTGACCGTGAGCTTTTTCGGCATCCGCGGGATCGGCTCGTTCTATTACCTGGCCTATGCGCTCAACCGGCGCGAGTTTCCCGCAGCCGACGAACTGTGGGCCCTCGTGGCGCTGGTGGTAGTGATTTCAATTTTTGTCCACGGCATCCTGGCAACGCCTGCCCTGCGGTATGTGGAGAAGTTGAGCGGTCGTGGTCAAGCACCATAAATGGATTCACCCGATTCACTCTTCATATGGCCGATTCGTTCGTGGAGCGTGCGGTGCCTGCTCGTCCAGCGACTGACGGTATTTCACGCAGCCTCTGAGGAACTCCGGCCATTCCGGTACCTCAGGAACTGGATCTGTCTTTTCCGGCAGTAACCCCCATAGCGCTGGATGATGCCAACAGAGTTCATGGAGACTGCTGTCGCGATGCCGACGGATGCCTTGGCGTAATTTTTTAACTTCATCGATGAGTTCATCACGTGTCATCTCATGAATATCTTCGTCCATAAAAGTTCTCCTTTTCTCTAATGATAGTCATGGATGACTCTTGTTTCTTCCGCCGTTTCATGGGGTATTGCCCGCACCACCTAACTTTTTGCTGCACTTGAACCTATAGTTAAAAAAATCATAGTTTCACGGAGGAAAAAAACATTCTGCAGCGGAAGACGCTCAGCTGTTGGAGCCGTTGCATTTCTTGCATATGATTTCGTCCAAAAGCACTTCCGGATCGACCTGCGGGGAACCCTTGATCTGCCGGGATGCATTACCGCCACGGACGGTCATAGAATAGAAAACCGCAGCTTCACTACAGACAAAAGGAGGAGAAAATGATTACACGCAACTCAACTCTCCGAACCACTCTTTGGGTGGTCGCTGTTCTTATTTTGGGATGTCAGACGGCACTGGCACAGAGCGAGACGGCGCAAAAGCAGCAGTCCCTGTACGATCGGCTGGGCGGCCTGGCGCCGGTCTCGGTGGTCGTCAGCGATTTTATCGATGCCCTCGTTCCGGATCCCATCCTCAACGAAAATCCGGCCATCGATGCTGCGCGCAAGCGTGTGCCGGCCCCTTACCTGAAGTATCATGTGACCGCCATGGTATGCGAAGCCACCGGCGGACCATGCCGCTATCACGGGCGGGGCATGAAGGAGTCGCACACTCACCTGAACATAACCGAGCGCGAGTGGGATCGTATGGTCGCCCTGTTCAAGGAAGTGCTCGCCAGACATAACGTGCCGGCAGGGGAAACCCAGGAATTGCTGGATATCATCGATTCGACAAGACCGGACATCGTTGCTTCGCGATAATACGGTCAGCACCTTCCTGCGACCTGCGGTTGGAGCGATCGGTCAAGGCCGATCCCATCGGACTTGACCAAATCGTTGGGCATTGCGTCAATATCAGCCCCGTTCGAGCTCCGATGTGCAAGAGGAACAACGGCTAGCCTTGATCGCTATCGTCGACATGCAATACGGACACACCTTGGTGGTCGGTTCTGCAGGTTGGGCTTCTTCCTGGCGCCTCAGTATGTTTACGCTACGGACAAGCATGAACACGGCAAAGGCAACGATTAAAAAACTGATGACCGCATTGAAGAATAGTCCATAGTTGACTGTTACGGCTCCAGCTGCTTTAGCATCAGCCAGAGCCGCATAAGGAGCGGCAGCTTTGGCTCCCTGCTTCAGGACCAGGAAAAAGTTAGAGAAA
>MGTI01000237.1:1588-4981 GCA_001799365.1 Desulfobacterales bacterium GWB2_56_26 | reverse complement strand
TTTTTTCGGTTCCCTTCCAACTGACGACCATAGAAGCGGTTCGGCAAATCCACCGGGTATTGAAGGACGACGGAGTTGTTATCTTCAACATCGGCGGCACGCTGCAGGGCCCGGCAAGCGGCTTTTTCCAGGCTGAACTGGCAACCTATCGGGCGGTATTCCCCCAGGTCCATGTCTTCAGAGTCTCTACGGGAAGAGGGGATGCGGAATTGCAGAATCTGATGCTCGTCGCCTGTCGGTCCGCCGAGCGGATCTCCATGCAGAGCCCGGATCCCGAGATCGCCGCGATGCTCGCCCGTCGCGTCGAATTTTCCGGACCGGCGCAAAGGCCGATCCTCACCGACGACCTCGCTCCGGTGGAACATTACAATTCCTTTGCCCAGAACATGGAATAATCAAAGGTAGATGCTTTGGTAAAATCGATCTCGCAACATAATGACAATCAAAAGCAAAATCTCAAAGCGATAATCATAGCATTAGCCCCAGTCTCTTCTTACCTTGATTGAAGGCCCTCATGATTAAAAGAACAACGAGCCAAAGTATGGTGAGGAGGCTGATATGGCTGAATACAAAGATAGGCGTGCAGGTGACGACCGGCGCCAAGTTCATGATCTGAGTTATTTCGAGTCAAATGATGACCGCAGGGACGATATAGAGCGTAGAGTAAATATCGAGCGTCGAAAAGAGTGTTTTCGAATAAGCACTTGGTCTAGTATGTGCTCCGGCTCAAGGACCGTAGAGTGATTCAGAGGAGGTCGGCTTGGTTTCTGCGGATTGGTGATCTGATGATCTTCACTAACATTTCATTCCAAAAACGTCCGTAACTCATCAGAATGTAATTGTAAAGGGATCGGGTAATATTATTTGACCCCATGAGCTTCTCGCTCTTAACCCCTGGACAGGATTAGATCTTACACCCCACATCAAGCACGTGCGGAATGTATGGGCTTTGCTTCGAGCTTCACTCCAAGTGCCGCACATACTTTTTGAATGGTATCAAAGCGTGGGCTGGATTTTGGCCGGAGCGCCTTATACAGCGCCTCGCGAGTAATACCTGACGCCTTGGATATCTCGCTCATTCCGCGAGCCCTGGCGATATCCCCAAGGGCAGCGGCGAGCAGTGCGGGGTCATTCTCTTCCATTACAATTGTCAGATAAGCGGCAACGTCTTCTTCGTCTTTAAGTTGTTCTGCCGGATCAAAGTCGGGAAGATCAGCAACGCGGTTTTTTTTTACCATTCAATCCTCCATAATAGCAGCAAGCTTCAAAGCTTTGGCTATATCGGCCGCTTGGCTTGTTTTAACTCCACCTCCAAGCATTACAATTACCACCGCGCCGTACTGTACGTAGTACATGCGCCAGCCCGGCCCGAAATGTTCACGCATTTCATAACCCCTTCACCTACCGGCTTCACGTCACCTAGATTGCCAAGCATCGCTTTACGCAGACGGACATTCAATCGCTGCCTGGTCATGCGGTCCTTAATTCTTGCAAGCCACCTGTCGAATTCCAGTGTGGTTTTTACTGTGTATAAAATATTGTAATCGTTCGGCTACAAAAAGGCAATGCCGTGGTTGCGATGTCAGTCGTGCTATCAAGATTTGCAGCTGTTATAATTGCCGTTCGCCAGAAACAGTTGAACAACTTGAAATGAACCAATATAAAAGAGTTCGGAGAATAGAGCCCACAAAAACCGGAAGAACAATGATATTTCGGAACTTTTAAAGCCACATTAACGAAAATAAAAAAGGGGTTAAGAGCTTTCGCTCTTAACCCCTGAATTTTTCAAATGGTCGGGATGAGAGGATTTGAACCTCCGACCCCTAGTCCCCCAGACTAGTGCGCTAACCAGGCTGCGCTACATCCCGACATGTGTCGCTCTATCTACCATTTGTTGGGTTTGCTGTCAATAGTATCGGGCAGATAGTCGTTATTCTTTTTTATTCGTGAGCAGATTCTGCAGGTTTTTCAGTTCCTGTTTTAAGGTCTTCAGTTTCTGCGTGAGGATCTGGCCGGGGGGCGGTTTTATTGCCGCTGTCGGCGGTGGCGGGTCGGTTGCGACCACGCCTGTACCTTCCAGCAATTTTCGCGCGCCGGCGATGGTATAGCCCCGTTCGTGCAGCAGGGACTTTATCTCAACGATAAGTTCGACATCCTGTCTGCGGTACAGGCGCTGTTTGGAATTCGCCCTTTTCGGGCGAATTCCGGGGAATTCCGATTCCCAGTAGCGCAGGACATGGGTTGGTACATCGGCAATCTTGGCAACTTCTCCGATCTTAAAATAGAGCTTGTCTGGTAATGCGATTTTCATGTGCCAGCCTTCCCCCTATACAAGATGCCAGGAAGCGGCCTTAACTGTTGACCAGCTCCCTGAGTTTTTTGCTCGGCCGGAAACTGACGGCCTGACGTTTCTTGATCGTGATGGTATCGCCGGTCCGGGGGTTGCGTCCTCTTCTCGGCGACTTGTCGCGCACAGTAAAGGTGCCGAAGTGAACAAGCTTGATCGACCGACCCTCCACCATCGATTGTTTCATGGTATCGAGGAAGCTGTCAACCATCTGCGAGCAATTGCTCTGGGAAAATCCCAGCTGGTCGGCTAAGGCTTCGGTGAGTTCTTTTCTGGTCAGATTGGTGTTGTTGTCATGCATTGCGGAAACTACCCCCAAATTGTTCTGTCAGCAAACGGACAATCTTGTCATGGGATTTCTCCACATTCTTTTCCGTGAGCGTCTTGGTCTGTGATCGATACGTAATGCTCAGGGCGATACTTTTGTGACCCTTCGGGATTTTCTCCCCCTGGAACACATCGAAGATTTCACAGCTCTCGATGAGTTTGTCCGGGGCGTTACGTACTGCTGTTAACAATTCCCCGGCCGACACGTTTGTCGGGACAACCAGGGCTATATCTCGTTTTACCGACGGATAGATCGGCAGCGATGCAAATTTCTTTTCGATGGCCTTTGGTTCGCAGAGCCCTTCATAATCCAGATCGAAAAAGAAAACATCATGTTTTATGGAAAATCGGCGCAGTATATCAGGTCTAATTTTGCCAAGCGAGCCGAGTTTGCGCTCGCCGATGAAAATATCGAGGGCATAGCCCTTTTCGACAAACGGCTCTTCGGTTCCGGTTTTCGGGGTCGCAAAATGAATGGTGGTCGAATCGTTGCCCACGGTGCCTATGGAACCGAGGGACATCTCCCGGCAGATGAATTCCACCGCGCCCTTGACATCGAAGATATCGACCGGTTCCGGCTTGAAGTAGAGGGGGGCACTCTCTCCGTAGCGCGTTCCCGACATCACCCCGGTGAACCGGGTCGTTTCCAGCGGCTGGGTATTCTCGCCCTGCGGTTTGAAGACCTTGCCGATCTCGAAGAGCTTGACGTCGGTTTTCTG
>MGTI01000237.1:0-1479 GCA_001799365.1 Desulfobacterales bacterium GWB2_56_26 | reverse complement strand
TCGTCGCTCTCAGTCAGATCCATCATCTCGGAATGCTTGTCCGAGACGAAACTGTAGTTGATCGCCTCGGTAAAGCCGATGGAGGTCAGGCGGTCGGCAATGGCGAGGCGCCGCAGCCGGCTTTTATCCTGCTCCGGATAACTGAGGTCGACTTTCGGCAGGCTGGTGGGGATCCGGTTGTAGCCGTAGAGCCGGGCCACTTCCTCGATGAGGTCGGCCTCCCGTTCGATATCAACTCGGAAACTCGGGGGAGAGACGAGCAGGGTGTCAGTGTCCTTGATGATGCAGCGGATGCCTATGGACTGCAGCAACGCCGCGATCTCTAAAACCGAAAGGTCGATACCGAGCAGGCTCGTGGTTCTGCCTACCCTGAGGGTGAGCGTTACCTGCTCCTTTTTGCCGCCGTAATTGTCGACGCCGTCGTCGGGGGCATAACCGCCGCCGAGTTCGCAGATGAGTTCGACCGCCCGATTGAGGGCATTGATCGTGCCGTTCGGGTCGACGCCCCGCTCGAAGCGGTAGGAAGCCTCGGTGGCGAGGTTCAATTTCCGGGCGGTTTTGCGGATGGAAACCGGGTTGAAGCAGGCGCTCTCCAGCAGAATGTTGGTAGTGGTGTCGCTTACCTCGGAATTCTGGCCGCCCATGATTCCGGCCACGGCAATCGGCTTTTCGCCGTCGCAGATCATCATCATCTCACCATCGAGCTGGCGTTTACTGCCGTCGAGGGTGGTGAAGTTCATTTCATTTTCACGTGGGGCCCGGACCACTATCTTCCTGCCGGCAAGCGTATCGAAGTCGAAGGCGTGCAGCGGCTGGCCGTACTCCATCATGACGAAGTTGGTGATGTCGACGATGTTGCTGATCGGCCGCATGCCGACGCTCAGCAGCCGTTTTCTCAGCCACCACGGGGAAGGACCGATCTTGACGTTCTTGATCAGCCGAGCGGAGTAACGGGGGCACAAGTCGCTTGATTCGATCTCGACCGAAAACTCGTTGCTGGTGGTCTTTATCTCCGCGCCGCTTACCGGCAGGGAAATCTCTTTTTTCAGAACGCCCGCCACTTCCCTGGCAACGCCGATGACTGAGGCGCAGTCGGGACGGTTGGGGGTGAGATCGACCTCGACAAAGGTGTCGGCAAGGCCCATCGCCTGGATAAAGGCCTGACCGTGGCCGGCCTCCGCCGGCAGTTCCATGATGCCGTCATGGGCGGTGCTGAGGCCCAGCTCGCGTTCCGAGCAGATCATGCCGAAAGACTCGACGCCGCGAATCTTCGATTTGCTAATTTTCATATCGCCCGGCAGCAACGTGCCGGGCAGGGCAACCACCACGTTCAGGTCTTTTCGGACATTGGGGGCTCCGCAGACGATCTGGTGAGTGGTGTCGCCAATCTGCACCTGGCAGACGGTCAGTTTATCGGCATCGGGGTGGCGTTCGGCGGCCACGACCAGACCGGTCCTGAGCGGGGCCAGCTCCTCATAA
>MGTI01000236.1 GCA_001799365.1 Desulfobacterales bacterium GWB2_56_26 | reverse complement strand
ACCGATAGCCCAAACAATGATAATTTTCTTATGAGTGTCGACCTTATAGACAATTCGATATCTCAAAAACCTGTAAGACCAAAAGCCGCTTAATTCCGCTTGCAGTTCTTTGCCGAGATAAGGATTTTCGGCCAGTTCCTTCAGGGCTGTTTTGGCAGCTTTTTTTATTTCAGGACTGAGTTTTTTGGCAGCATTGTTGGCAAAAACAGTGATCTTGACTTGATAGGTCATTAAAATGCCTCGTCAAGATCAATCAACCTCTCTGCTTTCACATCCTTAGCGGAACCTTTAAGTTGCTTCATCATTTCAGGATCGGCCAGAATGTCGATAGTCTCCAATAAGCCTTCAAACTTCCTCATGGATAACATGACAGCTTCAGGAACCCCGTTTTTGGTGATTGCGATGGTGTCGTTGGTATCGTGCAACTGTCTCACCATCTCCAAAAGCTTCGCCTTGGCTTGAGTGATAGGAACAAATGTTTCAATTGTTTGCATGACCTGCCTCCTTGTGTGATTTCCTCAATGGTCACTATAAGGACCAGATCGAGTATTTGCAAACAAAATAGTTATTATAATGACCATTTCGGCGTGAATTATAGACACAGGCTTTTTTGCAATGCATGGCGGCAAGGGTTTCCTGGGGGTAATTCACCCTTATAGTAGCAAGAGAATCACCCGTTGACCGGGACATGTGAAATATCTCACCGTTTCTCCTTCTGTTCCCCCTCTCCATGTTCGGCCGATGGACCGCCTGAGAAAATCCTGAAGCACCAAGGAGGCCCGCCATGCCTGAGACAACAAATCGTTTGATCGCCGAAAAAAGTCCATACCTGCTGCAGCACGCCGGCAATCCCGTCGACTGGTATCCCTGGGGCGAAGAGGCCTTCGCCAGGGCGAGGCAGGAGGACAAGCCGATTTTCCTGTCGATCGGCTATTCGACCTGTCACTGGTGCCATGTCATGGCGCATGAATCGTTCGAAGATCCCGAAATCGCCGAGCTGCTGAACAAATGGTTCGTCAGCATCAAGGTCGACCGGGAGGAGCGGCCGGATATCGACCAGATGTACATGGCGGCCACCCATGTGTTGTCAGGAGCCGGCGGCTGGCCGATGTCGGTGTTCCTCACCCACGACGGCAGCCCGTTCTATGCCGGCACCTATTTTCCGCCCCAATCAGCCCATCAGCGACCGGGATTTGCCGACCTGCTGAAAGCCCTGAATGACGCCTGGCAGGAACGTCGGATGGATATCGAGCGGGCGGCGATTCAGGTGGTCGCCCAGCTGGCCAGGGAAGACAAGACGACCGCGACCATCCCGGCGGATGCGCCTCAGCGCTGCTTCGATCTTCTCGCCGGGAGTTACGACGCCAAACACGGCGGCTTTGGCCAGGCGCCCAAATTCCCCCGCCCCGCCGTCTTCACTTTCCTGATCGACCGGCATCGACGATCCGGCAAGGAAGAGGCAAAATCCATTGCCTTGCATTCCTTACGAAAAATGGCAGACGGCGGCATGTACGACCAGCTTGGCGGCGGTTTTCACCGGTATTCCGTGGATGACCGCTGGTTCGTGCCCCATTTCGAGAAGATGCTCTACGATCAGGGCCAGCTGGCGGGGGTCTATCTCGATGCCTTCGTCCTGTCCGGCGACCGGCAGTTCGCCCGGGTGGCTGAAGAGACGTTTGCCTACCTCCTTCGCGACATGCAGCACCCGGCGGGCGGCTTCTATGCCGCCGAAGACGCGGACAGCGTCAACCCTTACGCCCCGACGGAACACAGCGAAGGCGCCTTTTATCTCTGGACGGAAGAAGAGATCCGCTCCCGGCTCGCCCCGGACACGGCCGAGCTGTTCTGCTTTACCCACGGCATCGAAAAGGGCGGCAACGTGGATCACGACCCTCATGGCGAATTCACCGGCAGAAACATCCTCCATCGGGTGCATTCCGACCTGGAAGCAGCGAAGCGTTTCGATATGCCCCCGGCAGAGGTCGAGGCCCAATTGACCGCGGCAAAGCTGGCGCTCCTCCAGGCGCGCCGGACCCGGATCCGCCCCCACCTGGACGACAAAATCGTCACCGGCTGGAACGGTCTGCTCCTGGGGGCGCTTGCCCGGGGCAGCAGAATCCTGCAGGACCCATCGCTCTTGAAAGCCGCGGGACGGACGGCCGACTTTATCGAAGAAAACCTCTACAACCCGGCCAGCCGCACGCTGATGCGCCGCTACCGGGATGGCGAGGCCGGACTCGCCGGCCAGCTGGTCGATTATGCGTTCCTGGTGAGCGGCCTACTCGACCTCTACCAGGCAACGCACGAACCGCAATGGTTGAGATGGTCCGAAACACTGACCGAGGAGCAGATCAACCTGTTCTGGCACGACAGCGGCGGCTACTTCTACGACAGCGCCGCCGATGCGAGCCTCAAGGTGCGGCTGCGGGAAGTTTACGACGGAGCGGAACCGGCCGGCAATTCCGTGGCGGCCCACAACCTCCTCCGCCTCGCCAGGTTGAGGGACAGGGACGACTGGCACCAGCTGGCCCTGCGGTTGATGGATTCCTTTGCCGAAACCGTCGCCCATTACCCGCCGTCGCTGCCCCTGCTGCTCACAGCCTGGCAACGGCGGGACGGCCATGAACTTCCGGACGAGGTGTAGTTGTCGCTCGGAAGTTCAGAAAGCGGAAAGAAGAAAAAAGAGCGCCACACCCGTTGCCGCAAAACAGCAGCAGGGTGCCACCAGCCGCCGCCAGGTCCGGTTCAGATCCGTGTGGAAATAATTGCAGGTGAGGACAAAGCAGATGTGAATCGGCGAGATCATGACCCCGGTGAAGCCGGCAAAGGTGGCCACGACCAGGTAGGGAATGATCTGGGCCTCCATGCCGAGGCTGTGGAGCAGACCGAGCAGTAACGGAAAGGTGGCGCCGACGAACGCCACATTGATGCCGGCCACCATGCCGACCAGAAATGGCAGGAAGAATGCGGCGGCGAATAGCGCGGCCCCGCCTCCCGCCGCACCGGCCATCTCTTCGACGATCCCCGCCGCCGTCATGATATCCTTGAAGATAAAAATTGCGCCGACCACCATCAGCATCGCCCAGAGGCTCCTCTTGCCAAGCACCTGCCGCAGGAATGCGAGCCCCAGCCGATTCTGCACCATGACCGCCACCGCCGCCGCCACGAGCGCGCCGATCACGCCGAACTCGAAGGGAATCTGCGGGGCAAAGCCGGCGAGTATCGCCTCGCCGCCGACCGCCCCGACAATGGCGATAAGGAGCGGCAGCCCCTCACGCAGGACATTGGCCGGGCTTCGCCTCGCAGTGCCGGCAAAGGATATCCTCTCTCCGACCTCTGCCGGAACGGCTTTCCGCAGCAGGAAGAACCAGCCGAAGACAAACATGGCGAATATCCCCGGCCAGGTCTTCGTGATAAAGTCGCTTATGGGAATACCCGCCAGCGCCACGGTCAGGATGATCCCCGGATAGAGCGGCCACGCCGTTTCCCAGACATGGCGGAACCAGTAGTTGATCAAGGCTTGATCCTCGGCCTTGAGCTTTATTTCCTCGCCCATGGTCTTGACCATCGGGGCGGAAAAGATCGCCCCGCCCGGCATGGGCAAAAGGCCGATCAGCGCCGGGAAAAAGATCAGCCGCAGGCGCGGACTGGTCAGATAGCCCGACAGCGAATCCATAAGCCGCCGGGACTGGCCGGACCGCTCCAGCGCATCCGACAGGATCATGATCAGCCCGACGATCGAGATCAGCTGGAGAAACTTCTCGCGGGTGAGCGCGAGTAGCCCGGTTTCACCAATCGCCACGGGACCCATGCCGAACACCAGCCCCATGAAGACTCCGCCGAGAACGATCGAAGCGGCCAGGCCGATTTTGTAGCGCATGCCGGCCAGCATGATGACAAAGGCAATAAGTACCTTCACGAAAGGGAGTAAAGCGGCAAATATTTCCATACTGAAAATGAAGGAAAAGGTGGTGGGAGTGGATGAAATGAAGATCCCGGATTTGGTATGTAACTATCCGGTTATCATACCAGTTCATCGCCGGGTCGGCCTCAGAATAGTGAAGGCCAAAATTTTTACCTCCCAGTCATCCGAGCGTATCCCTGTTTGCCGATATTCTTCACTTGCTTGACATGCACGACCCTGTGTCTAAGATTTTTCAAGAGTCGACGAACAATACTCGTCGATATTTCGTCAGATCGCTCATGCCGCAATGAGGAGGCATATTGATATGAAACCTATGGAAGAGCAAATAATTCTGGTGACCGGTTCGACCGATGGAATCGGCAAAATCACCGCCCGAAAACTGGCTCGGCTGGGAGCTACCGTGCTCATCCATGGCCGCAGCCCGGAAAAATGCGAGACGACTGTGGGGGAGATCCGCGAAGCCACAGGTAACGACAAACTGAAGGCCTTTGTCCGGAATCTCTCCTCCCTGTCCTGCGTCCGAAAGCTGGCGGAAGATATCCGGTCGGAGTATTCCGCCCTGGATATTCTGATCAACAATGCCGGTGCCGGTCCGGGCAAAGGCTCTCATGGCAAACGTCCCCTGAGCCAGGACGGCCATGAATTATGCTTTGCCGTCAACCACCTGGCCCCGTTCTTGTTGACCCATCTGCTGATCCCGATTCTGCGGAACGGCTCGCCTGCGCGGATCGTCAACGTCTGTTCCGGAGCGCAGCAGCAAATCGATTTCGACAATGTCATGTTCGAGCGGGGTTACGACCCCTACAAGGCCTATGCGCAGAGCAAACTCGCCCTGACCATGTTCACCTTCGATCTTGCAGAACGGCTGAAATACAAAGGGATCACGGCAAATTGCCTGCACCCCGGGTCTTTACTGGACACCAAGATGGTTCGGGAAGGCGGCTATACCCCGCGGGGCAGCGCGGAATCCGGGGCCGAAGTTGTAGTGTATGTTGCCACGAGTCCGGAGCTTCTAGATGTGACGGGACAGTACTTCGAAGAAAAACGCAGAGGCCGTGCCCACGACCAGGCCTATGATTCCGAAGCGAGAGACAAACTTTGGCGGCTCAGCGAAAAACTTACCGGAATCGGCGAGAGGGGCGACCGAGGCAACAGGAGCTGACGGACGGCCAAAAAAGGTGAACCCGTTCGGCGTATACTTGATAGTCCGAGCCGAAGCGTCTTTTCAGGCACGGTTCCTCAAACAGGCGCAGATAGATGTACGTCAAGAACAACAGCAGGGGAATCACCACAACGAGGGCACCGAATACGCCGAGAAGAAAGCTGACCCCTGCGAGGATCGCCAAATAGCCGACGCAGATCGGATGACGGTGCACGGCAAACGGCCCTTCTGTGATCAAGCGCTCCGTGACGGGTGATATCTCGATACAGAACAGTTCAGTCAAATACCCATGGCCGTCCCTGATCAGCAGCAGACTGGCCCAGGAAAACCATCCTGCACCCATAACAATCAAGGCGATGCCAATCAGATCGAAAAACATGGAATCAAGGTTGATGGCAGCGAACAAGGCGGCATCGAGATTCTTACCCGCCACGATGGTAATCCAGGGGATTGAAACACCGAATATCGTCAGATCGATGCACGCTCCAAGGATGATCCGAAAAATCCGTCTGAGCTCCATAGGCTCCATAGGCTCCTTTCTCCGCAACTACCCGAACCAGCGATCCACAATCACCCCTAAAGCCGGTGCAACGCCAAGCCACAACGTCAGCAGCAACGTGCCTTGGCAGAGTCTTGCATACATGGACATCCCGCTTTCCTTTCCTTTGATAATTTTTACCAGACTGTAGGCTAAAGGCAGGCAAAGGAGGGAAAGAAGGCCTGCTACAACAGGGATTGCGCCGGTTACAAGCGCGATGAGCACAGCGAGAATACTGAGTATGATTGCAGCGGCCACCAGCCTGATCGTGCGCGACTCGCCCATCAGGATGACAAGAGAGCGTTTTTGGGCCTGCAGGTCCGCCTCCCTGTCGGGGAACTGAGTGACTGTAATGAGAGCAAAAACGGCGAAGCCGATCGGCAGGCTCAAAACCCAGGGCAACAGGGAGTGAACTGGCCCTGCCTGAACAAAGTAACCGAACCATACGAGTGCGATGCTATACGTCACCATGACCAGAAGCTCGCCACCACCCCGATACGCTATCTTGAGAGGCGGAAGACTGTATCCGATCCCGCTTACCAGGCCCCAACCCACAAACAGGAAGATCCACCAGTGAACCTGCAGCATAACGACCAGGATATACGTTAAGAATATCGATAAATAGATCGCCCCGATTGCAGCCCTTTCCAAATCGGATCGCTGAAGCAAGCCCTCGACGATGACCCCCGAGCCCCCGGAAAACAGGCTGCGCGAAGCATTGATTTCATCTGTGCGAATGTCGGCTATGTCATTGAAAAAAGCGGTAACCAGATGCAGCAGCAGACCGATCACGGCAGAGACACCCAATCGGATCCAGCTGAAATGTCCCTGTTCATACCAGGCCGCAATATTTCCCAACAGAAGAGGAGCGAAGCCGATGGTGTGCAACTGGAGGCGGGCAGCCCGGAGCCAGGGAAGGTAGATCATTGGATGCTCCTGCACTCATTGAGGTTGGTGATGAACGGACATGCATGCATCTATTCCTAACCTGTACAATCCTTGCCAGATATTACCTCTTCATACCGATTCCAACAATTTGTTTTTCCCTGCGACTCCTCCCTGGCCTGGATCAAACATTGATTATTGACTCAGAATATTTACATTCATTACAAATACATTCTCTTGGACTGACACCTACTATCACAACCTTACAAAGGGGAGGTTCAGACATGAACTTGAGAAGCAATGCATTTGAAAATAATGAATTTATTCCGAACAAATACAGCTGCAAAGGTCAAGACATCAACCCTGAATTAACGTGGGATAACGTACCGGGAGGAACAAAAAGCTTTGCCCTGAGCGTAAAAGATCCCGATGCTCCAAGGGGAACATTCGTCCACTGGTTGGTTTATGATATAGACAAAGCCAGCAGAAAGATTGAGGAAAACTCTATTCGCGGAAAACAGGTAAAAAACAATTTCGGCAAACCAAGCTATGGCGGGCCATGTCCTCCGTCAGGAGTTCACCGCTATTTTTTCAGATTATTTGCCCTTAACACAGAGTCTCTCGGAGAGATCCACAGCATGAATGAATTTGACGAGAAAGTGGAAAAACACACCATTGAGAAAGCCGAATTGATGGGCAGATTTGAAAAATAGAGTCAAGATTTTCATTCCTCCCCCCGCTCCGCCCTCGCTTTTCCCATCGACCATCTGCCTCTCATCCGCGTTGACAACCTTACATGTCGGCTTAACATTTTCAGGTAGTCCGATCGGTTCGTTCCGCAGGCAACCGCCTGTGCCGCATGTTGTATTTTGGGATGAAATCGGTAAAAGGGGCTGTCGCTAACTTCTTAAGGCAGGAAAACGGCTCCAACGGCTACTGTTTAACCAGAATATAGGAGAATGAAATGGCTTATCTATGTGAAAACTGTGGTGTGGTTGCTGAGGATTCGAACACCCTCTGCAACCCGATCAACGAGGAATACAAGAAAAAATTATGCAGCGC
>MGTI01000235.1:878-5172 GCA_001799365.1 Desulfobacterales bacterium GWB2_56_26 | reverse complement strand
TTGCCGCGGTCACGAATACTCTTGCCGAAAAGAAGTGCAGCTGGGACAGCTGCGGCGAGGCAGACGGCAAGCTGGCGGCCGATGCCGGACGACTGAAGAAAGACTACCCCGAATTCGGTACCTTTATTTCCTTGTCCCTGGCCAGCTACTTCCTCGGGTTTTTAATCCTCTTTTTCCGCAAACAGGGCCCGGTCAAACCAGACCAAATGCTGGCGATCGACGGGATGAAGGACCTCTTCGCCTATCTCGCCGACCTCTTCATGAAAGAGGACCCGCATTACCGGTCCCAAACCCGGCAGCCCCCCTCCCCTGCCGCGGGCTTCCTCGACTCCTGGCTTAAGAGCGCCGCTCCCTTTTCGGCATTACGGGCAAGGGACAACATCATCCTCGATCTGCTCCTCTTTTGCGATACACGCAATTCGACGCACCTCTCCGGCCGGGTGATGAACGATATCCGCTATCTCGTCCATTCGCTCGCCAACATCGACGAGCGGCTGACCGGCCGCGAGAAGGAACTGCTCGATTTTCTTGACCGTGAATCGGCCAAGGTGAAGAAAGCCATCGGCGACGACACGGTGTTCGAGATCGAGAGTTACGGGGCAACTTTGGCCCGGCAGGACTCGGAACGGCTACTGGCGGAGGCAAAAGCGGAACTGGACGAACTGATCGGCCTTTCAGGCATCAAACACGAGGTGAGGCGTCTCGAAGCCTTCCTCAGGATTCGCAGGATGCGGGAAGAGCTGGGTCTCGCCGTCGCCGATGTGACGCTTCATTTCGTCTTCAAGGGCAATCCCGGCACCGGCAAGACCACCGTCGCCCGCATCCTCGGCAAGATCTTCAAGGGTCTCGGCTATCTCACCGGCGGTCAGCTGGTGGAGACCGACCGCGCCGGCCTCGTCGCCGAATATCTCGGCCAGACCGCGGTCAAGACTAAAAAGGTGGCCGAATCGGCGCTGGACGGCATCCTTTTTATCGACGAGGCCTACAGCCTGAGCCGAAGCGGCAGCAGCGGCGGCGACAATTACGGCCGGGAGGCCATCGAGACGCTGTTAAAATTCATGGAGGACAACCGCAAGAAGCTGGTCGTGGTGGTGGCCGGCTACCCCGCCCTCATGGACGAGTTCATCGACACCAATCCGGGCCTCAAGAGCCGCTTCACCCGCTATCTCGATTTCGCCGATTTCACCCCCGCCGAGCTGTGCCGGATCACCCAGCTGTTCCTGAAAAAAGCCCAGTATCGCTTCACTCAAGAAGGGATGAACGGGCTCCGCCATCTCCTTACCCGGGCCTATGAAGGGCGGAACGAAGGCTTCGGCAATGCCCGCTTCGCCCGCAATCTTTTCGAAGAAACCCTGCAGAACCAGGCCATGCGGCTGACCGCGGGGACGGTCGCGCCGGACAAGGAAGCGCTCATGATTCTCGATCTCGCCGACCTGCCGGAGAAATTGGACGGTATAGCCTCGGGTGAACCGAGCCGGATCTGCGAGGCGTGTTCCGGCGGCGGGGCTTCCTGCCCGCCGGGCAAGGAAAAAAATGTACTGGATAACACCGTTGGAGGGAAAAAGGTAGGTGAGTGGCTCACCCGAATCCCGCTTTTACGCGACGTCATGGCCTACCGGGAGGTCACCTGGTTTTCACCGGAAGTAAAGGATGCCGCCCCCGCAGAAACGCAGCCGACCGCCCAGGATATCGACGAGGCCGCCGACCGCCTCGACCGGTTCCGCCCGTTCATTGCCAAAGCCTTCCCCGAGACCGCTGCCGAAGATGGTTTGATCGAATCGCCGCTGCAGCCGATCCCGCGCATGCAGGAGGCGCTCTCGCAACGATTCGGGGAGCAGCTGCCGGGCAGGCTCTTTCTCAAGTGCGACAATCTCCTGCCGGTGTCCGGCTCGATCAAGGCCCGCGGCGGCATCTATGAGGTGCTGAAGTTCGCCGAAGAGGTGGCGCTGGCCGAGGGGCTGCTGCCAACCGGTACGGATACCGCCGCCCTGCTGACCGAGGAAGCCCGTAAGGTCTTCGCCGGCTACAAGATCGCCGTCGGCTCGACCGGCAACTTGGGGCTTTCCATCGGCATTATGGGCGCTCGCTTCGGCTTTCACGTGACCGTCCATATGTCCGCCGAGGCCCGGCAGTGGAAAAAGGACCTCCTCCGCCGACACGGAGTGGAAGTCGTCGAACACCCGGGCGACTATGGTCTCGCGGTGGCCACCGGCCGCCGGCAGGCGGAAGGCGATCCGCACTGCCATTTCATCGACGACGAGAACTCCACCGACCTCTTCCTCGGCTATGCCGTGGCCGCAAGGCGGGTTGCGCAGCAGCTGGCGGAACTCGCCGTCCCGGTGGACGAAAACCATCCGCTCTTTGTTTATCTGCCCTGCGGCGTGGGCGGCGGACCGGGCGGTATCGCCTTCGGCCTGAAGAAAATCTTTGGCGACCAGGTCCACTGCTTCTTTGCCGAACCGACCCATGCCCCGTGCATGCTCGTGGGTCTTGCCACCGGCCTGCACAATGAGGTTTCGGTGCAGGATTTCGGCCTGGACGGCAAGACCGCCGCCGACGGCCTGGCAGTCGGCCGTGCCTCCGGCTTCATCGGCAGGGTCATGGCCCCGCTGCTCGACGGCGTCTTCACCGTCGACGACAACACCATGTTTTCTCTGCTTGCGCTGCTCGCCGACAGCGAAGACATCCGGATGGAGCCTTCCGCTCTGGCTGGCATGGCTGGGCCGATACGGCTCGTTGCAGAGAATGAGAATCGATACTATACTGGGTGGAAGGCCAAAATGGCCGAAGCTACCCATCTCGTCTGGGGCACGGGCGGCCGGATGGTTCCCGAAGAAGAGATGAAAGTCTATTATGCCCGAGGCAAGCGATTGGCTGGCCTGGAGTAGGAACTATGGAAACGACAATTGCCAGGCAGCCGATCTTCAATCTCCATAAGAATCTGTACGCTTACGAACTCCTCTACCGGGGGCTCGAAGAACTGAGCCTCGCTCTGGTCGGCGGCGATCGGGCCACCTCCGTCGTACTGACCAGTTCCTTCCTCACCGAAGGGCTGGAGAAGATCAGCAACAACCGGCCCTGCTTCGTCAATTTCACCGAGGAACTGCTGATGCAAGATGTCGCCGCAAACTTCCCGAGCGACAAGATCATCGTCGAAATCCTGGAAGACGTGCAGCCAACCCCGGCCGTTATCGACGCCTGCCGCAGGTTGAAGAAACTGGGCTACACCCTCGCTCTCGACGACTTCGTGTTCGACCAACAACTCATGCCGCTGATTGAGCTGGCCGATATCATCAAGTTCGACTTCCGCCTGACGCCCGTATCGCAAATCCAGGCCGCGCTGCTTGCCCTGGCTCCCTATCGCATCACGTTTCTCGCCGAAAAAGTCGAGACCTACGAGGAGTTCGAGCAGGCGAGGGTTCTCGGCTTCACTTATTTTCAAGGATATTTCTTTGCCAAACCGGAGGTGCTGCAGATCAAGGAACTTGCCGCCAGCAGGATCACCCTGCTGAGTCTGGTAGCCGAAGTCAACCGTCCCGAAATCGAGAGAAAACGATTGACCGAACTCATTTCCTCCGACGTCTCCCTCTCCTACAAACTCCTGCGTTTTATCAATTCCGCCTTTTTTTCCCGGCGGAGCAAGATCGACTCCATTTCCTACGCCATCGCTTTCATCGGGGAGAACGAAGCGAAACGGTTCATCACCATGCTGGCCATTTCGAAGATGGCCTCGAACAAGCCGGCGGAACTGGTCCGACTTGCGGTGATCCGGGCGAAATTCTGCGAGGGCCTGGCCAGGATGAGCCTCACACGGCCCAATCCGGACGAGCTGTTCATGGTCGGCCTGTTCTCCCTGCTGTCCGCCATGCTCGATGCCCCCGTGGATGAGATCTTCGGCAAGGTACCTATCTCAGGGGATGCCGTTCTTGCCCTCACCCGCCTGGAAGGCCCTTTCGCCAGGTTCCTGCAAACGGTCATTGCCCACGAGAACCGGGCTGGAGACATCTGCCTTGGCTTCCTGAACGACATCGAAGTCCCCCGGGAGAAGGTAGCCGAGATCTATCTGCAAGCGGTTTACTACGCCGATACCCTCACCAGTCTCTAACCCGGATTTCTCATTCCCAACAATTCGAACGCGTATATTTGTCTTATTTCCCGAACTGCGATAAAATTCGGGCAAAGCAATAGTTGACGTCCAATCTCCTGCCCGCATGGGCCCAAGGGAAATATATGGTATTTCGGCACAGTCGCACCCGGCGGCCCGGGTATTATTTCATCATCATCGCAGCTGTTT
>MGTI01000235.1:0-758 GCA_001799365.1 Desulfobacterales bacterium GWB2_56_26 | reverse complement strand
CGGCCGGCATCTTCATCGATATCGTCGAACATATCGCCGAACGGGAAGGATGGACCCTCCGCTACCTTCCCGGCACCTGGGCAGAAGGACTGGAGCGGTTGAAAAAAGGCGAGATCGATCTGATGCCCGACGTGGCCCTGACGCCGGATCGGGTGAAAATCTACGCCTTTCACTCGATCCCGGTCCTGTCCTCCTGGTCGCAGGTCTACGCCAAAAAGGGCAGCGGCATCCACTCGATTCTCGATTTGAACGGCAAAAGGGTTCTTGTCCTCGACGGCTCGGTGCAGCAGGCGACGTTTGCCAAGTTTGTGGGCGGCTTCGGACTGAATATCGTATTAGCTCCCATGCCGGACTATCAGGCTATGTTCGCCGCGGTGGCGAAAGGCGAAGCGGAGGCCGTCATCACCAATCGTTTCTACGGCATGATGCACGCCGCCCGGGTCGGCCTGGAAAACACCGCGGTGATCTTCGACCCCTCCGATCTTTTTTTCGCAACCGAGAGGAACGACCCGAAAAGGCTGAGCGAGGCCATCGACCGCCACCTCGCCGGCCTGAAGAGAGATTCGGACTCGGTCTATTACAGCTCGCTCAAGCGGTGGACCTCCGAGGACATCGACTTCGACTGGCCTCTCTGGCTGAAGATCGCCGCGACGGGCGGCCTCGGCTTTCTGGTCATGAGTCTTATAGGCAGCGTCATTCTCAAGCATCAGGTCGATTCCCGCACCCGGGAACTGCGCCTGATCAACCAGGAGATGGAA
>MGTI01000234.1:14717-15180 GCA_001799365.1 Desulfobacterales bacterium GWB2_56_26 | reverse complement strand
AACCCTGTTGCTGGAATAAAGAACGTGCCGTCTCCATAATATCTTGTCGTAATGTAGTTGATTCCATTCGCGGCCCTTCCATTGCCGTCCCTCCATATCGTTTGATGATAAAGCGTTTATCGGCAAGTGTATAGCAGGTGACCGACCGTCGGTCAATAGTTTTTTAAGAAGAAACAAAGTTTCTTCAAAGAGTGAGCTGGTGTTCTGGCCGGGAAGATTAAATCTTTCGATTGTCGATAACTTTTTTGCCTTTGCTGTCGATATGTTCCAGGGTTTTTTCCTCGACGAGCTTAACGTGGACCTGGATGCCGAGATCGGTGACCAGACGGTCCTGAACGGTGTCGGCCAGGGCCGACTGTTTTCTTACCTCGTCAAAGAACAGCTCTTCGGTCACCTCGACCATGACGGTCAGTTTGTCCTCGTAGTTTTCACGGTCGACAATGATCTGGTAGGGGGGCTTCTT
>MGTI01000234.1:14561-14703 GCA_001799365.1 Desulfobacterales bacterium GWB2_56_26 | reverse complement strand
AGAGGATCGCTTCGATCTGATCGGGGAAGACATTGACACCGCCGATGGTCAGCATATCGTCGGTGCGGCCGAGGATCCGGCTCATACGGGTCAGCGTCCGGCCACAGGGGCACGGCTCGGGGAGGAAGCGCGCCAGGTCGCG
>MGTI01000234.1:0-14549 GCA_001799365.1 Desulfobacterales bacterium GWB2_56_26 | reverse complement strand
GATGACCGGAAAGGCCTCCTTGGTCAGCGTGGTGATGAACAGTTCGCCGACCTCACCCGCGCCTACCGGTTCGAGCGTCACCGGATCGAGCAGTTCGACCAGGAAATGATCCTCATTGATATGCAGCCCGTTGCATTCCCGGCATTCCCCCGCGACGCCCGGCCCCATGACTTCCGCCAGGCCGTAGTTGTCGGTGGCGAGGATGCCGAGACGCTCGCCGATGTCCCGGCGCATCGCCTCGGACCAGGGTTCGGCGCCGAAAAGGCCGTAGCGCAGGGACAAGCCGCTCGGATTGACGCCCATTTCCATCATCACCTCGGCGATTTTCAGGGCATGGGAGGGGGTACAGACCAGCGCGGTAGTCTTGAAATCCTTCATGATCCGGATCTGCCGCTTGATATTGCCCGAGGCAATGGGGATGACCGAGGCCCCAAGCCGTTCGGCGCCGTAGTGCAGGCCGAGGCCGCCGGTGTATATGCCGTAGTCGTAGGCGATCTGCACCACATCCTCGGGCGTGACGCCCGCGCTGCGGAAGATGCGGGCCACCAGGTTCGACCAGTTCTTGATATCATTTTTGGTATAGCCGACAACCGTCGACATGCCGGTGGTGCCGGAGGAGGAATGGATCCTGACCACGTCCCGCAGAGGCACTGCGAAAAGGCCGTAGGGGTAGTTGTCGTGCAAATCCTCTTTCGTGGTAATTGGCAGACTGCGTAGCGAGGCGAGCGAGGTGATGGCCTCGTAGTCGATTTTGGCCTCTCGCAGCTGTCGCCGATAAAACGGGACATGCGTGCCGACCCGGTAGAGAGTGGCCTGCAGCCGTTCCAGCTGCAGCTGTTCCAGGTCTTCCCTTGCCATGCATTCGAATTCAGGTTGCCAGTACATAAGTTCTCCGCTTAAGCAGAAGTGAACGGTTTTCTCTATATTTTACCCTGCAGGTGCGCATGGCGCACCCTACGAATTCACGGAGCAACGTAGGGTGCGCCGTGCGCACCGAAAATCATCCCGGATGCCCGGAAACAATCTCAAATACCGTTCCCCTTTCGTCACAAACATCCACCGCTACGTCCATGAGCGCATGCCACGGTGAGCATGGCGCACCCTACATCATTCTTCCAATTTTTCCCGGCCGAGATAGGCCCGCTGCACATCGCTGTTGGCCAGCAGATCCTCGGCCGGTCCCTGGATGATGACCTTGCCGGTCTCCATGACGTAGCCGCGGTCGGCAATGGCAAGGGCCGCCTTGGCGTTCTGTTCGACCAGGAGGACCGTATTGCCTTCATTCCTCAGTCGGACGATGATCTGGAAGATGTCACGGACGATGAGCGGGGCAAGTCCCGTCGAAGGTTCATCCATCATGACGAGCGACGGCCGGGACATGAGCGCCCGGCCCATGGCCAGCATCTGCTGTTCCCCGCCGGAAAGCGTTCCGGCCAGCTGGGTCTTCCTCTTCTCCAGGATCGGGAAGAGTTCGTACTGATGGGCAAGCAGCCGGTCCAGCTCCTTTTTCTGCTCCCGGGGCAGGGCATGGCCGCCGAGGATGAGGTTGTCGGCGACCGTCATCGGCGCAAACACCTGCCGGCCTTCCGGCACCATGACGCAGCCCCTGGCGGGAATTTTGGGGGCGGGCAGCCGGGTGATATCCTCGCTTAAGAAACGGATCTCCCCCGAGGTGGCCCGAATCAGGCCGGCGATGGTCGAGAGCAGGGTGGTTTTGCCCGCGCCGTTGGCCCCGATGATGGCCACGATCTCGCCGGCATCTACATGCATCGAGATATTTTTCAGGACGCGCAGCTTGCCGTAGCCGGCCTCAAGATTTCGTATGCGCAGCATTGCCTGGGTTCTCCTATTCGCCGAGATAGACCTTGATCACTTCCGGATTCTGCTGGATCACCGTGGGAACGTCCTCGGCGATCTTCTGGCCGAAACTGAGCACCACGATCTCGTCGGAGATGTCCATGACGAGAGACATGTCGTGTTCGACCAGCAGCACGGTTATCCCTAAGTCCCTGATCTTGGCGATAAGCCTGCCGATCTCCGCCGTTTCATAGATATTGAGCCCCGCCGCCGGTTCGTCCAGGAGCAGCAGGGTCGGTTCGAGAGCGAGGGCCCGGGCCAGTTCCACCGCCCGCTGCTGGCCGAAGGCAAGGTTGGTCGCAAGCGTCTCGGCGCAGTCGGCGATGCCGACAAAGTCGAGCAGTTCCATTGACTTGTCGCGGATCGCCCGTTCTTCCGACCGGCAGCCGGAAGTGCGGAACATGGAGGCGAGAAAGCCGGCCTTTGACCGCACGTGCCTGCCGACCATGACGTTTTCAAGGGCGGTCATCCCGGCAAACATCTTGATATTCTGAAAGGTCCTGGCGATGCCGAGGCCGGCGATGCGAAACGGCCGCATCCCCTGGATTGCTTTTCCCTGAAATCTGATTTCGCCTGCGGTCGGTGCCAGCATCCCGGCGATCAAGTTGAAGAGGGTGGTCTTGCCCGCCCCGTTCGGACCGATTACCGCCTTGATCGTACCCTGGCGGAGGGAAAAGCTGACCCCGTCGACGGCCTGGAGCCCGCCGAACCGCTTGCCGAGCTGGTCTACCTGCAGCAGTGTCATCCTCTTACGCCTCCTTTGCCGCCTGCTTCTTTCGCAGAAAACCGAAAAACTGCCGCCCTTTCAAGCTAAGCGGACTAAGCAGACCAAGCCTAAGGCTGAGAATGCCGTTCGGGGCAAAGAGCATGATGACGATCAAAATGACGCCGAAGACCGCATCGTCATAGCTGCCGAAGCAACCGCGTAGCGAGAGGAAGTTGAGGATCATGCCCATGGCCAGAGCGCCCCACAGGTGGGCCATCCCGCCGACCGCAACGATGGCGACATAGCGCACCGACTTCATGACGCTGGCCTCGGAGGGGCCGATGCCGCCGTTATAGTGGGTAAGAAGGATGCCGGCCAGCGCCGAGAGCACCGCCGACACCATGAAAGTCTGCAGCTTGAACCTGGCCGTATCGACTCCCATGGCGTCGGCCGCATCCTGGGCACCGTGGATGGCTCTGAGCGCCCTGCCCACTCGCGAGTCGATGAGATGCCGGAGCAGCAGCATGGCGATCAGTAATACGCCCCAGGCGATGTAGTAGTTGGTGACCCGCCAGGAGATGTCGCCGCTGACGAAGAGGCCAGGCAGCAGCGAAAAGCCGGGCACGCCCGAGATGCCGTCCGCCTCGCCGAAATATTCACTGGCCAGCACCAGCCGATAGACGATGATGCCGAAGCCCAGGGTGGCCATGGCCAGGTAGTGGCCCTTCAGTTTCAACACCGGAATGCCGAGGACAAAGGAAACGGCGAGTGCCGCACCAATGGCCAGCAGGCAGGCCGCCCAGGGGGTTACGACCAGGAGGGGATCGCCGTAGATATCCTGCCCCGCCTGCAGGCAGCCGAGGAGATCGAGCAATCGCACCACAGGGTGTTCGACATGGGCGGTGAGGTTGCGAGTGGTCAGCGCGGCCGAAATATAGCCGCCGATGGCGAAAAAGCCGGCGTGGCCGAGCGAGATCTGCCCGGCATAGCCCATGAGCACGCAGAGGCCGACGATCAGCAGCGAATAATAAGCCGACATGGTCATCTGGGTCAGATAAAAGATAGTCCCGGTCCAGGCGGTGAGGAGCTGGATGAGGACGACTATGATCAGGACGGGCAGAAAAACGAAATTCTTGCGCATGCCGTTAAAACTCCTTCAGTCCGGCCACGGCGCTCGATCCGAACAGGCCGTGCGGTCTGACGAACAGGATCACGAGGAGAATGGTGATGGCGATGGCATCCTGGAAGGCGAGCGGCACGACGGAGACCGAAAATGCCTCGAGAATGCCGAGCAGCAGGCCTCCGCCGACGGCGCCGAGCGAATTGCCGAGACCCCCGATGATGGCAACGGTGAATCCCTTGATGGCAAGACCTGTGCCGATGTCGTACTGGGTATAGGTGATCGGCGACATCACCGCGCCGGCCAAGGCGCCGATCCCTGCGCTGAGGATAAAGGACAAGGTCACCATATTCCGGGTGTCGATCCCGCAGAGCACGGCGGCCACGCGGTTGGCGGCGCAGGCCCGCATCTCCCGGCCGATGGAGGTCGTCTGGAAAAAGATGTTGAGAAACACTACCATCAGGCCGCAGGTGCCGATAACCCAGAGCACCTGGGGCGAGACCCTGGCCCCGAAGATGGCGATGGTGCTGATCTCGTTGCCGACGAAATACGGCAGCGAGCGGACGTTTGCCCCCCAGAAATGGAGGGCGGTCTCGCGGATGAGGATGGAAAGGCCGATGGTGATGATGATCATCCGCAGGATGCCCGGCTGTTTCAGCCAGCGGATAAAGAGCATCTCGATGCCGGCGCCGATGGCCATGGTGGCGAGAACCGCAAGGGCGATGGCCACGGGCAGGGGCAGAAACTGGAGGAAGGTGATCGACAGCATACCGCCGAGCATCACGAATTCGCCCTGGGCGAAATTGATGATGCCGGTGGTGTTGTAAATGATGTTGAAGCCTATGGCGACGATCGCATAGATACTGCCATAGGTGATCCCGGCCACCAGGTATTGAATGAACAGTTCTGTCGTCATACGCTACGTAACTTCAGGAAAAATTGCCGGTTTTACAGAACCGGCCGGGACATCGCGAAGCGTCCCGGCCGAAAAACCTCTGTCGGCTTACTTGCCGGTGTACGGGACGAATTTGCCGTCCTTGACGGTCATCATCTCAAAGGCGTTGAGATCGAGGCCGTTATGGTCGGTGGCGGAAAACGTGAAAACACCGGCGGTGCCCGGCAGATTGTGCAGGCCTT
Organism: Desulfobacterales bacterium GWB2_56_26; assembly: GCA_001799365.1. Lineage (GTDB taxonomy): Bacteria > Desulfobacterota > Desulfobulbia > Desulfobulbales > Desulfocapsaceae > Desulforhopalus_A. The sequence goes on along the minus strand of MGTI01000234.1, from coordinate 9,729 downwards.
CGATAGCCTCCCGGACCTTGGCCTTGTCGTTGCCGCCCACGGCTACCGCTTTTTCCAGGATCATGAAGGCGTCATAGGCATGGCCGCCGAAGGTGGAAGCGGGCTCCTGGAACTTGGTCTCGTAATCCTTGACATATTTGACCAAGAGCGCCTTCTGGGGATGGCTGTCGGGCAGTTGATCCGCCATCAACAGCCGGCTGGCGGGAAAGATGACGCCCTCCGCCGCGGCTCCTGCCGCCTCCACATATTTGATATTGCCGAAACCGTGGCTCTGGAAAATCGGTACCTGCCAGCCAGCCTGGCGGATGTTCTTGACGACGATGGACTGGGCCGGCACGATGGACCAGTTGACAATTCCCTGAACTGCCGGGTTGGCCTTGATCTTGGCAACTACGGCGGAAAGATCCGTGGCCTTGGCGTCGTAGACTTCTGCCTCGACGATGTCGATCTTATAGTCCGGAGCGATTTTGACCAGCTGTTCCTTGCCGGCCTTGCCGAAGCCGGAATTGTCGACCAGCACGGCGATCTTTTCGATCCCCAGCTTATTCATCTCCATGAAGATCTTGATCGCCGCCGAGGAATCATTCTGCGGGGTCTTGAAGACCCAGGAGGCCAGCGGGTTGACGATGACTTCCGCTGCGGCGCAGGAGAGCAGCGGGGTCTGGGCGTCCTCGAAGATCTTTTTCACACTCATGGTTTCGCCGGAGCTGGACGGTCCGACAACGGCCAGGACCTTGTCTTCCTCCAACAGCTGTTTGGCCAGCGAAATGGCCTTTTCCGGGTTGCCGGCGGTATCTTTCACCAGGAGTTCGATCTTGTTGCCATTGATGCCGCCCTTGGCGTTGGCTTCTTCGACCAGCATTTCCAGGGTGCGGGCCTCCGGCCCGCCGAGGAACGATGCAGGCCCGGTAACGGCCAGCAGGGCGCCGATCTTGATATTTTCGGCCCAGACAGGTGCAGCCGTCATCAGACAGGCGGCCGCCAGCGTACAGAGTGACTTGCCTATAATCTTTTTCATGCTTTCCTCCTTTGAGTTCGCTCGATTTTGAGAATGATGAATTGATACAAAATTATCTTCGGCGAAACACGATATTGACCGAATATTCGGAATGTCGAGCCCTTGCCGAGCAAAACATAGTGTGCAAATAACGACTTTTTTTCTAAATAAAATTCCAGAGCAACCTACTCTGAAAGCAGACTTGGAGGCAAGATATTTTCAATCATGAAATAAAGGGAGATGGCGGAGAAGCGCCATTTCACGAGAGAATCCCGAAAATGACGCTCCTTGTTGCAGTTTTTACGGCCGGCGCAGGCGGCCGAGGAAATCGGCGACCGTCTTCATGCCTTTGCCGAACTGGGACAGGCTGAACTTTTCGTTGGGGGCGTGGACGGTGTCGTCGGGCAGGCCGAAACCCATGAGGACGAGGGGAGCGTGGAGCACCTCGGCAAAAAGCGCGGCGATGGGGATCGAGCCTCCTTCCCGCATGAAGACCGGGGCAGTCCCGTATTCGGCGGTCAAGGCCTCGGCCGCGGCTCGGACGAAAGGATTATCGGGGCTGACCGCAACGCCTTTGCCGGCATGGAGGTTGGTGAGCTGGACCCGGTAGCCGCTCGGCATCTTGTCGGATACCGCCTTTTCCAGCCAGGTAAATACCGTGTCGGGGTCGAGACTGGCCGGCAGGCGCATGCTGACCTTGGCCGTCGCCGTGGCGGGGATGACGGTCTTCGCCCCTTCGCCGACGAAGCCGCCTTTAATCCCGTGGACTTCCAGGGTCGGGCGCAGGCCGATGCGTTCCAGGGCCGGATAGGCCGCCTCGCCAACCAGTTGGTCGACACCCATTTCCCGGCGCAGGGCGTCTTCGATGTGCAGGGTATCGCGCAGCCAGGACTGTTTTTCCGTAACAGACGGCGCCGGGATGTGTGTGTCCAGTTCCGGGATGTCGATCACCCCGTCCTCGCCCTTCAAACGGCTGATCACAAGACAGAGGGCATGCAGGGGATTGGGGGCAACGCCGCCGTAGCTGCCCGAATGCAGGTCGGTCTTGGCCCCGAAAACGGCGATTTCGGTGTAGAGGATGCCTCGGAGAGCGGTGATGATCGAGGGTTTTTCCGGGCTGGCCATATGGGTGTCGCAGATGAGCACCGCATCCGCCCGAAGGTGTTCCGGGTTTTGCCGGACGTATTCGCCAATCGCCGCACCCCCGGCTTCTTCCTCGCCCTCCAGGAGAATTTTGATATTTACCGGCAGGGAATGGTCGACTTTCGCCCAGGCTTCGAGGGCCGCCAGCACCAGCATGACCTGACCCTTGTCGTCGCAGGCTCCGCGGGCGTAGATATTGCCGTTGCGGATGGCAGGGGTGAAGGGCGGAGAGCACCATTCCGTCAGCGGATCGACCGGCTGGACGTCGTAATGGCCGTAGATGAGCAGGGTCGGCTGGTGCGCGTCCACCTGCCATTCGGCAAAAACCAGAGGATGGCCGGCCGTGGGAATGATCTGCGGCTGGGGGAAACCTATGGCCGAAAGCCGTTTTTGGACCCACTCCGCTGCCTTCCGGACATCGTCGCGGTTCTCGGAGAGGGTGCTGATACTTGGGATCGCCAGCCACTCGCTCAATTGGGCTACGAACCTGTCAAAGTTTTCGTTCAGGTATCGGTTACGTTTCGATTCTTTTGTCATATTTTTCCTCGTCCGTTAAGCCGCATTGCCGGCCTGGTCAAAATGCCAACGCTTCAACTGCTAAGAAGATAAGATTCTTGATTATGATATCAATTTGGATTTTCAAGAAGATATCATTTTCAGGCGATGAGCGCTCAGGAAAAAGTCGTAAGAATATCATCGTCATATTGGGATGACGGAACCTTGGAAGAGGGAGGCGTACAGGGTTTCGTTATGTGCGCTGCGAAATAAAGGTTATTTCCGACCAGTGGTTATATATGACCAATGGTCAGATATAACCTTGTTTCGTTCGTTACAGTTGACGGCCGTGGAGGTGTCTGCTCGGTATATATTTCCTGAAAACATAACGTTATCCCGCAGATTATAGAGTGTGTCGTCCTGGCATAAAGATTGCGTTGTTTTGTATTAATGACAGCGCCTCACTTCAGGTTGGCAGCACGGAAGGAGGTTGAAAAGAGGTAATTCTGCGAGAGCTGTGAAATTTATTCAAAATTTTGGAGGGATTATGAAAAGTCCGAAGATTATTACCGCTTTCTTATCAGTCATCCTGCTGACCATTTTTTTAGGCTGCGCCTCGACACCGAAGAAGGCGGGAACCGGGGAATATTTCGATGACACGGTGATCACCACAAAGGTTAAGACGGCAATTCTCCAAGAACCCTCACTGAAATCTGCCGAGATAAATGTCGAAACCTTCAAGGGTGTCGTGCAACTGAGCGGTTTCGTCTATAACCCGGCCGACATCAACAAAGCGGTCGAGGTTGCGCGCACGGTGGAGGGCGTGAAGTCTGTCAAGAATGACATGCGAGCTAAATAACAGAAGATCTACAGGACATCCGGTCCAGGGGCAATTGTAGTCTTCACTGAGGAACGATTTTTAGCCCCACTTCGCCTTGAGATCCGCCAAGCTATGGCAAAGGAGAGAAAATGCTCCAAACAATTGCAATTATACTGATTATCCTCTGGGTCCTGGGTCTTGTCTCCTCGTATACAATGGGCGGACTCATTCATATTCTTTTGGTCATTGCGGTAATAGTGCTGCTGGTTCGTGTCATTCAAGGTCGACGCCTGTAGCTCCAGCAAACATGAGCCTTCAAGAGAGAACAACCATGACTAAATGAGAGGTCTCATGGGCTTGAAAGATAAATGCAAAAATCTTTCTCGCCCATGCTTTGATCTCGATTTTTCAAAGGTCTGCAAGGACTCAGCTTCAAGGAGGCGTTTTTTGCCGGCATTGACTGGAAAGTGGTCGAGGGGCGGCTTAAATAGAAGGGAATTATGGAGAGAAGGACATCAGAGGCGAAGCCTCGCTCGATTGCAGTCTATGTGATACTGGGAGCGGCGCTGCTTGCCTTTATCAAGACATTTTACCTGCTTTCTCCCATTATCTTGTCCTTTTTGCTCATTCTTCTGGTTTCTCTCGCAATCAATCCTGTGATTCTCAGGATGCGGGCTTTAACCGGGGGGAGAAAAATACCCACGGCGTTGATCACGGTCGGATTGATTGCTTGTATCGCTTTGCTGGGCTGGGCTTTGTTTGGCCCTATGAAAACCTCGATTATAAAATTCTCGGAATCGCTGCCCGATTACTGGGAGCGTCTGCAAAAGCCCCTGATCAAAATGGAACAGAAAGCAGTCATTTTCGAGAAAAAGCTTCAGGCGGAAGTAAGAACTGAAATTGCCCGGGACGAATCGGCGGAGGGGGCGCCGGAAACACGGCCTCGAACTCCTCCAGCTCCGGCTACACCCCCTGAAGAGCAAAAATCCCTTCGTTCCAATTTGATTGCGATGTTTCAAGGTGTGCTTGGCAGTTTCACCGCGGTCGCCGTCAATGGAGTTCAAATCCTGGTCGTTTTGGTGACGGTCTTTTTCGGCGTAGTCTTTATGCTCATGAATCCCCACCCGATCGTTGGGGGAATGCTTTCTATCATACCCGAGCGGCACCACAACCAGGCCCTGGTCATCTTGCAGAACATCGGGAGATTTGTTCCCACCTGGGCCTTGGCCACCGTGCTGGGAATGGTGACAATCGGTACGCTGGTGTTCCTGCTCATGTGGCCGATCTTCGGTTTCATGGATGCTTTGATCCTCGGGATGACAGCCGGCGTTCTGGAGGCCGTTCCGTATCTGGGGCCCATCTTCAGCGCCATGCCCGCACTCCTGCTTGCTTTCGGCGAAGGAGGGATGACCCCGTTGTGGGTCGTGCTCGCTTACATTGCAGTCCAGGTGCTGGAGAACAATGTAATCCTCCCCTTCATCATGGCACGTAGCGTGAAAGTGCACCCGTTGGCGGTGATTTTTTCCATGCTCTTATGCGTAACTGCCTTTGGTGTGCTGGGCGTGCTGGTTGCAACTCCACTGGTTGCAATTCTTCGTATTGTTCACCACGAGCTTTTTCGCAAGCGCTTTCTTCCTTCGGTAACGGACGCAGACCTGAATCGTCTGGCCGGGATTGCTTTGCATGAAAGAAAGTCTGTCGGCAAGTGAGCTTACGATCCAACTCGGACAACGAAAACGATGGTGCAATTCGTTTTTGCTTTGAGGAGTTCTAAACTATCATGAATCAAAAAATGAATCTCAAACGACGATATCCCGTGGGTGCCGAACTGCAGCCGAACGGCGGCACGCATTTCCGAGTATGGGCGCCTCGACCGAAGAAAATGGAAGTTCTCCTTGAGGCTGGACCTGGAGCGCCGGCGACCGTACAACTGAAACGGCAGGAAGACGGGTACTTTGCAGGCCCGGTCCCGCAGGCGGCTGAGGGGACTCGCTATCGCTTCCGGCTGGATGACGCCGGTTGCTTTCCCGACCCGGCGTCACGGTATCAGCCGGACGGACCCTTCGGTGGGTCGCAGGTGGTGGATCCTTCGAGGTTCCGATGGAACGACGGCGGATGGCAGGGTGTCGATTTAAAGGGCCAGGTCATCTACGAAATGCATATCGGTACCTTCACGGAAGAAGGGACATGGCAGGCAGCACAGCGCGAGCTTGCGGAGTTGGCTGACTGCGGAATCACCCTTCTCGAAGTGATGCCCGTGGGCGATTTCCCCGGTCGTTTTGGCTGGGGCTATGATGGCGTCGGAATGTTCGCTCCGGTTCATCTGTATGGCGAGCCGGACGATTTCCGCCGTTTTGTCGACGAAGCCCATCGCCTTGGTTTGGGGGTGATTCTCGACGTGGTCTACAACCATTTCGGCCCGGACGGGAATCACCTGAATGAGTTTTCACCCGACTATTTCAGCGACAAGTATGAAGGCGAGTGGGGAAAGCCTATCAACTTCGATGGCGAGAAGGCAGGTCCGGTGCGAGAATTTTTCCTCACCAACGCTGCGTACTGGATAGATGAGTTCCACCTCGATGGTCTGCGGCTGGACGCCACCCAGGCGATTTTCGACGCCTCTCCGGAGCATATCGTCATGGCTATCGGCAAATGCGTGCGGGCATCGGCACGCGGAAGGAAGACAATTCTTGTGGCGGAGAACGAGCCGCAACACACGAAACTGGTGCGCCCGATCGAGAGCGGCGGCTACGGGCTGGACGCTCTCTGGAACGACGATTTCCATCACAGCGCCATGGTCGCGATGACAGGGCGCAACGAAGCCTACTACACCGACTATCTGGGCAAGCCGCAGGAATTCATCTCGATGGTGAAGTACGGCTATCTCTACCAGGGACAACGCTACAAGTGGCAGAAAAAGCGGCGCGGTATATCCGGACTCGGGCTGGCACCGGAAAAATTCGTGACGTTTATTCAGAATCACGACCAGATCGCCAATAACGGCCACGGCCAGCGTGTGCAGTTCCTGACCAGTCCGGGGCGGTTGAGGGCGATGACCGCACTCTTGCTGCTTGCGCCTGGAACCCCCATGCTTTTTCAAGGGCAAGAGTTCGCGTCGTCAAGTCCGTTCTGTTATTTTGCCGATCATAAATCCGAGCTTGCCAGGCTCGTGGCGGAAGGGCGAACAAAGTTTCTGGTCCAGTTCCGCAGTCAGGCAACAAGCGAGATGCAGTCACGCCTGACCGACCCGGCTGATCCCTCTACCTTCGAGCGGTGCAAGCTTGATTTCAGCGAGCGGAAGCGTAACCGTAGCACCTACGATCTGCACAGGGATCTGCTGCGTTTGCGCCGCGAAGATTCCGTCTTCGCGGCCCAGACTCCGGGCAGTGTGGATGGGGCTGTGCTCGCCGGAGAGTGCCTGTTGCTGCGTTTTTTCGGCACGGACGATGATGACCGCCTGCTGCTGGTGAACTTCGGCGCGGATCTGCATCTGGACCCCGCGCCGGAGCCGCTGCTCGCGCCACCGGGTGGAACGGCGTGGCAGACATTGTGGTCGAGCGAGGATCCCCGATACGGCGGCACCGGGACGCCCCCGCTCGATTCCGAAGACAACTGGCGCATCCCCGGGCATGCCGCGGTAGCATTGCATCCCATATCGGCGGAGCAAGAGAGCCATGACTGATCTGATTCGAGTAATTCACAAAAGCACATTAAACGAATCGCAATCGGATCCCCACCTGATGAAGGAGTGGCTGGTCACCAACGGCCTCGGCGGATATGCATCGGGAACCGTCACAGGCGCCATCACCCGCCGGTACCACGGGCTTTTGATTGCCGCTCTGCCCAATCCGCTGGGCCGCATGATGATGCTGAACGGGCTCTCCGAGCGCCTGCGCCTTCCGGACCGTCGGGTACTGCATACGGGCGCCGAGGAACTTGCGGGCGCCTCTCCGGAAACGACCCTTGCTGTCAGCGAGTTTCGGTTGGAAGCCGGACTGCCGGTGTGGCGCTACGAGGTGGATGGGTTCGTTCTTGAAAAACGTCTTATCCTTCCATACCGGCAGAACACTGTGCACGTGACGTATCTTCTGCTCGCCGGCAAAGGTAGTCTGCGGCTGGGGCTGCGGCCGGCGATGCATTTCCGTTCGCACGATGCGCAGGTCAGCGAGCGACGCTCAGTAAACTATACATTATCGGTGTTCGAGGACCAGTTCGAGATCACGGGGCCTGCGGGGCTGCCCGTGCTGCGGCTTATCGTTCATGGCCCGTCAACGGCATTCACCTTCGACCGCAGGGAAACCTCCCTGATTCCGTATCGCACCGAGCGCAATCGCGGCTACGAGTGGCAGGGGTCGCTCTGGAGTCCCGGTTACTTTCGTGTCGACTTGCGCGAAGGCGACCGGACCACGCTCGTGGCGTCGACCGAAAAGTGGGAAACGATCCGGGCACTATCGCCCGAGGGAACGTACCGTGCGGAGCTCGATCGCCGCAAGCTGCTGCTGGACGCCGCTTCGCCGGAAGCGCAGGAGGGACCGGCTGCGGAACTGGTGCTTGCCGCCGATCAGTTCCTCATTACGCCGGTCGGGCGCCTGGAAAACTCTCGCCTGCCGGTTCCCGACGGTGGGGGTAGAACAGTTATCGCGGGGTACCACTGGTTTACCGACTGGGGCCGCGACACCATGATAAGTCTCGAAGGACTCACCCTGAAGACCGGCCGCAGGAATGAGGCGGCCCAGATTCTGCTGACGTTTGCCAATTATGTCCGCGACGGGCTGATCCCCAATATGTTTCCCGAAGGCGAGAGGGAAGGACTTTACCATACTGCCGACGCCTCACTGTGGTTCTTCCACGCCGTCCACCGATATGTGCAGCTGACGAACGACCGCGAGACGCTGAGGCTGCTGCTGCCTAAACTGACGGAGATCATTGAGCAGCACATGAGCGGAACGCTCTTCGGCATCGGCATGGATGCAGAGGACGCGTTGCTGCGGCAGGGGCGGCAAGGATATCAACTCACCTGGATGGATGCAAAGGTGGGAGACTGGGTGGTTACGCCGCGGCGGGGCAAAGCGGTGGAGATCAACGCCCTCTGGTACAATGCACTGCGGCTGATGGAGGGGTGGCTGAAGGAAGAGGACCAGGAGACTGCCATGCTGCGGATGAAAGAGACGGCCGATCGTGTGCGGGAGTCTTTCAACCTGCGGTTCTGGTATGAACAGGGGGGGTACCTGTATGACGTGGTGGATGCCGAAAACGGCGTAAGCGACGACGCATGCCGCCCGAACCAGATTTTTACCATCTCCCTCGATCACCCTGTGCTCGACGAAGCTCGATGGCAACAGGTAATGGACGCGGTGACGTATCGCCTGCTCACGCCTGTTGGCCTGCGTTCCCTCGCGCCCGGGCATCCTGATTACAAAGCTCGATATTACGGCGACCTGCGCTCGCGCGATGCAGCATACCACCAGGGCACGGTGTGGGCATGGCTCATCGGTCCTTATGTGGATGCGTGGCTCAAGCTGAATTCGGGCAAGGAGGCGGAGGCCAGACAATTCCTGCTGGGTTTGATGGCACATATGAACGACGCCTGTATCGGCTCGGTCAGCGAAGTCTTCGATGCCGAAGAGCCGTACACCCCGCGCGGTTGCGTAGCGCAGGCCTGGAGTGTGGCAGAGTTGCTGCGCTGCTGGGTGAAAACAGCAAGTTCTTAGAGAAGGGACTTCAGCGCCCAGACCATTGAAACCTCGCAAATCATTCTCATTTGATAGGCAGAAGGACCGTGAAGGTTGAACCTTTCCCTGGCTGGCTCTCAACACGAATCTCTCCATTATGAGCTTGGATTATACCATGGCAGATCGATAATCCCAGGCCCGTTCCCTTGACTTCCGGCTTTGTCGAGTAAAACGGCTGAAAGATCAGACTCAATTTTTCAGGATGAATACCGACGCCGGTGTCTCGGATTGCAATGGCGACTTTTTGCTCCTCCTGCCTGGTGCTTATCGTGACCTCTCCGCCGCCGGTCGGGACGCAGGCGTCCGCTGCATTGTTCAACAGGTTGAGAAGGACTTGTTTAATCTGGTCTGGAATAGCCATGATCCGCGGCAACTGCTCAACGCAGTTCAGTACGGTTGAAATTCGTTTCTGCCTAAAATCGCTCTTGCATAACATCAACACGGAGTCGATGGAAACATGCACATCCGTGAGTATTTTATTGCCGGCTGACGGATGGTTAAAATCCTGGAGACTGGCAATTAAATTTTTCATCCGGCAGCTT
>MGTI01000233.1 GCA_001799365.1 Desulfobacterales bacterium GWB2_56_26 | reverse complement strand
CGCCCATACCTGGATGGAAGCTCATATCCCGGGCTTCTGGTCGATTTTCACCCTCCTTTCCTGCATAGTACTCATCTTCTTCGTAAGGTGGTTCGGGAAAAGCGGAATCATGACCCGAGAGGATTACTATGGAGACTAATTTCATCCACCCATCGCTGATACTGATAATCGGCGCCCTGTTGTTGCCGTTGGTGAAAGAGCCGTTCCGGAAGATCTACCTGTGCGTGGTACCGCTTGTAACCTTTCTCAATGTGCTCTATCTCAACTGGCACCCGGGTACATACGGTGTCGTGACCTTCATGGGCGACTGGACTCTCACCTTCGGCAGGGTGGATAATCTGTCGATGATCTTTGCCTTTATCATGTCGCTCATGGCCATCATCGGCACCGTCTACGGGCTTCATGTCAAGGATGATGTACAGCATATCGCCGCCTGGTTCTATGTGTCTGGAAGCCTCGGGGTTATTTACAGCGGCGACTATCTGGTGCTCTTTCTTTTCTGGGAATTGATGGCCTTTGCCTCGACCTTCCTGATCTGGTTCAACAAAGATGCCGGGTCGCTGGCCGCAGGGTACCGTTACTTACTGGTCCACACTTTTGGCGGAGTATTACTGCTCCTCGGTTTTGTGTTGCGCTACCAGACGACCGGCGATTTGTCCTTTGTTCAACTCGATGAACAGAACACCCAACTCTTCACCTGGCTGATCATGGCCGGTCTGATGCTGAATGCGGCTGTCCCGCCGCTGCATTCATGGCTGCCCGATGCCTACAGCAAGGCCACCGTTACCGGGGCGGTCTTCATGTGCGCCTTTACCACCAAGACTGCAGTGTATACGCTGGCCCGAGCCTTTGCCGGCTTTGAAATCCTCATTGTCCTCGGCGTGATCATGGCCATCTACGGCATCATCTATGCCATGATGGAAAACGACATCAGGAGATTGCTCGGTTGGGAGATTGTCAGTCAGGTAGGCTATATGGTAGCCGGAGTGGGTATCGGCACCGCCCTGGCTATCAATGGCACGTGTGCCCATGCCTTTGCCCATATTCTTTACAAAGGCTTGCTGTTCATGGCAGCCGGTGCGGTTATCCACGCTACCGGAAAATCGAAATTCACCGATCTTGGCGGCTTGTACAGGAAAATGCCCAATACCCTGTTCTTTCTGGTGATAGGCGGGATTTCAGTTTCGGCCTTTCCTTTCTTTTCCGGATTCGTCTCCAAATCGATGATCATAACGGCAAGTTTCGAATCGCATTTGATGGTTGCGGGATTTCTCCTCACTATGGTTTCGATAGGCACGTTCCTCGTTGCCGGCCTGCGTTTGCCCTATCTGATTTTCTTCGGCGATGACCGCTGCAGCCAGGAGACCAAAGATGCAGCAGTGGATCCACCGTGGAATATGCATATGGCAATGGCCGCCGCGGCCTTTCTCTGTTTGCTGATCGGCTCGTATCTGCCCTTTCTTTACAATATGCTCCCCTACCAGGAGGCCACCTATCATCCCTACAGCGGCTATCACCTGAGCGAAACCCTGCAAATACTGGCTTTTACTGCCGTGGCCTTCATTTTCCTCAAAGACAAACTCGGTGCCCGCCCTACCATCAGTCTCGACCTGGACTGGTTCTATCGGCTGGGGGGCCGCGGTTTTCTCTGGCTGGCAACAAACCCCATCCAGTGGCTGGATACCGCCTGGGGAACTGCCTACCGGGTAGTCGGCTTATATACACTGATGACAACTGCGAAATTCTCGGCCTGGTTTGACTGGCACGGTATCGACGGAGTTGTCGATGGAAGTGCCGGTTGTGTGAAAGCGATCGGCCAGAGAGTGGCTCTTGTGTTTCAGAGGGGGCATATCCAGCAAACGATCTACTATTCGATCACCTTTGCCGCCATTCTTCTTATCTCCTATGTCTGGTTATAACCTTATCGAAATCAAGGATTACTGGTAATGGATCAACTACTGATGAATTCCGGCTTTCCCATCCTGAGTGTGCTCATATTTCTGCCGCTGGCGGGGGCTCTGATGCTGCTCCTGGTAAAGAATGAGTCGATGTGCCGGTACCTTGCTCTTCTCATGACCGGCATTGTCGCTCTTCTTTCCATCCAATTGTTGGCCGGCTTTGACAGGACAACCGACAAATTCCAATTTGTCGAAAAGCATAACTGGATTGAAGCATTCAATATTCAATATATTGTCGGGGTGGACGGTATCTCCATCCTGCTAGTCATCCTGACGACCTTCATCATGCCTTTCTGTGTCCTGGCAAGCTGGTCGTATATCAAGACCAGGGTCCAGGCCTTCATGATCTGCCTGCTCATCATGGAAACCGCCATGATCGGCGTCTTTGTCGCTCTTGATTTCGTGTTGTTTTATGTCCTTTGGGAAGCGATGCTTATCCCGATGTATTTACTTATAGGCATTTGGGGCGGGCCAAGGAAGATTTACGCCTCGATCAAATTTTTCCTCTACACCCTGGCCGGCTCCATTCTCCTGCTGGTCGGCATCATCTGGCTCTATGTAGTCAACAATTACAGCTTCTTTATTCCCGACATGATGTGGCAGAATTACTCCCTTACTGCCCAGATTTACCTCTTCCTTGCTTTTTTCCTGGCGTTTGCCATCAAGGTGCCGATGTTTCCCTTCCACACCTGGTTGCCGGCTGCTCATGTCGAGGCGCCTACGGCAGGCTCGGTCATCCTGGCCAGTATCCTTCTAAAAATGGGCACCTACGGCTTCCTCCGCTTTGCCCTGCCCATAACACCGGATGCAACGGAGGTGTTGATGCCCTACGTGCTGTGGTTGTCGATCGCCGGAATCATCTATGGCGGCTTGACCGCTTTGGCCCAAAGCGACATGAAAAAGCTCATCGCCTACTCTTCCGTCGGCCATATGGGTTTCGTTACCCTCGGAATATTTGTTCTCAACATTGACGGTATCGAAGGGGCGATCCTGCAGATGGTCAACCACGGAATCACCACCGGAGCGCTCTTTCTCTGTGTCGGCATGATCTATGAAAGGACGCACAGCCGAGAATTGCTGTCGGCCACGGGAGTCGGCAAGTACATGCCGATCTATATAACCTTTCTGGCGTTCTTTTCTTTGTCATCATTCGGCTTCCCTGGCACAAACAGCTTCGTCGGCGAATTCAAGATTATCGCCGGCGCCTTCCAATTTGAAACGGCTTTGCAGAAGTTCCCGTACCTGGCTATGGCGTCTATTCCCGGCGCAGTCCTTGCCGCCGCCTACATGCTCCGAATGTTGCAGAAGATCATCTGGGGCGGCACGAACAATCCGGATCAATCATGGATCACCGATCTTAATAGCCGCGAAATTGTAACGCTGGCACCATTTCTTTTCTTTGTTTTCTGGATCGGTCTTGGACCACAACCTTTCATCGACCTGATGCATACGAGTGTAACCCAGCTTCTTCAACAGTATGATGCGCACCAGGCCCAGGCACTTGCTGCGGCCAGCGCGGTTTTACAATAAGATTATTAACCAACGTCCCCTATAAAGGTAACAAAATGCTCTTTCTACCTGAATTATCACTGTTAGGAACTGGACTGGTTTTTTTCTTTCTCAGTTTAGGCAAACCGAGTAGCGGGAAGATAAAAAATATAGCAATTTCCCTTTCGGCCCTGACCCTTGTTGCCTCGCTTTTTTGTCTGCGAAGTGAAGGGAACCTTTTCTATTCCGCCTATCAGGTCGATCTCTTTTCCCAGATATTCAAGACTCTTATCGCTCTGGCAACGCTTATTGTCCTGATCTTCAGCGACAGACTGGCAGGAGTGAAGGAGGAGATTCAGGCAGAGTATTATCTTTTTCTCTTCATGTCGGTCCTGGGATTGATGATGCTCGTTTCAAGTGTCGAGCTTCTAGCAATCTTCGTATCTCTGGAACTGTCATCTTTCGCGGTATATATCATGGTACCGATGCGGAATGATTCGACTACTTCAGGCTATCAGGTCGAGGCCGGCATCAAGTATCTGTTGTTCGGCGTCATGGCAACCGGTCTCATGCTTTTTGGCATGAGTTACATCTATGGTCTGACCGGCTCGACTCAGCTTGCTGTCATCGCCGAAAAATTGACCCAGCTGTACACACAACCGGCCGGAGTCATAGCCATTGTTCTGGTACTCGCCGGGTTCTTTTATAAACTGGCGCTCTTTCCGCTGCATTTCTGGGTACCCGATGTCTATGAAGGTGCCGCCAATGAAACGACTGCCTTTATCGCTGCTGTTCCCAAACTCGCTGCAGTCGCTCTGTTGATCCGTCTGGTGAGTCTTGTCAGCGGAGAAGGCGAAGCAATAGTCAATATCCTGATCGTTTGCGCCCTGCTCTCCATGTTTTACGGCAATCTCTCGGCACTCATCCAAAAGGATGTTAAAAGACTTTTAGGTTTTTCCGGGATTTCCCATGCCGGTTTCGTCCTGGTCGGATTGCTTACCCTCCAGATTACCGGTTTTTCAACAGCCATGTACTATATCATGGGCTATGTGTTTATGAACCTTGCCTGCTTTCTGGTCATCTGTTCGATTGCCGATAAGGGTGGCAACGTAGCCATAGCCGATTTTACCGGACTCCACAAACGTGCTCCGTTGCTGGCTCTTACCTTGACCGTAGGTCTTTTCGCTTTAGCCGGCATTCCGCCTTTTGTCGGCTTCACCGGCAAATTCCTTCTCCTTCTTGGCGCCCTTCGTCAGGGGCATCTCGTTCTGGTTATTTTAGCGGCAGTGAATACGGCGATAGCCATCTATTACTATCTGTCAATTGTAAGAGTTACTTTCTGCACTGATACGGAGGACCGCGGTACAATACAATCAAGTGGCATGAACAATGCACTTGCCGTGTTCTTGATAGTCATTATGATTGTGATGGGAGTGGCCCCCTCTCAATTCATTGAGTTTGCATCGTCTGCTGTGCAGCATGTGATGTAGGAGAACTTCCCCAAAACGGCATCCGCTTACCAAATGGCCAACTGTGATCTTGGGCTTCCGGATGTCTTGCTATCAGCATCCACTTTACACCGCAATGTGAATGTTGGCTTTTTCCCTTCCGGTCGTCATGAATTTTTGGCTTTTCATAATCGTATTTATAATCTGCGCCTCCTATCTTCTGGAACTTGTTGTTTCAATCCTGAATGTCAGGGCATTAGCGGCCGATCTCCCCGATGAGTTTGCCGATACCCTCAGCCCCCGCGAGTATCTTGAGTCCCAGAGATATACCAGAGCTACAACCTTTTTTGCTCTCGCCGAATCGAGTTATACGCTGATACTGACACTCCTCTTCATCGCCTTCGATGGCTTCTCCTATCTCGATCTTTTTGCCAGACGATATTCCGCTGATGAAATCCTTGCCGGACTGATCTTCACCGGATTTTTTTTGCTTTTATCGTTTTTCGTAAAGCTGCCTTTTTCCATATATTTCACCTTTGTCATCGAAGAACGCTTCGGCTTCAATAAAACAACGATTCAAACCTTTATTCTGGATATCTTGAAGAGCGGCCTCCTTATCGTGATTATCGGTGGACCTCTACTTGCCTCGATATTCTGGTTCTTCCTCAACACCGGTTCTTTGGGATGGCTGTTCTGTTGGATAGGGGTTGTGCTCTTTTCCCTCCTCCTGCAATATCTCGCTCCCGTCATCATCCTGCCGCTGTTCAACAAATTCACACCATTACCGGAAGGCCATTTGCGCAACGCCATTCTTGAATACGCACGACAACAAAAGTTTATTATTCAAGGTATATACACCATGGATGGCTCGAAAAGATCGAGAAAGTTGAATGCCTTTTTTACTGGCTTCGGCAAATTTAAAAAAATTGTCTTCTTCGATACTCTCCTTGAAAAGCTTGAAGAAAGTGAGATACTTGCTGTTTTGGCTCACGAAATGGGCCACTACAAGCTGCACCATATTCCCAAAATGATCCTTGCATCGATCCTGCAGACCGGGATAATGTTTTATCTGCTTTCAATCTTCCTCAAGACAGCAGCTATTGCCGAAGCCTTTAGCGTTGAACCTTCCGTATACGCAAGTCTCGTGTTTTTTGGATTTCTCTATGCACCGATCAGTCTTCTTGTTTCCATTCTCTTTCATGTCATGTCACGCAGACATGAATTTGAAGCGGACAGATATGCACGTTCGACCACCGGCTCAGCCGACATGCTGATAACCAGTCTGAAAAAGCTCAGCAAAGCAAACCTGGCTAACCTCACTCCACACCCACTCAAAGTTTTCATTTATTACAGTCATCCTCCACTTTTGACGCGTATTCAGCATTTGCGTCAAACGTAGTCCTGTCACATACGTTTCCCACCACATTCATCTTGACACTACAATTTGTTAGAAGGATAATTCTTCTGCCGCGTGATTGATTTTTCCCATGTCGACACTACGTTGCTTTTTACCGAAGAGATGGTAATATCAAACATTATGCCGGAAAACGATTCTTATTTTTAACTATAGGAGAAGACAATGAAAAACAACAAGTTCCGTACCCCTCTTATCCAATCTGCCGCAGTTCTTGGTGGTGTGATCTTTTTGGCTTTGATTGCTGCATCGTCTGGTAACGGCAATGAAGGTGGAGGTTTTTTCTCAGTACTGGCCGGAATCGGTAACGCCATTCTTTTCATCATCGGCCTGGCAGTTGGCTTGAGCCTCTGTATCGCTCTGCTTGTCGGGGTCTTTCTTGCCGCTGTGGGCATGGTATCACCGGAACAAGCATCTCAGATGTATTCAGACTTAAAAAAAAACTTCGCTCTAAGCCTGTTGGCCTGGTGTTCCAATAAGAAAAGTGGCTTCGGCAACTGGGTCAGTGAAGAGGAGTATACTCGGATGAAGCAGGAGATCGTCGATCTCCAGGATACCAACAGATCCTTGACGCAAAAAATAACGGAACTCGAAAACAGCAAGGATCTGAAAGAAGAAAGCAGGTGAGTCAATGCTTTCCGGCTTTACTTGTTGTTTGGCGTCCCAATCATCTGCAAAAATATTACCCCAACGTTTTTTCCTCTTGACCGATCCACCCCGATCAAGTAGTTTGCCGCGGTCCTGACGATGAGGCGAACAAGCCGCCTGCTCACGCAGCCGGCCGCCGAACCTGCTCACGCAGCCGGCCGCCGAA
>MGTI01000232.1 GCA_001799365.1 Desulfobacterales bacterium GWB2_56_26 | reverse complement strand
GCATCCGGCCCTACCGAACCCTGGAGAATGTCATCGAAGGGGCGGTGATCACCTTTATCGACATCACCGACCTTCGCCGAGAAAAGACCGGTCGGAAAGAGGATAAGGAAAACGCGGTGCACCGGTAATAGAGTTTAATAACAACTTATTTTGGTCTGCTAATGGATTGGGAGGAGCCAAACCATGGCCTCTTTGGATTTTGAACACGAAAAGAACACCTTCAGAAGTTACTACGAAAGCAACCGAAAGCATTTTTTTGCTGCCAAAAACGCCTATATCCGGATCATTGGTTCACTGATCAAGCGGTTAGGTTTAGATGAGGTGACAAAAGTCGAAGGCCGGGTCAAGAACCAAGAGGAGTGCATCAAGAAGTTTCACCGAAAGTATCAGAACAGGCTCGAAGCCGATGAACAGCCTTATGAGATCAAGGATTTCATCTCAGACATGATCGGCATCCGCATCGTTTGCCTCTATCAGGACCAGATTGCCCTGTTGTCGGAGATATTGCAGCAACATTTCAAGATCCTCGCTGTTTCCGACAAAGCTTCGTCCATGGAGAGCAGCGAAGATTCCTTCGGTTACAAGAGCCTGCATATGGATTTGGCCTTGAACGATGAAATGGTCTCTCGGCCTAAATATCAGGCGTATGCGAACAATCCCTTCGAAGTGCAGATCAGATCCTTGATCCAGGATGCCTGGAGTGTGCTCGACCACAAGATTAAATATAAAAAATCGATTCCGAGCGCTCTCAAGCGCAGGATCAATATTCTCTCCGCCCTCTTTGAGATGGCCGATCGGGAATTTATGGAAATCCGCAACGCAACCACGGAACTGATGCAGCAGGAGACGGTGCCTTTGATCAGTGAGATGCCGGGCGACCTGGGTGAGCCGGCGGGACAGGCGGCGAACGGCACAAGAACCGTGGACGCCTTTAATTTCCTGCGCATTGCCGGACATTTTTTCCGGGATTTCGAGTTCGACGATTATAAAGCCGATGAATTTGTCCATGAAATTCTGAAAATGGAGAGCGGCCTGCAAAAATCGGATCTTCATAAATGCATGACTGAGAAGCTGAAAACCGTCAGAGATTATCGCGACCATTACCTGAAGGAAAATCCCGATAAGACCTTCAGTCCCTACACCTCAATCAGGCATTGCCTCTATCTCTATGATACGGAAAAGTTCGGGACGATTTTATCCAAGAGGACAAAAGAAAGATTTGCAGGGTGGTTGAATCAGTTACGAAGCAGGTATGATTGATGTGCCAGGGACGGCTTTTTCAATACGGCCAGGGGTTGGCAATGATGCTGCCGACAATGCTCGTATCGAGCGCGGCAGTACATCGACTCACACGCGTCTGACAATTAAAATCACTGGAAAGGTCACATCATGGATCACAAAGATTACTACGCCATTTTGGGTGTGGACCGCAAAGCGGGTGATAAAGAAATCAAGAAAGCATATCGCAAACTGGCTCGAAGACACCATCCTGATGTCAACGCTGAAGACGAAACATCCAAAGAGAAGTTTTTGGAGATTAACGAGGCTCATCAAGTGCTGTCAGATCCTGAGAAGCGACGGCAATACGATCAATTTGGTCCCCAATGGCAACAACACAGGCAAGCTGCAGACTTTAATCGGGACAAGAGGACGTCAGCCGGCAGGAATCACACCTATCGGTCGGTGAACCCTGAGAATTTTGAACAGTTTTTTGGCGCTGGAGGCAATTCCGATTATTTCGAGAGTTACCTTTTTGGGAGAGCCGGGCGACAGTCACGATCACGACAGGGAACCGATCTTGAACATTCGGTCCAGCTGACGCTGGGTGAGGCGTTTCATGGAGCCAAACGGATGCTGGAATGGGAAGATGGCCGCAGAATAGACGCGAAAATCCCTCCCGGAGTAAAGACTGGGTCGCGCGTCAGGTTGAAAGGGCAGGGGGGATCGGGCATCGGTGATGGACCACCCGGGGATCTCTATCTTACGATCGACATTTTACCCGATGAGCGCATGCAGCGTGATAACAACGACTTAAAGACCACGGTTGAGGTGGATCTTTTTACAATGCTGTTGGGTGGCAAGTTGTCGGTGTCGGGGATCGATCGCACGGTGAAACTCGATATCCCTCCGGAGACCCGCAATGGCCGCATATTCAGGCTCAAAGGGCTGGGGATGCCGGATATCAGCCATCACGATCTGTTCGGAGAGCTGTACGTCACAGTCGAGGCCATTCTGCCGCAAAAATTGACTGCCGGAGAGATAGATCTGGTAGAGCAATGGAGAAAAATGCGTCAAGCATCGACCGGGCCATAATACTCAGCACCTTTTCACTTTCCGGGAATTACAACAGCAGGGTCCGCTTTTTCACCGAAAGGAGATGAATTGTATGAGCACGAAAATTATCCTCGTCGCCGTTTGTCTGCTTGCCACACTCGTTGCCCCAGCTGCCGCCCTGGAAGAAATCCTGCCCGAACACGTCCTGGATGAGATCAATCTGGCACGCACCGAACCGCAAAAATATGTCGAATTTTTAATCGAGTTACGAAAGCAGTTCCAGGATAATTCCTATCTTATTCCTGAAACGGATGTCGTCGTCGAGACCACCGAGGGAGTTGCCGCTGTTGATGAAGCGATTGATTTCTTCGCCGCCCGCAAGCCGCTCCCTCCGCTGGTATGGTCGGCAGGGCTTGCCGCCTCTGCCGCAGAGCTCGTCCGGGAGCAAAGCAAATCCGGCGTTACCGGCCATGATGGCAAGAGTTGCGGGGGGCTCTCGGCACGGACCAAACGCCAGGGCATACGGCAGAAATCGATCGGTGAAAATATTGCATATGGCCCCAACTCCCCCCGGGCCATAGTTATCGATCTGATTATCGACGATGGGGTGCCGAACCGGGGGCATCGGAAAAACCTGTTCAATCCGACTTTCACGAAGGCCGGAATCTCCTGCGGCTTTCATCCCCTCTACGAGACTATGTGCGCGATCGATTTTTCGAAGTGAACTTCCTGAAAATGCGGCATGTTTTCGAATAGATCCCGATGGACAAGGATAATCTGCACCTGGGATTTCTTGATGATCAAGGATGCTCCATCGGACGTAGGTCAAGCCTTTTGTGTGGCGCAAGCGAGAAGTCAAAGGCTGACAATTGAGAGATACTATCCCAAATTTATGCAAGTAAACACTAGTAGTTCGTACCTCGCTGGAAGGAACAACGAATACACACCAGCATGACCAGATAGAAAAAAAAGAGGCGGATAATGATAGAGGGAAAGATCCTGACACAATCCAATGAATACTTCGAGAGCGTCATCAACACTGTGCGTGAACCCTTAATTTCCCTGGATCAGGATTTCAGGGTGGTTACTGCCAGCCGTTCCTTCTATACCTTCTTCAAGGTAACCCCTAAAGAGACCGTAGGACAGCTTATCTATGACCTGGGCGATAAACAGTGGGATATCCCCAAGCTGCGCGAACTGCTGGAAACCATCCTTCCCCAAAAGACCAGCTTTGACGACTATGAGGTTGAACACGATTTTAACACCATCGGCCGGCGGACAATGCTCTTAAATGCTCGGCAAATTGAGCGGAAGCTGGGGAAAGAGCGGATCATTCTCCTGGCCATCGAGGACATTACCGAGCGTAAGCGACTGGAAGATTTGCTCGCCGAATCTGAAAAGCTCTACAAGCGTGTTTTTGAGACCGCAAGCGATGGGATAGTGCTTCTCGAAAAACATGAGGGCCATATTATGCAGGCCAATCCTGCCGCCGAGACCATGTTGGGGTATTCCGAGCAGGATTACCTCGGGAAAAAGCTGCCGGATCTCGGCATTTCACTCGACACCAGTGATTTTCCGAAGATCATGCAATCTCTGGACAGGCAGGGCATTCTTAACTACAGCGATGTTCCGGTAACAACCAGTTCCGGGGAAAATATCTACGCGGACATCTATTTGGTCGACAGGGCAGAATTAGCACAATGCAATATCCGCGATGTCTCTGAACGGAAGAGGAAAGAAGAAGATATAGAGAGGCTGAACCGGACTTTGCTGGCGCGCAGCAAGAGCAGCAAGGCCATGATACGTGCCGATGATGAGGCCATGTATCTGAGTGAAGTCTGCCGGATAATTGTCGAAACCTGCGGCCATGCCCTGGTCTGGATCGGATTTGCCGAGCAGGATGAAGGCAAAACCGTTCGGCCGGTGGCCCACGCAGGTCTTGACCAGGGCTATCTCGATGCAGCCAACATCACCTGGGCGGATACGACACGCGGCCGCGGGCCTGTCGGAACGGCCATAAGAACAGGTGAAACTTCCGTCTTTCATACCATCAAAGATAGCCCCTCATTTGCACCCTGGCGAGAGAAGGCCGTCAAGCTTGGATTTGCCGCAGCGATCAGTGTTCCTCTTCTGGAAAAGGGCAAGGCCTTCGGTTCTCTCAACATTTACTCCAAACATCAACACCAGTTTCCCGAAGACGAGATGCGACTGCTCAGTGATTTGTCCGCTGATCTGTCGTATGGCATCGCCGCTATCAGGCAGCGTAGAACTCAGGCGGAGGCGGAATCGGCGCTGCGGCAGAGCGAGGAACGATATCGTTATTTATTCACCAATATGCTTGAAGGCGTCGCCTATTGCCAAATGCTGTATCAGGGTGACATGCCGCACGACTATATTTTTCTCCAGGTCAATGAGGCATTTGCACGTCTGACCGGGCTTACGAAAGTGACAGGGAAAAAGGTCAGCGAGGTAATTCCCGGTATTCATGAGGCAGACCCGGAGTTATTGAGCGTGTATGGCAGGGTTATTTCGACCGGTAAGCCGGAACGCTTTGAGACCTATTCAGAGTCGTTTGGTGGATGGCGCGATGTCTCTGTCTACAGTCATGAAAAAGACCATTTTATCACCGTATTCGAAAACATTACGAAAAAAAAGCAGGCGGTGATTGATTTGCAGGTGGCGTTAAAAGCAGCCTATAACGAAAAAGCCATGTCGGACACCATCCTTGCCTCAATGGGGCAAGGACTCAGCATGATGGATACCGAATTTAACATTCTCTACCAGAATCAATTTCAGAAAGATTTAATGGGCGACCATACAGGCGAGCACTGCTACATGGCAATTGAAAAAAAAGACCATGTTTGCCATGACTGCCCTGTCGCGATGGCATTTAAAGAGGGAGGTATTCACAAGACCGAGCGGACTTTGACTACCCCCGAGGGGCCAGTGTATGTCGAAATCACTGGATCAGCATTACGGGATATAGACGGGAATATCGTGGCAGGCGTGGAGGTGGTAAGGGACCTTACCGAGCAAAAAAACCTTGAAGCCCAGCTCCGCCACTCCCAGAAGATGGAGGCAGTCGGCACCCTGGCAGGAGGGATTGCCCATGATTTCAATAATATCCTTAATGTGGTGCTTGGCTATGGCACCATGGTTATGGAGGGTCTGAAGGCCGGGAGCCCTGCACAGGAAGATATGCAGGAGGTGCTTACCGCCGCCAATAGGGCGGTGGACCTCACCAAAAGGCTGCTTGTCTTCAGCAGAAAACAAATCGTTGAAGTACATCCCGTTAATCTCAATGATCTTATTCTCGGCCTGCACAAAATGCTTCACCAGATCGTCCGAGAGAGTACTGATTTCAATCTGGACCTTGCGGAGCGGCCCTTGACAGTGCTGGCAGACGCCGGGCAGATGGAGCAGGTTCTGATCAACCTTGCCACCAATGCCAGGGACGCCATGCCGGATGGCGGACGGCTGACGATCGGCACGGGACTTAGGGAAATGGATGAGGGCTTTGTTGAAGCGTTTGGATACGGCAAGCCCGGAGTGTATGCATGCATCACGGTTACCGATACCGGAGACGGGATGGATGCGGAAACGCAGAGGAAGATATTCGAACCTTTTTTTACCACCAAAGGCATTGGCGAAGGGACAGGACTTGGTCTGGCAATTTCCTACGGCATAATAAAGCATCATAGCGGATATATAAAGGTCTACAGCGAGGTCGGGCAAGGCACGGAATTCAAAATATTCCTGCCCCTCTGTGAGGAAGTGACATCCGCGAACGAGAAAAAGGGGACCGCCGTCCACGTCAGAGGGGGAAAGGAGACTGTCCTGGTGGCCGAAGACGAGGCATCTTTAAGGAAATTCATCAGGATAACGCTTTCCTCTTTCGGCTACGAGGTTATCACGGCAGAAGACGGTGAGGATGCAATCACAAAATTTATGGAGAACAGCGAACGTATTCGTCTCGTCC
>MGTI01000231.1 GCA_001799365.1 Desulfobacterales bacterium GWB2_56_26 | reverse complement strand
CGCGCTGAAGGATGCCGGGATCAACGTCCGGATCATCAATCAGGGCGCCTCGGAGATGAATATCATCATTGGCGTCTCGGCGGGCGATTATGAAAATGCGGTCCGCGCCCTTTACGAGGCCTTTCTTCGTCGTAAGGACTGAGCTATGAGGACTGGGGACTGAGCGAATTCTGTCCTCAGTCCTGAGTCCTCAGTCCTCGTATTTTACCCTTCGTCGAGCAGCCGGCGAACCGTGGCGGCCAGATCTTTCAGAGCGACTGGTTTCATATGGTAGGCCTTGATGCCTTGCAGCCGGGCCCTCTCTTCGTCGATCATGGTACTGTGCCCGGTACAGAGAACGATCGGGATGTCGGATCGCAGCGCGAGGATTTTTGCCGCCAGCTCCTCGCCGGTCATATCGGGCATGGTCTGATCGGTAATGATCAGGTCGAAGGCCTGGGGCTTGGTCCGGAAGATCTCCAGGGCCTTTCTGCTGCTGCCGAGAATTGTCGTGGTGTATCCCTGTTTGTCCAGAAAGATCTGCAGCATCCTGGCAATGCTGGGATCGTCGTCGACCACCAGCAGCCGTTCCTGGCCCGGGCCGCACGGGGCATCAGCTACGGCTGGCGGCCTGATTTGCTCCTCCGTCCGGGGAAAGTATAAGGAAAAACACGTGCCCTTCGGCAGATTTTTCGAGACCCTGATCGTGCCGTCGTGATTTTTCACGATGCCATGGACCACGGCCAGCCCCATGCCGGTTCCTGTACCGAATTCCTTGGTAGTAAAATAGGGATCGAAGATCCGGTCGAGATGCTCGTCGCTGATGCCGGGGCCGGTATCGGCGATATCGAGTCGCACCTGCAGCCCTGCGGGCAGACGGCCGCCCGTCTGGTCGAGTTCCTCCACAGTCGGTGTCACTTCCCGCAGACAGAGGGAGAGGGTGCCGCCTTCAGCAGCCATGGCCTGGGCACCATTGGTGCAGATATTCATGAGAACCTGGTGGATCTGGGTCTGGTCGGCGAGAATCGGGCCGCAGTTCGGGTTCAGATCGAGCAGGATATCGATGGTGGTGGGGATGGTCGATCGAAGGAAAACCACGACCTCCTGGACCAGGGTGTTCAGGCTGATCGGTTCGCGGTGCTGTTCTTCCTTGCGGGAAAAAGCAAGAATCTGTTTGACCAGCTCCTTGGCCCGGTTGCCGGCCTTTGTCACCTCCTGTAAGTGATTTCTGGCCTGGCTCCA
Organism: Desulfobacterales bacterium GWB2_56_26; assembly: GCA_001799365.1. GTDB lineage: Bacteria > Desulfobacterota > Desulfobulbia > Desulfobulbales > Desulfocapsaceae > Desulforhopalus_A. The sequence goes on along the minus strand of MGTI01000231.1, from coordinate 9,002 downwards.
AGGCGGCAGATCTTCCATGGCCATATCGGCATAGCCAAGAATTGCCGCAAGGATGTTATTGAAATCGTGGGCGATGCCGCCGGCGAGCGTGCCGATCGCTTCCATCTTGTGACGCCGGCGGAGCTGTTTTTCCAGGAGGGATTTTTCCACATCGGCTTTCTTGCGGGGGGTGATGTCCTGGAAGATGCAGGCGAACTGGCCCGGGGCCGGGCAATAGGCCGCCACTTCGAAATATTGGTCGAGCGGAGCCGTATATCTCTCAAAGGAGATCGGCCGGCCGGTGAGCGCCACCTGGCCGTAGGTATCGATCCAGGAGGGTTCGGTATCCGGCAGCACCTCAAGCACGGTTTTGCCGATCAGATCTTCGGCCTTCATTCCGGTAAGGGCCTCGAAGGCCGGATTGACGCTTAAGAATCGGTAGTCGACCGGTTGGCCGTCCCGGCAGATGATCTCGTGCAGGGCAAAGCCATTGAGCATCTTGGAGAAGAGATTCCTGTAGTTCTGTTCCGCCTGGTGGATCTCGGAGAGATTCTCTTTCACCAGCTTTTCATATCTTCTTGCACTCTCGCGATTTTTTTTGCTCTCCTCGCGAATCTTTTCTTCGAGTTTCTGCCGCGTGAGGTGGAGTTCCTGCTCGGCCAGCAGCCGGGCAGCCGTCTCCTCCTGCAGTTTGGTCAGGATGACGGCCGTTTCGGCGTGAACCGCCTCGGCAATCGGCGAGAGAATTGCTGCTCCGGCAGGTTGGATCGGGTTGTCCATGCCACACCTCATAGTGGTTGGGCAATGGTTGGGCGTGTTGATGTGCCCGTGGTTGGAAAGGAGCAAAACACAAGATAATGGTACTTCATAGAAATAGCCGCGACAAATTTTTTTTACTCTTCATTACTTCATTGGTGGGAACATCAAGATTGATAGGGGACCTTGGAACCAATGAAAATCTTGAAGGTTTGTCGAGATTGACCTATAACTTGAATCGAGTAGCGTGCCGTACCTCCCTGGCTCCGGCATGGCGGAAATTTTTTCCGCTAGGTGCCATAACTCTCATCCTCTTCAAGAAATTACGCCCGTGAAACGTCTCCTCTTCATTCTTGTCCTGCTGTCGGCCGGCGGCTACTTCGGCTATCTCTATCTCAGCCGCGAAAAGCCGATAACCGTCTCGGTGAAAACGGCCGACGTCGGCACGGTGGAAGCGACGGTGGCCAATACCCGCGCGGGTTCCGTCAAGGCCAGGCGCAGGGCGATGCTGGCGCCTGCGGTCGGCGGGCGGATTGCCATCCTCGGGGTTGAGAAAGGGGATACAGTCGAGGCCGGGCAACTGCTGATCACCCTGTGGAACAAGGATCTCACCGCGGAACTGGATCTTGCCCGGCAGCAGGCGGCGGTGACTGAGGCCTCCGCCCGCGAGACCTGCCTTTTGGCCGATTATGCCGGCCGTCAGGCCGAGCGGCAGATCGAGCTGCGCAAGAACAAGTCGACCTCCGAGTCGAGCTACGAAGAGGCCGTGTCGACCGCCGCCGCCAAAAGGGCCGCCTGCCGTGCCGCCGAAGCCCAGAAAGCGGTGAGTCTTGCCCGGATCGATGCGGCGGCGGCGATGGTCGAGCGGACCATCATCGCCGCACCTTTTGCCGGGATCGTGGCCGAGGTCAACGGCGAGATCGGCGAATTCATCACCCCTTCGCCGCCCGGCATCGCTACCCTGCCGGTGGTCGACCTCATTAACCTGGAATCCCTCTATGTAGCAGCACCGATCGATGAAATCGATGCCGCCCAGATAAGGCCGCAGCTGACCACCCGCATCACCCTTGATGCCTTCCCGGAAAAAACCTTCATGGGCACGACCCGGGCGGTGTCGCCCTACGTGCTGGAGCAGGCGAAACAGGCCCGCACCGTCGAGGTGGAGGTCGATTTTTCGGAATCGATGAAGGACCTCAACCTTTTGGTCGGTTACAGTGCCGATGTCGAAATCATCCTCGAATCGCGGCCGCAGGTGGTACGGGTCGCCAGCGAATCGCTGCTGAAGGACGGCCATGTCTATGTTTTCGATTCGGCTACCGGTCGCCTGCAATACCGCAAGGTGAAAACCGGGCTCGGCAACTGGCAGTTCACCGAGATCCGGGAAGGGGTGGCGGCAGGCGAGCAGGTGGTGACGACCATCGACCGGGAGGGCTTGGCGGGCGGGGTGGCCGCGGTGGTCGAGAGCGACGGCACAGACGAGCCGGCGGCGAAGAAATGATTGAACTCCGCGACATCAGCCGGACCTTCACCGTCGGCGGCCAGGAAGTCCGGGCCATGGACCATGTTTCGCTTGCCATCGGCGCGGGCGAATACCTGTCGATCATGGGTCCGTCCGGCTCGGGGAAATCGACGCTGCTGAACATCATTGGTCTGCTCGACACCCCGAACAGCGGCACCTACATGTTGGAAGGCCGCGACGTGACGAGCCTCGACGATAAACAGCTGGCGGCCACCCGCAGCAAGAAGATCGGCTTCATCTTCCAGTTTTTCCATCTCATTGCCCGGCTGACCGCCGAAGAGAATATCGAATTGCCGTTGATGCTGGCGGGAGTTGCCGCGCGCGAACGCCACGAGCGCAGCGCCCCGCTCATCGACAGCTTCGGCCTCAGTAACCGGCAACACCATAAACCGGACGAGCTGTCCGGCGGCCAGCGCCAGCGGGTGGCCATCGCCCGGGCGGTGATCAACCGGCCGGCGGTGCTCCTGGCCGACGAACCCACCGGCAATCTCGACCGCAGCAGCGGGGCGGAAATCATCGACCTGCTCGAACGGCTGAACGCCGAAGGCCAGACCCTGGTGGTGGTGACCCACGACCCGGAGATCGGCAACCGGGCCCGCCGCCGCATCCGGGTGGTGGACGGGCGCCTTGCCGCCGACAGCGGGGGGTGAAATATGCGGCCCCTCGATATCCTGCGCTTCGGCCTGATGAGTCTTGGCAGCAATCGGGTGCGCACCCTGCTCATGCTGCTGGCCATGAGCATCGGCGTCGCGGCGGTGGTGCTGCTCACCGGTATCGGTAACGGCGCCAGGCTCTACATCGTCGATCAGTTTGCCTCGCTCGGCACCAATCTGGTCATCATCATCCCCGGCCGGGCGGAAACCGCGTCAAACACCCCGGCGACCCTCGTCGGTGAAACGCCGCGTGACCTCACCCTGGAGGATGCCCAGGCGCTGTCGCGGAGCGAATTGGTGGCAAGAGTCGCGCCGCTGAATATCGGCGAGCTGCATGCGGTCCGGCAGGGCAGGGAACGGCAGGTGCCGGTGCTCGGCTCGACCACCTCCTTTCTCGATATCCATCATCTGGAGATTGCCCTCGGCACTTTCCTCCCCGAGGAGGATTGGGATATCGCCCGGCCGGTCTGCGTCATCGGACCAAAGGTTCATCAGGAATTGTTCGGCCGCGAGTCCGCCCTGGGCGAGCTGATCCGGCTCGGCGGCTACCGCTGCCGAGTTATCGGCATTCTCGGTTCGGAGGGCAGGTCGCTCGGCTTCGACACCCAGGAACTGGTGATCGTGCCCGTGGCCTTTGCTCAGATGCTGTACAATACTAGCGGCCTTTTCCGCATCCTGGTCGAGGGCAAAGACCCGGAGACGCTGCCCCGGCTGAAGAAGCATATTACCGAGACCATCGCCAAACGGCACCACGGTGAGGAAGATGTCACCATCATCACCCAGGATTCGGTGCTGGCCACCTTCGACAAGATCCTCAAGACGCTGACGCTGACGGTGGCCGGGATCGCCGCCATCAGCCTGGTGGTGGCGGGCATTCTCATTATGAACGTGATGCTCATGTCGGTGGCCCAGCGGACTGCCGAGATCGGTCTGTGCAAGGCGCTCGGGGCAACCCAGGGAAAGATCATGACGATGCTGGTCAGCGAGGCCCTGCTCCTTTCGGCCATCGGCGGTGTGATGGGCCTGATGCTCGGCTTTGCCGGGGCTTTCGGGATCGCTCAGGTCTATCCGGAACTGAAGACCATGCCGCCCGTCTGGGCGGTGGCGGCGGCCATGACCACTGCTCTTGGTACCGGCTTTATTTTTTCGCTGCTGCCGGCCAGAAGGGCCGCCCGCCTCGACCCGATCCGGGCCCTGGCCGGACACTGAAGGCGAGCGATTATGGGGATTTTCGACCAGATCAGGTTCATCACCACCTCGATCCGGGCCAAGCGCCTGCAGTCCTTTCTCACCGGTCTCGGGATCGCCGTGGGCATCGGCGCGGTCATCCTCCTCACCTCCATGGGCGAGGGGCTGCAACGCTTCGTGATCTCTGAATTCACTCAGTTCGGCACCAATCTCATCGCTGTCAATCCCGGCAAGGTGACCACTATGGGCACGCCCTTGGGCATCCTCGGTTCGGAGCGGCTCCTGACGCTTGAGGACTGCGACGCCCTGCGCCGCCTGCCCCAGGCGGAAGCGGTGGTGCCAATGGTTCAGGGCAACGTCGAAGTGAGCGCGGGCGGCCGGACCCGCCGCATAACCCTCTATGGCGTCGGGCCGGAGATGGACAAGGCCTTTCGCCTGCAGGTCGGGTCCGGCCGCTTCCTGCCGCCTGACGATCCCCGGCTGGCCCGGCCCTTCGTGGTGCTGGGGGATAAGGTGGCCAAAGAGTTGTTTCCCGGCGAAAATCCCCTCGGCCGGCGGATCCAGATCGGCAACCAGCCGGGGCGGGTTATCGGGGTTATGGAGTCGAAGGGCCAGGTTCTTGGCTTCGACATGGATGACACCGTCTATATCCCGGCGGTGCGGGCGCTCGATCTGTTCGACCGGGAGGGGTTGATGGAGGTCGATGTCCTCTACCGGAGCGGTTATAAGCCTGCCGAGGTGGTGGCAGCCATCCGCCGCATCCTCATCAATCGGCACGGCCAGGAGGATTTCACCATCACCACCCAGCAGCAGATGCTCGACGTGCTCGGCTCAGTGCTCGACATGCTGACCGTGGCAGTGGGCGCCCTGGGGGGCATCTCGCTGCTGGTCGGCAGCGTCGGCATCTTCACCATCATGACCATCGCCGTGCGCGAACGGACCGCGGAGATCGGCCTGCTGCGGGCCTTGGGCGCCACCCGGAACCACATCCTGCTGCTCTTTCTCCTGGAAGGCACGGTGCTGGCGGGACTCGGCGGTACCGCGGGACTTGTAGCCGGCGCCTCCATCGCCTGGCTCGTTCATGCCTTCGTGCCGCTCCTTCCCGTTCACACGCCGTGGAGTTTCGTGGTGCTCGCCGAACTGCTCGCCATGACGATCGGCATTGTCGCCGGCATCCTGCCGGCGCGCCAGGCGGCTCTCCTCGATCCGGTCGAGGCTCTGAGGTCGGAATGATACGGGTGCGGTCACAAATGATCGTCCTGTGGGGGCGATGACTTACCGGAGGAGTTCCCTAGGAGCCTGTCGGATTATGCCCTTTCCTCCCATCTCTTCGTTAAACTCGAAAAAATTATCCTCGGAATATTAAGTATATGCCTCCGGTAATTTTTTCGAGTTTGCCTTGATCTGAGAAAAAATTGCTATAATCCGACAGACTCCTACGCCACGACGATATTCGACTCCCTGTTGGTTTTTCCCTCACTTTTTGCCTGGTTAATGGCCATGCCGGCATTTCTCAGCAGCGTCTCTTCATCTTCGCCATGCATGGGATACATCGCCACCCCGAGGCTGAAGTTGACAGCCAGGGTGGTGCCGTTCAGATCGTAGGCAGGCGAGAGCTGTTTCACGATCTTATTGGCTACGGTAAGGGCGTCGCCGGTAGTCCCGGTACTGACCAGGATGATGCAGAATTCATCGCTGCCCAGTCTCGCGACGGTGTCGCTCTCGCGCAGCAGGCCGTCAATTCTCCGGGCGATTTCACGCAGCAGCCGATCGCCGGCCTGGTGACTGAGGGTGGTGTTGACGCTTCTGAAGTTGTCCACATCGATGAGAAGGAGAGCGAAAGGGGTGTCGTTGCGGCGGGAGCGGGCGAGTTCCGATTTCAGCTTGTCGCTGAACATCGACCGATTGGCCAGGCCGGTCAGGGCGTCGTAGTAGGCCAGCCGGTGCATGGTTTCTTCGGTGATCCGTTTTTCGGTGACGTCGTCGAGGATGAGCAGAAATCCGGCCAGGGTATCGTGGTCGAAGATGCCCGAGAGGGTCGCCTGGATGATTCTCGCCAGATTGTTTTCCCGGCGCTGCATGGTGAAGGTATAGGTATCCCCGGTTTTGATTCTGTCTACCGCCTGTTCGAGTCGGCCGTAAGGGATGTTTCGGTGCTCGACCAGGGTTCGGATGTCCTTGCCCACTACCTCGTCCGCGGTGATGCCGAGGATGAATTCGGCGGAGTGGGTCAGGTGGGAGACGCGCAGTTCGGGATCGGTGATCGCTATACCCGCATTGATGGCGGAGTTGAGGATGGCATCGAGGCAGAGGGTCTTTTCCGCCAGCTGGAGTCGGGTTTTCGCCAGTTCGTCAGCCTGCTCCCTGGCGACGATTCGCAGCGTTTCGATGAAGGTGTGTTCCAGGCCGCGGACCAGATCGGTCTGCGTCACGACCCCGATGGCCTTACCCGCACCGTTGACCACCACCAGATGGCGGATGTCGTATTCGTGCATCTTTTCCGCGGCCTTGAAGGCGGGCTGGTCGGCAAAGGCGGTCTGAACCGGGGTGCTCATCACATCCTGGGTCACCGTGCTCTCCAAGTCCATGCCTTCCGCGGCAAAACGGGCCATATCGCGTTCGGTGATCACACCGAGCGGCTGGAGTTGCCGACAGACGATGAGGAAACTTAAAGCTCCATCGGCCATGGCCTTGGCCGCACGGGAGACGGCGTCATAAGGATCGGCGGTGACGATGCCTTTATTCATGATCTGACCGACCGTACAGCCTTTCTCCAGATAGTCGTATTCGAAGTGGTCGAGCAGGTCCGACTGGGTGATGACTCCCAGCGCTTTTTGGTCGGGACCGACGACCACCAGATGGCGAATGTGGTTTTCGGTGAGCACGCTGAAGGCCTCATACAGCATCGTCTCGGGAGTGATGGAGTGGACATCGCGGGTCATCACCAGGGCGATGGTGCAGGCGGCAAAATCCGGATCCGACCGGCCGATGCAGCGGACGATATCCCGCTCGGTGAAAATCCCGATCGGTTTGTCGTCTTCGGTGATGACAATGCAGCTGATGTTTTTTTCCCGCATGATATCCATAACCAGGGATGCGGGAGTATCGGGGGGGACTGCGAATAGTTCAGGCTGGAGAATATCCTTTATTCGTTTTTTCATGATGACCCCCTGAAAAAGGCTTTTGGTTATGAGCTGGGCGGCGGTCGGTCGATCCTTGTCGTGCGCGAAATGTCGATATGGTTCTTCATCGTAAATTTTATCTGTTGGAGATTACTTAAGTATATAACCCCGCGTCCGGAAAAGTCCAGTTGCTTCAGGAAGATTGGCCGATGATCCCCGGATTTGATCGCAAAATTGAGCGATTGGAAGTCGTCAATTGTCGGGCAGGTGTCTGTGACTGCACCGCAACAGGCACCGGAGGACTTTCCGGGTTCCTGGCCTGCCCTCGGGCGATGCCGAAAAAACCAGGTTAAGGGTGAAAAATCGGCAAGCAAATTTATAAGTGTGGTACAGTGCCCCACAAGATGCTCTGAGATCAAGACCCCCCGGTAATGAAGAAATACTATGCATAGTCCCGCCTTCCAGCTCAGTCCGCAGTTTGTCCAGGAACTTTCCGATCGCATCAGTGGTTCAAAGGAAGTCCTCGCCCCCCATTCGGCGCTCGGCGATGTGTTCCTGGTCGGCAATGCGCCGTCTCCCGAACATCTGGCCGAAATGATCAATGTGGCCCACTGGGCGAGTTACGCCACCGAGGAAGGGTATTCGGTCACCGCCTCGCTGCTCCTGCGCCAGCCCGACCATATTACCGATACCTTTCATTTCGACACCCATATCGAATTGACTGCCCGAACCATTGTCAAGCTGGGTCCGGCCCTGGAAGACCCACGGGCCGATATCGGGGTCTGGCCGGACGAGGCGGGGCAGCTGAAAATCTGGGGCTTTACCACCATCTCCTACGAGACGGCCATCGCCTCGGACCTGCTCATCAAGATTCTCGGGCCGGGACGTATCCTTATCATGTACAGCGGCCGGACCATTGCCGCACTCACCGCCAACCGGGCGGTTTTTATCGATTCCCGCAGTTTTCTGCACACCGTCATGCCGAAGATTGCGGCCCAGGCCCACACCACCGATATCTCGCTGGTCAATCTTTTCCGCTACAATGCCATCCTCAAGATCGCCCAGCAGATGCGCACCCACGGGCGCGGCGGAACGGTCCTGATCGTGCCGGAGGACATGAACTGGAAAAAATCGATCAAGGCCCCTATCCACTACACCGGCGGGGCCAGTTTCCTCGATCCGGACGCCATGTTGTCGACCCCGTCGCGGACCGAACTGGCGGATAACGAGAATCTCCTGCGCATCGTCCGGGACATGAACCTGACGCTGAAAAAAGACTGGCTGCGCAACTGGCAGCAGGTGCAGCAGCAGTGTACCAGGATCGCTCGCCTCACGGCGGTCGACGGCGCCCTGGTCATGACCTTTGACCGCTATGTTTACTGTTTCGGGGCCAAGATCGAGACCATCGATACCAGGACCATTGCCACCAGCCTCTCCGTCATCGAGCCCTTCGAGGGCCACAGCATGGGCGTCCATCCGTTCTCTAGCCTGACAGGTACCCGCCATATTTCGGCGGCCCAGTTTGCCTACGATCAGCCGGGGGCGATCTCCATCGTCGCTTCCCAGGATGGCAACGTCACCTTTTTCACCAGGGATATGGAGACCGGTGGTATTCTCACCATTCAGCAGGCGGAGATGGCCCTCCTCCACGAGGGTCTCGGCGGCTCCCTCTGGAATCTCTCGCTCTTCTCCGACATGGGCTGGCTGGAAAAGGATGTCAGCAAAAACGAGGAAGGCTATATCGCCGGCTTTGTCCGCTGGATGCGCAATGCCCTGCTGAAAGCT
>MGTI01000230.1 GCA_001799365.1 Desulfobacterales bacterium GWB2_56_26 | reverse complement strand
GAGCTGTTCGGGCATGAAAAAGGGGCTTTCACCGGCTCCCACTCCCGCCACCTCGGGCGGTTCGAGGTCGCGGACGGCGCAACCCTTTTTCTTGACGAAATAGGAGAACTGCCCCTCGATCTGCAGGCGAAACTTTTAAGAGTTATTCAGGATGGGGAGTTTGAAAGACTCGGCAGCTCCCGTACGATGAGAGTGGATACCCGGATCATTGCAGCAACCAACCGCAATCTGGAAGCAGAAGTTGGCAACGGCAATTTCCGCGAGGATCTCTGGTACCGATTGAATGTCTTTCCGATTACCATGCCACCTCTCCGGGATCGTCTGGAAGATATACCGCAACTCGTTGATTTCTATGTCAAGAAGATAGCCAAACGGATGGGCAAAGCTATTGAAATCATTCCTGCCGGTGTTATGAATGCTCTGCAGGATTATCACTGGCCGGGAAATATCCGGGAACTTGAAAACGTCCTGGAACGAGCGGTAATCAACTCGTCGGGTTATAAGCTGAGACTGGTCGATGAGCTCAAAAAACCGGCCAGGGATGTAACGGCAAGCTCAAAAACCTTGGAGGCAGTTGAGCGAGACTATATTTTTCAGGTACTTGAACAGACGCAGTGGAAAGTGAGCGGGAAAAACAGTGCAGCGGAAATTCTTGGTCTCGACCGCAGCACTTTGCGCGCCCGTATGCGCAAGCTCAATATACAAAAACAGTAAGTTATTTCACTTATCCAAGACTATCCCAAGCAGGCCCATACGGCCGACACCTTAGCACCAATCCCCGAGCTTTCATTTTTTCTTCTCATTGCATTCCTCAGTAAATCTTATCACACCTAACAGCGTGCAGGAGATGATTCAATACCACGGCAAATGACTGCCCAACCCTCGGTGCCGGTCAAGGTCATATCTGACCACTTGGCCATATATGACCGGTATCGTCGCATTGTTTACACCCTTACGTTACTATTCTCTCGGAGAATTCAGCTTATAAAGCAGGACAATAGACGATGTGATCATGAGTGAGCTCAAACAGGCACAATGATTGCTCCTCAGATAGAGATAGAGCAGGCGTCCGGCCGAACAGAGTAAAACTTAGAAAGGAGCATGACCATGGGAGATAAAGGCGGTAAGAAAGACAAGCAAAAAAGCGAAAAGCAAAACGTCGAGAAGCACAAACAAAAAGAAAAGAACAAACAGGAAAAGCAACAGAAAGATACACCCTTGCTGGGACCTAAAAAGTAGTCTCTCAGGTTCACGCGATGAGTTTCATTCCAATCAATCTTGGAGAGAAGAACAAAAAAGCGCCTTTCAGCAAGACGATGAGGCTATTGACGGCCAAGGGAAAGGACGGTTCGCCGGCTTCGGCAAGCAGAAGAACACGTTCGGAAAACCAGTCGATACATTTTCCCATTGTCGGCATCGGTGCCTCGGCCGGAGGACTCGCAGCCTTTGAAGCCTTCTTCTCCGGTATGCCGACCTACACCGAACCGGGCATGGCCTTTGTCCTGGTCCAGCATCTGGCACCTGACCATAAAAATATCCTCACCGGCCTCATTCAGCGCTACACCCCTATGCAGGTTTCCGAGGTCGAGGACGGGATGCAGGTGAAAATCAACTGTATCTATATCATTCCGCCGGGCCGAGACATGACTTTTCAGGACGGCACACTGCGTTTGCATGAACCTTCCGCCCCTCGCGGTCAACAACTGCCCATCGATTCTTTCTTTAGATCGCTTGCCCGGGACCAGCACGAGCGGGCTATCGGCATTGTCCTTTCCGGCACTGGCAGCGACGGCACTTTGGGGGTTCGGGCGATCAAAGGTGAAGGTGGCATGACTATGGCCCAGGCCCCCGAGTCTACTGACTACAATAGCATGCCGTGCAGCGCCATCGCCACCGGCCTGGTTGATTTCCAGCTGCCGCCGGCAGAGATGCCCGCCCAGCTCATGGCTTATGTGGCCCATGCCTTCAGCAATTATACTCAATATTCCCTGGTCCAGCTGCCAACGGCGGAAAATGCCAATCAGGCGATTTCGCCGAATGTGAGAGACAGAACACAGCCACAGCTTTTCGAGAAAAGAGCAGGTCCTGGAAAACTGACGCTGCGCGAGCTGACCGAACGGACACTCCTGCAACTGGCAGCCCCCACCGGTGCACTCGTCAATGGCCGCGGCGACATACTCTATCTCCATGGCCGCACCGGAATGTATCTGGAAACGAACCTCGGTGAAGCTGCAGTCAACAACATCCTGCTGATGGCCCGTGAAGGATTGCGAGACGAATTGACCTCAGCTCTGAACAGAGCAACGACGTCAGGGGAAGTTGTGCGGCGCAACGGCCTGCGGGTTAATGCCAATGGTGTCTTCATTACTGTCAATCTGACTATAATGAAGGTGGTTACCGGTCCAACTCCGACACCCGAGGCGCCTCTTTACCTGATCTTCCTGGAGGAAGTGGCGCATCTTCAACCGGGCAAATCCGATTGAGACAGTACAAGGAGGTTCTTACTTCCCGACTTCTCCCCTGCATCACAGGACAAAATCGCATTCAGGTTCATTTCTGAGCGTGGCGCTACCTGGTACTTGATGGTGGCGAGAAATTCCACTCATCCATCCCGGCTTAGCCTTGCGACTTCTCCTTCAGCTCCGAACTGATCGTGATGGTTAATATCCGCCATCCCCAACCGTTTGAGCCTGAATATGCGCCCATTACGGGTCTCTGAAGAGATATCGAGTTTCACCGTGCGATCGATTCGCGATACCGACAACTTGCCGCCCAACAGCATGGTAAAATTCTGATCATCAACACCGATATTTGCCTCAAGGGCAATCAACAGACTGAATGGGTCGAGATTCGAGGAGCCCACCGTCGCCCAATGTTCATCGATCACCGCGACCTTTGCGTGCAGAATGCTCTGGTGTATTCATAGACCTCGATCCCGGCATTGAGGAAACTGCCGAAGAGAGCACGCGAGGCATAGTGGCCCATCCTCCTCAAGCACTGAAAAATAAACGTCGCCGTTGTGTAACAGGTTGATCTGGTTGTCTGAGTAGATTTTGGCCACAGCAGGTTCAAATCTCGGATTAAATCTTTTGCAGGGTGGACTTCGGCTGTTCGGCTTGGTTTAGTGCTGGCGTTGTCCACCTTGGATTTTCTTCTTTGCTGTCATGAAGGCCTCTGCTGCCTGAGTTCCAACTCGTCGTCCCCCACACTTTCCAGGTATCGGACAGTCGAGCGCCAGAGCGGCACGATCATGCATCAACGTATAACAATATTGTCCGATTGGGTCGGCTTCCCTTTCAGGCAGACACCCGGCACTTTCGCTGTTGGTCCACAATACCTTCATCTCGGGAGAAAACAGGATCAAGGTGTCGGTAATGGCATTCAGCAGCGCGTGAAATTCCTGGGAAAGTTTCCGAAATTTCCTTTCTCCGACATAGAGTTCTGCGGTGCGCCCGTCCACTCTTTTTTCCATTTCCTCATGGATCTTGACGAGTTCTTTTTCGATATCACTTCGGGCCGAAATATCCGTCACTGAAGTCCTGCACAACACAGGCCGGTCCCCATTGTGCACCGCCAGGGTGCTGTGTAATTGGATATACAGCTGCGGGCCATGGGGTTTTTCCACACGAAGTTCACAACTCTGCCGTTCATGGGAGGTGAAAACCTGCTCGAGGTGAGCCTGAAACCTGCGGCGGTCATCTGCGGCGACATACAACTCAAGGGGGGCATTGATCAGGCGAGCCTTTTCCCGATCAATCAGACTGGAAAAAGTGAGGTTTGTTTCAACAATGAGCCCATCTCTACCCAAGGTAATGTAACCGACCGGTGCAAAGTTGTAGAGATCGGCATATTTTTCCAGGCTTTCGCTGAGCAACTCCTGAGTTTTGTAGAGTTCTTCATTCTGTATCTCCAACTCGATCTGATGCACCTGGAGGTCGTGGACCAAACTGTCCTGCTCGGATGTTGTGCGACTCGTGCCGGATCCGCTTTTGCTGCCGCTCATTTCTGCCTGGCGGCGTAGTCCTGCCAAGGGCTCTTCCGCCGATATCCGGTCTGTCACCTGTTACACCTCACCAATTTTTGCCTGGTTTCTGCCAAGAAAATCTCCCAACATTTTATTGAAGTGTAACATGCAACAGGAATAAGTGTAACGTTTCTGTTGCGTGCAACACTCTTATTGTGCGGGAGTGGCTCCTTAATGCACATATATTTTATAAATAATTGATTATAAATAATTATTTTTATTAAAGGAGTTCTCATCGGCGGCGGCACGACTGTTGCTTTAATAACGGCTGACGGAACACTAAACCCGCCGGCAGTGATGGGCTTGAGGCGGGGAGAACTTCAAGATAAGTCAATAACTAACCAATCCAGAAGGATACATTCATGATTATCAGGAATTTTATTGATCAGGTGCGCCCTGCCCGAAGTGACCGTGAGAAAGCCGCACGACGAAACAAAGCCGGAATACTCGCGCTCGGAGTTTCCATCGGCTGCACGGTCGGTGCGGTGGCCGGGGTTCTTTTCGCTCCCCGGGCGGGAAAAGATACCCGTGAGAATGTGAGCCGGCGCGGCAGCGAAGCCTGGGAAAAAATCAAAGACAATGTCTCTAGCAATGGTCATCGCCTGGTCCAGGCCATTGAGGAAAAAGGAGCTTGCCTCTGCACCGCCGGTGCAAAATGTGACGATGCGGCCAAGGAGCCACTTCAGGAGCCAACCGGAAAAGCCGAAAAATCAAATCCGAAAGCGAGCTGACACCCGAGTAAAAGGAAAACCTCATGGAAGGATATATCACCTACAGTCAATTGGGGCTGCTGATCATGTTTATGATAGTGGCCGCGGTCGGCGGCTATGCGATTCTGACGATGAGAAACGTGAATGCCGCGGTGAAATACATCGGGATCATCCAGAAAGAAAATCAGGAGGCCCTGGGCCGGGCTATTCCCAATATCGCCATAGCCTCGGAAAACGTGGCGGAGATTACCCATGACCTGCGGGCCGGCTTCAGTGAAACGAGCAAGGCCATGGAAACCGCCGACCAGATCGCCTCCTATGCCGTGGTTATCGGCGAGACGGCCAAAGCCCTCGCCGGTCTCTTTACGTCAACCAAAAAAATTTAAGCTGGCCACCGCTGTTCCGCCCCAGACCCCGTTTCTCTCCGGTCTGTGGGCGGGGGAGTTGGCAGGCTGCCTGCTGCCTGCGACACGACCATTTATCACACCACCTCCACCTTACCGCGAGGGTACATCATGACCGCTCCCACCTCTCTTATTGCCAAAGAATTGACGCTAAAACTAGGATTTGCCATACGATCTCTTTCACTCTTTCTCGCTGCAGGCATGCTGCTGTGTATGCTCCTTGCCCGACCGGTTGCCGCCGCCGATTCGACAAGCGATGAATTCATTCGCGGATATGCCACCGCGACTCTGCAGCGGGATTTTCAAATTACCGCCGAATCGCTGAAAGTGCAGTCCGGCGTCATCTATATCCATGGGCTGGAGGCCTCGGATGTTATTGACGATAGAATAAAGACCTCACTTTCGACGATCGAAGGGGTCAGAAAGGTGGTGGTTACCAGGGAAGGTCAAGCTGTAGCTCAGGCTGAACCACCTGAATTCACTCCGGAAGTCAATGTTTTCCTGCCCCGTGACCTGCTCTTCAACTCCCTGCTGGCGGATCCCCGTTGGCCGCACTTCTCAGCATCGTACCAGCACCATTTCAATAACGACCATTTGGAGCAGATCGGCTCGGCCACTTTCGGCGAGACCTTCAGCATCTATCGCTTCGGCGGCCCATGGGGCTCTCTCATGGAAACGGGCCTTCACGCCGGTGTTTTTTCCATTTTCAACCTGGATGCAGAGTCGCACGATCTGGTCAATGCCGATTATTTTGTTGCTCTTCCCCTGTCGCTGAAGAAAAACAATTTCTCGGCAATGGCCAGGATCTTTCACCAAAGCTCGCATTTGGGCGACGAATTTTTGCTCAGCGATCGAACCCAGCAACGCATTAATCTGAGCTACGAAGGCATAGACACCCTCCTCTCCTATCATCTTCCTTTCGGTTTTCGCCTCTACGGCGGCGGGGGTTATCTGTTCGATCGAGATCCACCCGATCTGAAGCCATGGATCGCCCAGTCGGGGCTTGAGTTCAATAGTCACAACGCCTGGTGGAACGGAGCCCTCAGGCCGATTGCCGCAATCGATGTGCAGAGCCGGGAAGAAAGCGATTGGCAGGCGGATGTCTCGCTGAGGGCGGGATTTCAGTTTGAAAATCCGGATTTCCTCAGCCGCAAGCTAAAGCTGATGTTCGAATATTATAAAGGCAGATCACCTAACGGCCAGTTTTATATTCGTGATGTTGAGGAGTTTTTCGGGATCGGTCTCCATTTTTTCCTGTAATGGCATGAAACAAGGGAGATGTGTGACATGCAACAAGGACAAAAGTTGGCACAATCTTACTCATCATTCTGGTCTTGATATTGGTAGGCGTTATCCCAACCTGGTCCCACAGTCGCTCCTGGGGGTATGCCCCCAGCGGCGTGCTCGGGACGGAGGTGGTGGTCGTTGTGATTCTGTTCGTATTGGGGAAAATTTAACCGCAGGAGGCGTCGAAAAATGAATCTGAAATCCAATCGTTATTTAACCATCGTTCTATGTGCACTCGTTTTAGTATTAACGAGTTGTCAACAGGATGGGCCAGCCGAAAAGGCAGGGGAAAAAGTTGATCAAACAATTGAAAAAACAGGCGAGAAGATCGAAAAAGTTGGTGCAGCAATAAGCGATAAAGTCGAAGGCGCTCCGACATCGAAATAGCAGGCGATGTCAGGAGTCAAATCGGTAGGAAATAGCCTTGTGGCTATAAGCTACTGAAACAACGCATGAGATTTTTTCAACCGACTGATAAAACCAGACAGGAGAGAAAAAATGAGAATCAAATGGATGAGGAGTATTAGCCTTTTGGCCGTTCTGGCGCTGATAGGCACCACCGGCTTGGCGCAGGCTGAAACCAAATTGAAGCAATTGGGGCGGAATACGTTTTGCACGACGGAACTCAAATCAGTCGATGAGTTCAGGCAAATGGTTGCGACATCGCTTCCCGATCTCAAAGAAGGATTTGTAAAGGCGGGATCAGCTGATGTATTCGACGATTTCGTGGCCCAGGCAGAGCGGTCGGAAAATATTACCGTAGTTGAGGTCAATCCCGGCGAGAAACTGCAGTGGATGATCTTTAAAAAGGGTAACACCGTGAAGATCGTCAAAGATGTGGTATGGACCGGCAAAGAACCTTTTTCAGCGTTCCTGTTGAACGTCGACAAGGCAGGAACCCGCTATACCTTCGTCGTTCCGGCGCTATGCGGCAATGTCTCGCTGGCTCTGACAGGCCCGATCCCTGCTGTAGCGCAGGACCCTGTACCTAACATTGCTCCGTACTGCCAGGTTACCGTTACTCCGCTGAATGTTGGCTCCGGCAAGGACGTAACCATCGATGCATCCCAATCCGATGACTCGGATGGCTCAATATCTTCTGTTCTTATCCAGGTAACGGACGCAGGCAAAAGCGTTGTAAAAAAGAAAATAAACAAGCCGCCTTTTATACACCAGATGACTATGTCGGACCCCGGCGACTACAATATCCAGGTGAGCGTGACCGACGATAAAGGCTTGGAATCATCTTCCCCGAAATGCGAGGTGACGAAAATCACCGTAACCTCAACCAATGCAGCTGTCGTTGCTCCCCATCGCGGCAATTTTGTTGCCGATGCGGGCTACTTGTACCAGGCTGATCCGGCAGAGTATCTGCTGTTTCGCATAGGTTACGACTACTATCTGAACGAATCTTTTTCACTTCTCGGGATGGTCGGCGCGGCTCCGGTCATCGATGGCATAGATGACACCGATTCATTTATGATCGATTTCACTGCTAATTATCACCAGGATCGGATGTTTTACGGTGCCGGCGTCGGATTCTGGAGTTCAAGTACGGACGATCGGGCAGATTTTATCGTCAACCTCGGCTATCGGGTTTACGGCGAGGTAGATCAGTTTAATATTTCCCTGTTTGCCGAAGGCCGCGCAGCGTTCGACCAATTCGACGAGCTGGCCGATTATGGCCGCATCGGTGCTGGATTGCGTTTTCATTTCTGATGAAGTTTTCATTGACTGCGTTTTTGTTGGAAGTGGAAGATCTGGAGAGCAGAGTGGCTCTCACTGAAGACGGGAACGCAGTTGATTGATTTTGCATGGAAAAGTAGTCTCATAGATGGGGCATGCGGATCGAGGTAGATGGCAGGTTTGACGATGCGGCCTTCCAACTGGTTGACGACGATAAAAGAACACTGGGGCGAGGTGAAAATCGGCGTGAACAGGGCGGGACTTTTCAAAAATCCATAATTATTATTTTTAAAAATCATGGAGGTACACCATGAATGAGAACAATGATGCCTACAAAGAAAAAATTGATGCCGAATTGGATCTGATACAAGAGAAATTAAAAAACGGCGTGGAGGATATGTGGACAACATTACAGTGTACCCTGCAAAATACAGTCACCACGTTCAAGGAAGAAAGCCCAAGCAAAGGTTAATAAGGAGAGAAAAATGAATATGACTCGTGCATTTTATTGGTAAGTGTTTGATGCTATCAGTAAGTCAAGTCTGACCCACTCTCGCAGTGCCTAAGGGCGTAGTCGAGCACTTCCTGAAACTTCTGAATATTATAAGGTTTGGCGATGGCTCCGCTAAATCCGTAATCACGATAATTTGACATGATAGGGTCGTTCGAATAACCACTTGATACAATCAGGCAGGCGTTAGGGAACTGAGAGAGAATCTGCTCAGCTGCCTGCTTGCCTCCCACTCCTCCGGGAATTGTCAGGTCCATAATAACTGCCAGAAATGGAGTATCGGAGTCCATCGACGCTTTATAGCGATCAATTGTTTCTTCT
>MGTI01000229.1:6277-11177 GCA_001799365.1 Desulfobacterales bacterium GWB2_56_26 | reverse complement strand
CGACACTGAGCACGATTGAAAGTTATGTAATTACAATGAGATCAATCTAGTGTTTTGAAAGCATCCATGTCGGCTAATCAGGTTTCGTCTTAACGGTACAATCTAGAACATACGTACCATGAAAATGGGGATAAAAAATTAGCGAGCAGACCACGATTTCCATGCGTTTTTCATGAAACGTGGTCTGCCCCCGGTTTTACGTTAGAACAACCATATTCAAGAGGACCAATATGAACCATATTAGGACAAAAACTGCTGCGATCTTGACATTTTTTTGGCTCATTTCCGGAAGTGCTATGCATGCGATAGCAACTGAAACGGAACAATCGTTGGTCTCATTTTCATCCGGGGCGTTCGTTTCACTGAAACCGGCGGAACATTCTGAACGATGGTCAGGTTTCTGGATACTGGACGAAAAGCCTATAACTGGATGGGCTAGCCCCAAAGGCAAGACTGAAAACCATGTCATGGTGATCGAATTGGCCGAAAAAACGCTTCTCAATCAGGTGGAATTCGATACCGCTCGTATCGATGGGAAAGGAAGAGGGGCAAAAGACGTATTTTTGGAAATTTCGGATGAAGGAGCGGATCAAGGCTACCAGAAAATAGCCGAAGTGGAACTTGCCGATGCTGTTGATAATCAGAAGTTTCCGGCTTTAGCTGCAGTGCCGGGCCGTTGGTTGAGATTGACCATTAAAAATAACCACGGAGCAAAAGACTATACTGAACTCATGGATTTCAGGGGATACGGCGAGCAGCTTACAAAGACCCCCTTTCCCGAAGCATCAGGAACGTACGCCACGAATTACAAGGATTTTCACTTACGCCAGCAGGGAACCGCAGTGACCGGTTGTTATGAGTACAAAGATGGTTTGCTCAACGGTGGCATTGAAGGGCGTGTTATGAAATTCACCTGGCAGGAGCGCGACCGGAAGGGTCCATCAATTTTTGTTTTTTCGCAGGATGGCACACAGTTTTTCGGACTATGGTGGCCTGAGGGTGGGTATGAAAACAGCACCGGCCAGATCTGGACCGGTAAACGGAAGTCTACAGCAATCGGCAGTTGCCCTCATTGGTCGGGTGGTGCGCAGGAGCAGATGAGCAAAGAACTCGCCTCGTCTGGACGGGTACGTCTCTATGGTATTAATTTTGATGTTGATTCCGCTGTACTGCGAGATGAATCAAAGCCTACCCTCGACAAGATTTCCGATATGCTCAAAGCCGACAAAGGGCTACGGCTGACGATAGAAGGCCATACTGATTCCAGTGGTACCGTGGAACACAACCAGACTTTGTCGCAAAAGAGGGCGGAATCAGTACGGTCCTACCTGGTGGCCGCAGGTTCAACCGAAGATAGGTTGAAGGCCGAAGGTTACGGGTCGTCCAAACCTGTTTCAGCCAATACCACGTCTTTGGGCAAGGCCCAGAACCGCCGTGTGGAGTTGGTCAAACAGTGACATCTGTTTTGAATGGTACTGCATGGTGATTTCCTTCGCCTAATATGGCCTCTGCTGACTCCTGTCCAAACTCCCTGCATGTTGCCACACAGGACGCTGCCGATACATCGACCGCCTGTTGGACAGGCCTCCTCGGATAAGAACGTAATCTTTCACTATGCAACCACGGCATTTACCGTAGCTCCCAAACCCGGAGCTTTGTCATGTTGTGCTGACTTGCCCGGAGACTCGGCCTTGTATGCCATTTCTGTTCGTCGGCTCATAGTTTTGCGCTCCAGCTTCCTCCGGACGCGCCCTCTCGGGAACGCCCTTGCTTTCGGCTACTATTTATGTTCCTGTCATCACGACAGTAACAGGGGTTACATGCAGGGGAAAGGTGGCATTCGACACGCAATGCTCGATGTACCTGACCTCGGATACGACGAAGCGGTGTATGTGGCAGTGGCCTGCTCCGCTTTCGTGAACTGAGAGCACTGGACTTTTAAGCAAGACAAGATGAGGTATTATCCTCCTGGGATGGCCCGCAAAGTTGAAAATATGTGGTCATTCAATTCTTTAACCATGAATGAAATTGTCACATCTTGTAATAGCAAAAGATCGCTCTGGATAGAAGGACACAAGGGTGCCCCAAGAATGAAGCAAAAATTCAAAATATTTTTACCATTATTCATCTTGTTAGCCGCAATGGTGTTGGACGCGGGCAGCCAACCCCTGCCAGCAGAGACAGCAAAGAAGAAGAGTAAAGAGCGACTTGCGGTAATGGATCTAGAAGCTAAACGTGGAACGGACAAAGAACTTGCCGAGGCACTTTCCATAATAATTCGAGACAAGCTGCATAGTTTCGGTGAGTACCAGGTGATGAGTAAGTCAGATATCGTGGCAGTAGCCAGCCGAGAACAACTGCAACAAGCCCTCGGGTGCGATGATGGAACCAGTCAATGCTTGGTAAATTTCGGTCGTGCTATCGGCACTCGGTTCATGGTCGCGGGCGACATCTCAAAACTCGGCTCTACTTACACTATCAGTCTCAGGATGTTGGACACCAAGAGTGAAACCGCCGGTGTAGTAAATCGAATCAGTGAAAGGTGCAAGTGTGAAGAGGATGATCTTATAGGAGCTGCCGAGAATGTTGCAGCAAGATTGGTTGGCAAGCCGCTCTCTTTCGCAACAAAAATGATCGAAATAGAAAGACCAATAGTCGATGAAAATAAGACACTTGAAAGTGCCACAATAATAATTGAATCCGAACAAACGCAGAAACAGACAGATGAAAAAAAGCTGGCGGAAGAATCTGAAAAACAACGCCAGGCTTTGTTAGCTGAAGATCGCCGAAAGAAAGAAGAAAAACAATTGGCAGCAGAAGCTGAAGATCATACCCGTCTTGCCCTAGAAAAAAAGAAACATGATGAGGAAGCCGAAAAGCTACTAGCAGTGGAAAAGCAAAAGGCAGAAACGGAAGAACAGAAACTGGTCGAGGTAGTAACTGCGAAACAGATAGCCGAAGATCGTCGAATGGAAGAGGAACCAAGATTAGCCATAGAGACAGAAAATGAACGTCTTCGGATTTTAGAAGAAAAGGAAAAACTTGTAGAAGAAGCATCTAAGCGATTAGCCGAAGAGAAGAAGCTGGCGGAAAGATTGGCTGAGGAGAAGAAACTGACGGAAGAGGCTGATAAGCAACGATTGGATTCGTTAGCCGGACAACGCCTCAAAGAAGGAGAAAAACTCAAAACTTCCGCCGCTGCCATCGAGGTGAAGGAGAAAGCAGAAGCCGAAAAGTCGGAGACCCTTGCATCTCAAGAAAGCTCTTTTGAGAATAAAATATTATCTCTCAGAAAAGAGAGTACAGGGTTGATGGGTGATGAAACACTAAAAACTATAATAATCACCAATAATTTCTATGAAAAGGATATTAACCCAAGAGGCTCTTTCAAGAATGAATTTGTTAAGCAAAATAGTGAGGTGGTTTTAGATAAAAAGACCAGCCTTGTATGGCAGATTAATGGTTCGCAAAAAGAAATGAGCTTTTTCAGTTCAAAAGAATACATTCAAGATTTGAATAACAGCAAATTTGGAGGGTATTCTGATTGGCGACTACCTACTGTTGAAGAGCTAGCATCGCTTTTTAAAAAAAATGCGGGGAATGGTTTGTTCACAGACTCAATTTTCTCAAAAAAACAGATAAAATGCTGGAGTATTGATGATGCTCCTGGATTTTCTCACGACTCCAACGAAAAAAGAAAATGGATAACAGATTTCAAGACTGGATCCATAGTTAAAGCAATTTGGCTTGATAAATTCCATAGTACATTTTACCAGGCAGCATATACAGCCAATACTGAAAATTTTGTTAGAGCTGTCTGCACAATGAAAGAAATCGAGTGATGAAATTCTGATGACTTGATGAGGTTTTCGAAACATTACACAGAATTCCAACCTTTACTAGACAGACTGATGATTTTACGTTGGAATGAAACCAGATCAAAGACAAGGACAGAAAGTTATTGACGGAAATAATAGTTGATATTAGACCTGTCAGAAGTCATAATTATCATAAGACAGGATCAAGGGACAGGAAAGCTGACAAAAAGTATAGTTAGAGATATTTTAACGAACTCACCAAATCATCCCCATGAAATAAAGGTAATGTTAGAAAGTGGAGTGGTAGGAAGAGTTAAGGAGATTTTGTAAGAGCATGGAAGAACAACCCAATAACCCCCTTCATGGTATAACACTTGAAACAATAGTAACGTATCTAGTGGATAAAATCGGATGGAAGAGAATGTATAAGAAAATCGAAATTCAGTGTTTTTATAATAATCCAAGTATCAAATCAAGTTTAAAGTTTCTAAGACAGACTCCATGGGCAAGAGAGAAGGTCGAAAATCTTTATTTATATTTGAAATATAAGGAAGAGAAGAAGAGCATTCCAACAACTGGAAGCGCGCCAATCCCGCTTTGCGAGCCCAAGGCCAAAAACTTAAGCAAATGTTGGCCAAACAGCACTATGAAATGAGATTACTATGACGACACAAAAGATCCTGATAAGAGACGAAACAAAGCACGATGCCGCAGTCATCACCGAAGTGACTGCCGCAGCCTTCCAGTCTCTGGAACTCAGCAACCACACGGAGCAGTTCATTATCGAGGCTCTTCGTTCCGCTGGGGCATTGACCTTATCGCTGGTCGCAGAAGTGGATGGCCGGGTTGTGGGGCATATTGCATTTTCTCCCGTGGTCATTTCAGATGGCACCGATAACTGGTACGGACTTGGCCCGGTTTCAGTGCTGCCGATGTACCAGCGAATGGGTATTGGTAAAGCTCTGATACGGGAAGGACTATCACGATTGAAAGACCTGGACGCCAAAGGCTGCTGTCTCGTCGGGCATCCGGAATACTACAGGAAATTTGGCTTTGAGAATGTTGCCGGACTTGGCCTTGAG
>MGTI01000229.1:0-6246 GCA_001799365.1 Desulfobacterales bacterium GWB2_56_26 | reverse complement strand
CGTTTGACGGCCGCATGCCGCACGGCAATGTCACGTTCCATGAAGGATTCAAAGCAAGCGGCCCACAAGCGCATGCAGGGGACGCGGCTGCGCCGCGCCCTTGATGCTCGACGTTCGGTGATACAACTCTATGAAATTAAGAGATTTCGGTTTCGACCAATGGTTTGAAACGCGTGCCGCTGAGTTCAGCCTGGATGGTTGCGGCTTTGCCCGCATATCCGCAGTTGACCGCGGTTCATACCTTATAAAAGATGAATCGAGAGAAGTCCCGGCCGAGCTGTCGGGCAAGTTTTCTTACCAGGTCGATAGTTCCGTCGACCTGCCATGTGTCGGCGATTGGGTGACGGCGAACTTTTACAACAACGACACCGCAGCCATCATCCACCAGGTGTTTCCGCGAAAGACGTTCCTGCGGCGCAAGACTTCTGGTGAAAAGATCGATTACCAGATGATTGCCGCCAACATAGATACCGCTTTTATTGTTCAATCGTGCCATTTCGACTTCAATCCAAGTCGGTTGGATCGATACCTGGTCATGGCCACGGACGGACATGTCGAACCGATTGTCATCCTCACCAAGACTGACTTGATCAGCCAGGATGAATTGGATCAGAAGCTTGCGATCATCGGCTCCGTCACCAAAGCCAGAGTAATTGCACTCAGCAATATCTCTGGAATCGGGTTTGATGAGTTGCAACAGACGCTCTCTTCGGGAAAGACATACTGTCTGCTCGGTTCATCGGGTGTAGGAAAGACGACTCTCATCAACCGTCTCATAGGCCGGGAAGCCTTTGAAACAAAGGCCGTCAGCGGCACGGGCGAAGGCACCCATACGACCACCCGCCGACAACTCATCGTTATGAGTCAGGGTGCAATGTTGATCGATACACCCGGCATGCGGGAACTGGGCATTGTTGGTGCCGGCGATGGAGTCGACATAAGTTTCGAGGAATTTGTCGCGCTTGCCGCAAGTTGCCGATATGCAAACTGCGGTCACCAACACGAGCCCGGCTGTGCCGTCAGAGCTGCGGTCGAAAAAGGTGAATTGCACGAGGATCGCTATGCCAGCTATATCAAGCTGAAGAAGGAGTCGGAGTTCTACGAGATGTCATATCTCGATAAACGGAAAAAAGACAAGGCCTTCGGCCGATTCATAAAATCGGTAAAAAAGCATATGAAGGACTGAAAAACTCACGCGAATATAAGCATCCTCCGGACGGTTAAAGCCGGCGGTGCTCAAAGAATCCTGCCTGCGCTGCCGACCGGATTATCGACCGCTCCGGCAGTTCTGCCAGCCATTTTCCGACATACCCCGCACGCCGAATCGACAGATACCATGGCCCGATCCGCCATTTTTTGGGGGCCACTTCTCTCGTCTTGCGAAAACCAGAATAACGGGATAGGATTTCATAGATTCACGAAGAGCGGCACAAGATACGTTGCCAAATTTATCCGATCCGCGCGTCCCCATACCTCTTCACACGAACGACATCAGACCCGCCCTGTCCTCCTCCGGCAGAAAACCATTTTCTGCGCATAATCATCCTTTTGGAGCGGCCGACAATGCCGCATGAAATGCATGAAACACGGATTATCCATCCGCCGCCCGATCCGCCATAAAATCTTCGCGGTCAGTCTCTTGCCGGTTCTCGCCCTGTTTATGGTGGCCGTTATAAACTACCGGTATCTCGATGCCCTGGGGCAAAGCGCCGAGCGAATCATGTCGCGCAACTATGCGAGCATCAAGGCTGCTCAACAGGCCCGTCAGGTGCTGGAGGAAAACCGCAACAAGGTTCTGGCTTTCATGTTCCGGCGTGGACCGCACCTGGACAGCCTCGAAAGGGACGCCCTGGCCGAGGCACTCTCGATCTGCAGGAACCATGTGGCTGAAAGCGGCGAAAATCTCATCGTCGATGCTCTCACGGAGAATCACCGCCATTACAGCAACATCATCAATACCCTCCAGGACGCTGCACCCTTTCCCGCCGAAGAATTCCTGCGGCTGACCTCCCACCTGGAGGACAACATCAATGCGCTGGTGGAAATAAACGAAAACGGCATGGAACGCGCCGAGAAAGAAACCCGGATGCTTGCCGACCGCGCTCAACGCCACTCACTGCTCTTTTTTCTCGCCATCATGGCTCTTATCATCCTTCTCAGCTATCACCTTTCATCTCGCGTGGCGCAACCGATCAGGCTGCTTGCCCTGAGTCTCGCGGCAACCCGTCAAGGCGGCGAACGGTATCCCTATCTGCCCGTTCGCAGCAATGACGAAATCGGCCTTCTGACCGACGAGTTCAACCGCCTGTTCAAGAGCCTGGCAGATTACGATCAGCATAACGCAGCAATTCTGGCCGCAGAAAAGCTGAAGGTGCACCAGGCGGAAGAGGCAAAATCACGCTTCATTGCCGATCTGTCGCATCAGCTGAAGACTCCCATGACTTCTCTGGCAATGAGCGTCAATCTGCTCCATGAAAAACGAACACGGCTCAGCCCGGAACACATCGCCGTGCTCCTCGAAACAGCCAGTGAAGACTGTGGCCGAATGGCCAGCCTGCTCAACGAGCTGGTAGATATCGCCCGGCTGGAGGCCATGATCAAGCCGGCGGTGCGGGAAAAGTCGGATGTCGCCAGGCTGATTCATGAATGCTGCAGACCTCTGCAAAAACATGCCGAAGAAAAGGGGGTTCGACTGCACCTCGACATACAACAGGGTCTTCCTCTCATCGCCCTCGATTCCCGGCGTTTCCCCTGGGTGCTTACCAATCTGGTGAATAACGCCCTGCGCTATACCGAGAACGGCGGGCAGATACGCATCAAGGTCGAACGGCGACAGGGATTCTTCTATTTCCAATGCAGCGACGACGGCTGCGGCATCGATCCGCAAAACCTGCCGCATATCTTCGATCGTTACACGCAATTCTCGGACCGGGAAAAGATCGGGACCATCGGGCTCGGGCTGGCCATTGCCAAAGAGATCGTCGAGCAGCATGGGGGCAGCATCAGTGCCGACAGCCAGCCCGGCCGCGGCACCACATTCACCTTTTGGATACCGGAACAACTGGAGGAAATCGATGCAGCGCGCACTGTTGATTGACGATGACCGCAACATTGTCCAGACCCTTGCCATATATCTCGAAGAAAAGGGATTCGCGGTTACTGCTGCCGGTTCGGCGCGAGACGGCATCGCCCGCTTTCTGGAATATCGACCGGATCTGGTCCTCCTCGACCTGCGGCTTCCGGACCTGGATGGCCTGGACGTTCTGCGCCAGATCGTGGCCAGCGCCATTCCCACCCAGGTCATCATCATCACCGCCCATGCCGCCGTGGAGACTGCCGTCAGCGCCGTCAAAATGGGAGCTTTCGACTATCTGCCCAAGCCTTTCGTGCCTGGCCAGCTCGACCTGCTTCTGGAAAAGATAGTGCAATTCCAGGACCTCAAGAAAGAAGTGGCGCGCTTGAAAGGTATTTTTGAGGAAGGCAACCTGCTGACCTGCAGCAGACTCATGCGCCAGATACTCGCCACTGCCCGCCAGGCTGCCGACTCCAACGCCATCGTGCTTATCTCGGGTGAAAGCGGCACCGGCAAAGGGCTGCTCGCCCGTCTGATGCACACATGGAGCCAGCGGGCAAGGGGGCCTTTTATCACCGTGGATTGCGCGGGATTACAGGAAAATCTTTTGGAAAGCGATCTGTTCGGCCATGTGAAAGGGGCGTTCACCGGGGCTCTGCGGGATAAGACCGGCAAGCTGAGTCTTGCCGAAAAAGGCACCATCTTTCTCGATGAGGTCTCCGAGATCCCCCCTGTTGTGCAGGGCAAGCTGCTCCGCTTCCTGCAGCAGCGCGAATATGAACGGGTGGGCGACACCCAGACGCTCACCGTCGATGCCCGGGTCATTGCCGCCACCAATAAGGACCTCGATGAACTGGTGGGGGACGGAACCTACCGGCGGGATCTTTATTTCCGCCTGAAAGTCGTCGAGATTTTTCTTCCACCCCTGCGTGAACGTCCGGAAGACATCTCCTTGCTGGTCGATCACCACCTGCGCCGCTACGCCCAGCTCAACAACAAGCAGGTAAAGGGAATAGAACCTGCGACCATCCAGCATATGCAAAACTACCCCTGGCCGGGCAACGTGCGGGAGCTCATTAACGCCGTTGAGCGCGCCTTGATCCTCTCGCCCCATCCTCGCATCCAGACGAGCGACCTGCCCCCGCATATCGCAGGTTACCGGCAGGTCTCGCCGAACGAGGCCTGCCTGTCAAGCCTTGCCGAAATGGAAAAAAAACACATCCAGGAAGTCATGCTCCACACATCTTCCCTCGATGAAGCCGCACGCGTACTGGGCATCAACACCGCCACCCTGTGGCGGAAACGCAAGCAATACCATCTTGATTGAGAGGACCGTGCAATTTGCACGGTCCCCGAACCTGTGTCATGCCCGGTCTCAGTGTACCGAGTTGCGACTCGCCCCCCCGCCCCCCGGGCCCTCTTCCGGCTATTGTTACTGCATTTCAGCGGCGGAGCGCAAGGCGTCATAGGACGCCACGCGTTTCGGAATCCGCATCAACAAAAGGATTATCATACCTGCAACGAATACGGACAGCGCCACCATGATGTCGGAGTAACTGAGGGACTCACGATTGAACAGTGCCTGGCCCGCAAACATGGGCCCCATAAAGAGCGCACCGACAGCAAGGGGGAGGATCACCGTTCCTATGACCGAATCGCTCGCCCATTTGGGTTGTCTCGGGTTTCGTGTGGCCAGATAACAGACGGCAATAGCGATTCCTGCCAGAAAAATCAAAACAACTCCGATGATTAGTTTCGTACCCATGTAAAACCTCATACCTCAGGGAAACATCCCGATTTTTCACCGATAGGGTCGGCGGTCCCGGCTGGCATCCGGCTTCGGCCGAGAGGCAAGCCAATCGTGGAAAACGCAGTTCCACCGCAAGGGCCGTGCCACATAGTGAGATATGAATATTTTCTTTCTTTTTCGCGGAGATAAGCAGGATGAGAAAAAGAAGGCAAGGACGCCGGCATTGCAATATTCAATGCTTCGGCCAGTTTGAGGATTGCATTATTCACGATACACCAAGTTTGCCTTTATTTTGATAATAGGCTTAGCTTAAACTACAGGCGTACTGTCATGATCCGCACAACCCAGGCGAAGGATTGTTTTATGGCACCAAGATCGTCGCGGAGCTTATTAGCTCTGGTGACACCGCTATTATTGTGCTTTCTGGCCGGGATGGCATTGGCCGGGCAACCTGTTCTCTCCCCGGGGGAACGCCAATGGCTGGCCTCGCTTAATCGTGACATACGCATCGGCATCACCGTCATTCCTCCGCAGATAGTGCACGACGGAGGTACATACGAGGGCCTGTCTCTTGACTATATCCGTCTCATGGAACGAAAACTGGACCACCGGTTCAAGCTGGTTCCGTTGCCAACCTGGAATGATGTGATAGAAGCAGCCAGGGAACGGAGGATAGACATCATCTTTGCCGCCCAGAAAACCCCTGAACGTCTGGCGTATCTGGATTTTACCGAGCCTTACATCGATCTTCCCAACATAATCCTGACGCGCAAAGATAGAGCGGGCGCGGAGGATTTGCAGATCATGAATGAGTGGAGTATCGCTATCTCAAAAGGGAGTGCGGTACATGAATATCTGCAGAAGGAGTTCCCCCATCTCGATCTGCGTCCCGTTCCCGATGAGCTGAAGGGGCTGCAGCAGGTCTCTTTAGGCGAAGTCGACGCCATGGTGCTGGAAATCTCACGAGCGTCATACTACATTGAAAAAGAAGGAATTCTTAACCTTCGGGTTGCCGGCGACGCGCAATATCTCTACCAGCTGCGATTTGCGGTCCGCAACGACTGGCCCCTGCTCCACAGCATTCTCGACAAGGGCCTTGCCGCCATCGACGACAAAGAACGACGGGATATCAACCGCCGCTGGATTATTGTCGGAAGGCAGAGCATCTTCGCCAACAGGACCTTTCTGATCGCTTTTTCGATTGGACTTGCGGTGATCGCACTGACAGTCACGGGAGTGGCCACGTGGAACTTCACGCTTCGCAGGGTTGTCAGACAACGTACCTCGCAACTGCAACAGGAACTGACGGAACGCAAACGGATCGAAGGAGCATTGAGGGAATCCGAGAACAAGTTCAAAGGCTTTGCAGAGCAGGCATTGGTGGGCGTCTGCCTTGCCCAGGACGGCGTCTTCAAATATGTCA
>MGTI01000228.1:16992-27351 GCA_001799365.1 Desulfobacterales bacterium GWB2_56_26 | reverse complement strand
CATCGGCCGGCCGAACGTCGGAAAATCGACGCTCTTCAACAGGATTACCAAGTCGCGCAAGGCCCTGGTCGATCCGACGCCGGGGGTAACCCGTGACCGGCATTATGAGCGGGTGGTCTGGGAAAACAAGTATTTTCTTCTGGTCGATACCGGCGGCATCGACGAAAACCCGGAGGATGCTCTGGTCCACCATATCCGGGATCAGGCAATGCTGGCTATCGAAGAGGCGGATATCATCCTCTTCCTCCTGGATGCCAAAGAGGGTGTGACGCCGGCGGACTGGGAGGTGATCGAGATTCTGCGGCGGGCGCAGAAGCCGGTCTATCATGTAGTCAACAAAATCGACAGCGCGGCCAAGGAAATCGAACTCCTGGCGCCGTTTTACGAACTGGGGGTCGAGCAGCTGTGGCCGATCTCAGCTGAACACAGTTACGGGTTTCCTTCGCTTATGGAGAATCTCTGCGCTGCCATCCCCGGTGACGAGAACGATAGCCTTGATCTGCCGGAAGGGACAGTGAAGGTGGCCTTTTTCGGTCGTCCGAACGTCGGCAAATCGTCAATGATCAACATGATCCTTGGCGAAGAGCGGATGGTCGTCTCAGAAATCTCCGGCACAACCAGGGATTCGGTCGATGCTCTGGTTACCCACGGCAACTACAGCTATCTTTTCATCGATACGGCCGGCATCCGGCGCAAGGGCAAGACCACCGAGAAACTCGAAAAATTCAGCATCCTCAAATCGCTTGCGGCAATGAGCCGGTGCGACGTGGCGGCGGTGCTGATCGATGCCGAGGAAGGGATTACCGAGCAGGATACCAAAGTCATCGGTTATGTCCTGGAGGAAGGTCGAGGCCTCATCGTCCTGGTGAACAAATGGGATCTGATCTCCGGCGATAAAAAGCGGCAGGAAGAGGTCATGGCCGAGGTGGGACGGGCCCTGCCGTTTGTGGGATTTGCCCCGGTTCTGAATGTCTCGGCACTCACCGGCTACGGCATCAAGCGGTTCTTTCCGGTGATCGGCTCGGTCTTCCGGCAGTTCACCGCCAGCTTTCCCACATCGGCTTTGAACAATCTGCTCCGGGAGGCGGTGGAGGCCCATTCCCCGCCGATCTACAAAAATAAGCGGCTGAAGTTTTATTACACTGCCCAGGTCGGCACCCGTCCCCCGAAGTTCGTGGTGATGACCAACAGCGAGAAGGGGGTGCACTTCTCCTACGAGCGCTATCTGGTCAACCGCTTTCGCGAGGGGTTAGGCCTCGACAAAGTTCCCATCAAATTGATATTCAAGGACAAATCCGAGCAGCGTAAGAAAGGATGAGTTCAGGGGGCGGCTTTCGCCCCCTGAATCCGTATTACAGAGAGCGGGCTTTGGCAACCGCCCGTTTGAAGCCGTCCGCCGACCCGGCAATGATCTCTTCCGGCACGCAGAAGGCGATGCGGATATGATTGGGCGAGCCGAAGCCGATTCCGGGAACGGTGAGAATCTTTTCCTCCAGCAGCAGCGAAACGAATTTGACATCGTCCACCGGCGTCTTCGGAAAGACATAAAACGCCCCCTTGGGCGGGGTGAAGGTAAAGCCGGCTTCGTCAAGGATGGTGCAGATCAGCTCCTTTCGCCGCGCGTAGATCGAGGTGTCGACACTGGCATCCTGGAGTTCGGCCACCACCCGCTGCATGAGCGCCGGGGCATTGACAAAGCCGAGAATCCGGTTGGCGAGAGTCAGGGCGTCGAGCAGGCTCATCTTGTCGTCGATACTCGGATGCACGGCCAGATAGCCGATCCGTTCCCCGGGCAGGGATAAGTCCTTCGAGTAGGAGGAGACGATAATGCTGTTCCGGTAGGCGGCAAAGATGCTGGGCACCTCATGACCGTCGAAAACAATTTTCCGGTACGGTTCGTCCGAGATTAGATATATTGCGGAATCGAATCGGTCCGAAGCCATGGTCAGCATTTCCCCAAGAGCCCACAGCGAATCCTCGGAATAGATCTGGCCGCAGGGGTTGTTCGGCGAGTTGACGATAATCGCTTTGGTCTTGTCGGTGATCGCCGCCTCGATCGCTTTGATGTCGAGGTTGAATTCCTCGTCGGTGGCGACGACTTTGGCGACGCCACCGTGGTTGTCGATATAAAAGCCATACTCGACGAAGTACGGGGCAAGGATGATCACCTCGTCGCCGGGGTTGAGCAGGGCTTTCAGCGTTATATTGAGGCCGCCGGCGGCGCCGCAGGTCATCAGCATGTCGCCGTGGCTTATGGTCACGCCCTGTTCGGCCGACATCCGCGCGGCAATCGCCTCCCTCACCCAGGGATAGCCGCCGTTCGGCATGTAGGCGTGCACGCCGGGGCTGGTATCCCGGACGATTTCCTGAATGACTTCGTTATACTGCGGGGGCGGCGGGGCATCGGGATTGCCGAGACTAAAGTCGAAGACATTGCCTGCGCCATGGGTCGCCTTCATCCTGGCGCCTTCCTCGAACATCTTGCGTATCCACGAAGACTTTGTTGCGAAAAGTTGCATTTTTTCGGAAACTGCCATGGTCTTTCTCCTCTTTCTTCACGTATGTTATTATGCCGCCTGCTTCTTGAAATAGTCGTATGCGGCATTGATTTCCTTCATCTTTTCTTCCGCCACCGCTTTGAATTCATCCCCCAGGTGACGGACCTTGTCGGGATGATACTGCATGCTCATCTGGCGATAGGCTTTCTTGATCTCTTCCATGCTCGCCCCTTTGGCAAGGCCCAGCGTGGCGTAATGTTGGCTGGCGAGATCTTGGGTGGCCGCGGCTGTCTGCTGGCTGCGGTAGCGGTATTTGGCCTCGATGGTTCGCCAGTCGTAGTCGGCAATAGCGAGAAAAACGGCAATATAGCGGGCGGTCTGCAGCTCGTTCTCCGCCACGATGCGCTTGGTATAGAGCACCTGGTAGACAAGTTCGAGGAGGATGAGCCTCGGCTCGTAGGCAAAGGTCGATTTGAAATCGGTCAGCAGGGCGTCGAGCGACGGCGTCGTGTTGATCGCTTCCTTGATGATTTCCTTCACCCAGTGCATCTGGGTTTGATTGTAGCGCAGATTGTACTGGAAGAAACGATGAATGGTCTGGATTTCGTCCCGGGTGATCTGGCCGTCGATCTTGGCGGTATGGATCAGGGTCTGGACAAGCAGCCAGACGAATTTGTTATGGCTTTCCGTCTGCGACTGCTCGTAAGTCGCCACCTTTCTTTGCACCCAATAGGTGAACCCCCAGAACAGGGCGATAAACAGCAACACCGCGGCCAGTCCCGAGTAGAGGAGGGTGCCGAGAAAGGAGATAAGGGCCGGGGCTCCGCCGGAGATGAAGACAATGAGGAGCACGATGAGCAGACATCCCCCGCAACCGGGCTGTTGATGGCGCTGATATTCCATGATTTTTTAATTGATTAATTTTCGCCGCTTGCCCGGCTATGGAACAGGGCGTCGACAAATTCTTCCGCCTCGAAATCCCGCAGGTCGTCAAGCTGTTCGCCGATGCCGATGAAGCGAATGGGAATCTTCATGACCTTGCAGATGTTCGCGACGATGCCGCCCTTGGAAGTGCCGTCCAGCTTGGTCAGGGTGATGCCGGTCACGCCCACCGCTTCATGGAAGAGTTTGGCTTGTGAGATGCCGTTCTGGCCGGTGGTGGCATCGATAACCAGCATCACCTCATGGGGTGCGCCAGGCAGCTTCTTGGCCATGACTCGTCTTATTTTTTTCAGCTCTTCCATGAGGTTGCTGTTGGTGTGCAGACGCCCGGCGGTATCGACCAGGACGACGTCGATCTTTTTGGCGAGGGCAATGCCCAGGGCGTCGAAGACCACGGAGGAGGGATCGGCCCCTTCCTTGTGGGCGACCACCTCGACTTTATTTCGCTCGCCCCAGACCTTGAGCTGGGCGACGGCCGCCGCCCGGAAGGTGTCGCCGGCCACCAGCATGACCGAATTGCCGGTCTGTTGGAACTTATGGGCGATCTTGCCGATGGTGGTGGTTTTGCCCACGCCGTTGACGCCGATGACCATGATGACGAAGGGGCCGGTATCGGGCATGACCAGGGTGGCATCGGTTTCGTTATCAGTCATGAAAGCCTTGATCTTCTTCTTCAAGGCTTTCTTCAGAGAATCGGGATCGGAGAGCTCGTTGCGTTTGACCTTGCGTCGGGCATACTCGATGAGATCCATGGTGGTTTCGACGCCCAGGTCGGCGGTGATGAGGATCTCTTCCAGATCATCGAGCAACTCGGCATCGATCACCCGTTTGCCGAGAAAAAGAGCGTCGATCTGATAGGTGAAGGATTCCCGGGTCTTGCTGAGACGCTCGGTCAGGCGGGCGAACAGCGATTTCTTATTTTTTTCTTTGGCTGCCTGGACCTCCGATTCATTGACTATTTTCAGGTGGTCGGATGCTGCCGGTATAGGTATATCGGCTTTTTCATCTGCGGAGGGAACTTCTTCCACCTGTTCTATCTGTTCTATCTGCTCTGTCTGTTCCGGTTCGGTGAGTTCTCTCTCTGCTTCTGTTATTTCCGGCAATACATCGCCTGGCAGAACGGCCTCGGTCGATTCCGCAGGAGGAGCTTCTTCGGCGGGCGTTGGGCGTTGTTCCTCTGCCGCCTCAGCCTCTTTTTCCGGTTGCTCATGTTCGGAAAAAGGGGTATCTGTGCGCAGTTCGCCGATAACCGCTTCTTTTTCGGCAGCGGTATCTTCTTGCTTTCTAAATTTTTTCTTGAACCATCCTAGCATTGTCTATTCCTGAAATGAGTGAATAAGGTGGTGAATAGCAGAACCTTGTATCTTACGTAGAGATGCGGCAGAAAGCAACAAAAAGTCCATTCCCGGGCCTGTCGGCAGTGGACCGGAGGAGTCTTATCCACCGGAGACCTTACGGAACGGCTGATTCAGGAAAGTGTTTGCAATTCCGGTTATCGGCATTACTGTAGGGATGGTTCTTTTTCGGGCACTTTTCAGTGATCGGCCGGTGCCGATCAGGTTCGAACCCCCCACAAGGGGGGATAAGTACCTTCACGAAATTCCTTCTTACTCTTTTCAGTACCCCTTGAGTGGGAAAACAAGAAGTGAATTTCTAAGGTACTAATATGGTTATGTGATCAGGCTATGATCAGATTAAGGAGGAAGTGAAATGGCTGGATGTGGTAGTTCCTGTGGGACCAAAGAATCCCAGCAGGCAGCGGCAGCGCAGCAGGAGCTGGCGATAAACAGGTCGCTCGGCAAGATCAAAAACAAGATTCTCGTGATGAGCGGCAAGGGCGGCGTCGGCAAATCGACGGTATCCGTCAACTTAGCCTTAGGGCTCGCAAAACTGGG
The DNA here is from genome assembly GCA_001799365.1 of Desulfobacterales bacterium GWB2_56_26. GTDB lineage: Bacteria > Desulfobacterota > Desulfobulbia > Desulfobulbales > Desulfocapsaceae > Desulforhopalus_A. The sequence continues at coordinate 22,016 of MGTI01000228.1, read as the reverse complement.
CTATCAGGTCGGTCTAATGGATGTCGATATCCATGGCCCCGATGTTGTGCGTATGCTCAACATGACCGGGACCCTTGAGCCGCCGAAAAATCCGGATGACTTGGTGCCGCCTCTCAAATACAACGACAACCTGAAGGTCGTCTCCCTCGAGTATCTGATGCGGGACAGGGATGAGGCAATTATCTGGCGCGGTCCCCTGAAGATCCAGGCGATCCGGCAGTTTATCTCGGATATGGACTGGGGCGAGCTGGATTACCTCATTATCGACGCCCCGCCGGGCACCGGCGACGAACCGCTGTCCGTCGCCCAGACCATCCCCCATGTCAAGGCCGTGGTGGTGACCACGCCGCAGAAGGTAGCCCTGGCCGACGTGCGCAAATCGATCAATTTCTGCAAGACCGTCAAGGTCGAGATCGTCGGCGTCGTTGAAAATATGTCCGGCCTCGTCTGTCCGCACTGCCATGAGACGGTAAATATCTTCAAGTCCGGCGGCGGCGAAGCGCTGGCCCGCGAACTCGATCTGCCGTTCCTCGGCAAGGTGCCGATGGATCCGATGGTGGTTATGGCCGGCGACGACGGCACTCCCTACCTCTCTTCCGACCAAGACAGTCCAGCCATCCGGGCCTTCGATAAGGTGGTCCGGGCCATTGAGACCAGACTGCCGGCGGTGAAGGGCGCGGCTGCCGTTTCCCTGAACATGGCGCCGAGCAGCCAAGGGGCATGTGCCTGCGGCGGCAGCTGTCCGTCACAGGCGCAGAAGTAGTCTTTTTTACCCCGAGCAAAACGATTGGCGGCGAAGAGCCGCCAATCCCCGAATCATTCAATTACCTTGTGAAGATATGCTCATAAAACAGATGATAGTCGGTTCCATGGCGGTTTGCTGTTATATAGTCGCCTGTGAAAAAAAGAAGGTGGCAGCTGTTATCGATCCAGGCGGCGACGAGGGGAAGATTCTCGCCGAAGTGAAGAAGATGGGTGTAGATCTGGAATATATTATCGCCACCCACGGCCATCCCGATCACGTCTGCGGCAATAAGAAGATCCAGGAGCAGACCGGGGCGAAAATCATCATGCATGCCGCCGATGCGGCGTTTTTCGGCACACCCGAAGTGAAAAACTACTTCTCCATGCTGGGTCTGACACCCTCGCCGCCGGTCGACCGGCAGGTGATGGACGGTGACGAAATCATGATCGGCGACGTCACCTTCAAGGTCATTCACACTCCGGGGCACACCCCGGGCGGCATGTGCCTGTACAACGCCCCCGATCTATTTACCGGCGACACCCTTTTTGTCGGCGGCCTGGGTCGTAGCGATTTTCCCGGCGGCTCGCATCAGGAACTGCTGGCGTCAATACGCAACAAGCTGCTCGTTCTGCCTCCCGAGACGGTTGTCTGGCCGGGTCACGGCTATGGCGGCAGCCGTTCGACCATCGGCGAGGAAATGCGCTCGAATCCTTTTTTATAGCACCGGAGAAGAATCTCCTTTAGCAGGCTGCGGGGATTGTTCCTAACTTTCATCTTGTACTGCATATATGCGCGAAATCGTTCTTGGTACTGCAGGTCATGTCGATCATGGCAAAACGAGTTTTATCCGGGCGTTGACGGGTTTTGAAACCGATCGGCTGAAAGAGGAGATCACCCGGGGCATCACCATCGAGCTGGGCTTTGCCTATCTGGATCTGCCCTGCGGCCATCGTCTGGGAATCGTCGATGTTCCGGGGCACGAGAAATTCGTCAAGACCATGGTGTCCGGGGTCTCCGGTATCGACATCCTGGCCTTTATCGTTGCCGCCGACGAGGGGATCATGCCGCAGACCATCGAGCATTTCGAAATCTGCCGGCTGATGGGAATACGGCAGGGCATAGTGATCATTACCAAAAAAGACCTGGTCGAGCCCGAATGGCTGGAGATGGTGACCGAAGAGGTTGCCGAGTTCTGCGCCGGGAGTTTTCTCGAAGGGGCGCCCGTCATCCACGTTTCCTCCACCACCGGAGAAGGTATCGAGGCAGTGCGCGACACCATCGACGAAATCGTTCGCAAGCATGACTTTCATGAAGCCTTTGGGCCGTTCCGGTTGTCCGTCGACCGGGTTTTTGCGATGAAAGGTTTCGGCGCCGTGGTCACCGGCACCTCGATTTCCGGGCGGACCGTGGTAGGCGAAGACCTGCGCATCTACCCCACTGAACAGGTGGCCAAGATCCGCGGTATTCAGGTTCACTCCCAGGCGGTCGGCGAGGTGGAGGCGGGACATCGGACGGCGATTAACCTCCAGGGCGTTGATACCGCCGACATTCTGCGGGGGATGGTCCTGGCCCCGCCGGGGTCGCTGCAGGCCAACTACATGCTCGACTGCCAGTTCATCTACCTGGCCGCCAACTCCAAACCCCTCAAACACAGGGCCAGGGTCCGGGTGCATCTGGGCACCGCCGAGATCATCGGCCGGATTTCGCTTCTCGACCGGGACGAACTCGAGCCCGGGGAGGAGGCGGTGGTCCAGCTGCTGCTGGAAGAGACTGCGGCGGTTTGGCCGGGAGACCGTTATGTCATCCGCAGTTATTCGCCGCTCGCCACCATCGGCGGCGGTATGGTGCTGGGCAACGTCTCCCCGCGCAAGCGCAAGCGGTTGCAGGAGAAAGACCGGGAATACAACCGCCGGATCATGCCCATTCTGAAGGACGGCACAATCGAGGAGAAGGTGCTTTTCCTCCTTCGGGAGAGCGGTGAACTGGGTCTTACCGCCGAGGAACTTTCGATCCGCCTCGGCCTCTTCGGCAAGCATCTGAAAAAGGCTTTGAACGACCCGATTTCCACAAAAAAGATGGTGGTGGTCGACTCGGCCTCCCAGCGTTATGTGGCGGTTGAGATTTCCGAAAAAATGAAGGAGATGCTGGTCACCCATCTGACCAACTACCACAAGAACAATCCCCTGCAGTCGGGTATCGCCAAGGAAGAGCTGCGTACCGGTCTCGGCCGCAAAGTGGATCCGAAGGTCTTCCAGTACTGTCTGAACGAACTTATCAGAAAGGCAGTGGTGGTGCAGGAAGAGTCGCTGGTGCGCCTGGCCGGCCATCAGGTGGCCTTGAAGGCCGATGAAGAACAGTTGCGCCGGGATCTCGATGCCTGGTACCGGTCAAGGGGACTTTCCACTCCGACCATCAAGGAGACCAACGAACAATTTGCCGAATATCCGCCGCAGCTGGTCAAGGAGGTCCTCGATCTCCTGCTGCGGGACGGCAAGCTCTTCAAGATCAGCGAGTCGCTCTATTACACGAAGGAGCTGATCGAGCCGCTCATCGCCTCCGTCCTTCAGTACATGGAGCAACATGGCGAGATAGATGCTCCGGCCTTCAAGGAATTGACCGGGCTGACCCGCAAGTTTTCCATCCCCATTCTCGAGTATCTCGACCGGGTGAAAATCACTATGCGGATCGGCGATAAACGGATTCTTCGGAAAAAAAGCTGAAAATCTTCAACTGTTTTCCGTCCTCCGCCAGTCGATGAGAAGCACCTCGGTGGTTGCCTCGGTCACTCGGCAGGCGTGGTCGATCTGCAAGCCGGGAAGCGCAACGACGCGGTCGCCGGAGAGCAGGACAGGCCAGGCGACCCGCTTGTGTGCGGGAATCTTCCGGTCGTTGAAGTAGCGGCTGACCTTTTTTCGCCCCGGACTGTTGTAGGGGTGAAAGGTCTCTCCCGGCTGTGCCGAACGAAGCACGAGCGGAAAGGCGACCTTGGCCCGGTCTACCAGAAGGCTTGAACCGTCACCCTGAACGGTTGCCGGGCTATCCCTCTCTTCGATTACCAATTCCCGGCCGTGTTCCGGGAGAAAGTAATGTCCCGGTCCCGCAAGGGTCAGGTCGATGGCAGGCAGAGCCTCTTTTTTCCCACGTTTCCGGCCATGTTCAAGCGGCCGGCAGAACAGCAGCTGGTCCTTTCGCTTCTCCACCCTCACCCCGTCATCCAGATGGATCTCGCCGCCGCTTGAGCCATTTGCCATGAATTCGGCAATGGTGTCGATCTGGCCATATGCCGGCCGGATTCCCATGCCTAAGAAGCATTGTTCCAGAATTCTTCGGCGAATAGCCGGGTGCTGGTCGAGAAACGGCTCCGCCAGCACAGCAAGCTGTTGTGGTTTTTCATCCTCCGGTAAAGAGAACGGCCTGATGCAGAGGCTAGCGGCCAATTCCGTCTTTCTTTCAAGATACTCTTCTTCCTCCGCCAGGATGTTCATATTCTGGCGGATCGTGCGGCGAATCGCCGGGTTGAACTCCTTTTCCAGCAGCGGCAGCAGATCGAGACGCACGCGGTTGCGCAGGAAATGGCGTTCGAGATTGGACGAGTCCACGCACCAGCTGACATGGCTCGAGGTAAGAAAGTCGGTCAGGGATGCTTTGGACTCATAGAGTAATGGCCGGATTATCCTGTCTCTTCTGACCGCCATGCCGGACAGGCCCCGACGGCTGCTGCCGCGGATGAGGCGGAGAAAAAACTCCTCTACCTGATCGTCGGCGGTGTGGCCGGTGGCGACAACCTCCGCCCGATATTCCCGGCGAAGCTCTTCCAGGGCCTCATAGCGCAGGATTCGTGCCGCTTCTTCCGGTGAGCGTTTTTTCGTGGCAAGAAGCCCGTGAACGTCGACCGACCGGGTCAGAAAGGGGATGGCCAAGGTGCGGCAGCAGTCAAGCAACGTATTAACTTCATAGGGAATTTCCGATGGACGCAGGCCGTGATCGATATAAGCGGCCGTAAGCTCCATGGGGATATCAATCGCCCGCAGCAGGTAGAGCAGGGCAAGGGAATCGGGACCTCCCGAAACGGCAACAATGACCCGGTCACCTTGCATGATCAGGCCGTTGTCGCGGATTACCGCGGTAACCCTCTCGATCAGGCCTCGTGTCCTGTCAAGTCTCATCTGTTGCATCTTGCTTGCCCTTTTGACTTCCTGACTTCGTTACTCCTTCGGTTACATAGCGCTGCTATGCGCCCTCAGTCGTGCCTCGCAGGAAGCCAAAATTGCGGCGCAAT
>MGTI01000228.1:0-16941 GCA_001799365.1 Desulfobacterales bacterium GWB2_56_26 | reverse complement strand
TGTTGCATCTTGCTTGCCCTTTTGGCTTCCTGACTTCGTTGCTTCTTCGGTTACATAGCGCTGCTATGCGCCCTCAGTCGCGCCTCGCAGGAAACCAAAATTGCGGCGCAATCTTACAACATCTGAGGCTTGACAGGACACTAGGTTCCGCTTTTTCGGAAGGGAATTTTTACGCTGTGGCATGGTTTCTATTTTATTCTTCATGGAGGGTTGTTATATGTAACGATAGTACCATGCAGCAGAAGATCCGGCACGTGTGAATCTCCGGGATTGAGGATATGGCCAGGAAGTTGAAGTTCCTGATTGTTGAAGACAGCCTGTCGACTGACAAGCTACATGTCGATACAATGCCGACAGAGTCTAAATGAGGTTAACTTCAAGAAAAACAAGAATAAAACATGGTACAACAACTGAGTATTGAGATGATCAGGACGCATCTGGCCGAGCAGTTCAGTCTTCCGACGGACCAGATCGAAATGATGATGCCGAGTTTTATTGCGGCATTGAGTTCGCACATGCAGAATCTGGAGAATGCCCTCGAACAAAACAACCCCTTGCTGCTCGGCAAGGCCGGTCATACCATCAAGGGGGCGTTTCTCAATCTCGGTTTGGGAGATTGTGCGACGGTCGCCATGCGCATCGAAGAACGAGGCAAGCAAGGCGACACGTCCATCGATTACCGCAGCCTGGTTGAGGATCTGCGCGTGCGCATCAAACCGCTGCTTCGTTGATCTCGGGTTCTGGCTTCGACTTAATCCGCATGTGGCTGTCCCTTGATCTGCTCGATAAGTCGAGTATGGATGTTGTCAAAGCCGCCATTGGACAGAATCGCCACCACGTCACCCTCGCGGAGAACCGATTGCAGCCTGGCCAGGATACCATCGGTGGTGGGGAAGGATTCGGCCGGCAAATCCCGCTCTTTTTTAAGATCTTCGGCAAGTTGGGCCGAAGAAAACAGCTCTTCCGCAGCAAGTCCTTCAATCGGCACCGGTTCCCGCAGCAGAACGAGCGCGGCCGCGTCGAAGGCAGCGACATAATCTTTCTGGAATATCGCCCGTCTCGATGAATTGGTCCGCGGTTCGAATACCGCAATGAGACGTTGGCCGTCGTAGGCCTCTTTTAGTCCCGCCAAGGTTTCTCTCACCGCAGTGGGATGGTGGGCAAAATCGTCGATGACGGTGATGCCGTTTTCAATCCCCCGCACCTCCTGTCTTCTCTTCACTCCGTTGAAACTGCTGAGACCTTTGTCGATCGCCGCAGGTGCAACCCCCAGATGGTGCATCACCGCACAGACCGCAAGGCTGTTCAGACAGTTGTAGCGCCCGGCAAGCCGAACCGCCATCGGTGCCCAGGGGTTGCCGTCTTTCTGCACGGTAAACCGGGTGAGGCCGTCTTGCCGCCGGAGGTCGTCGATCGACCAGGCAAGACCGGCCGAGAGACCGTAGCCCTGGACAGGGCAGGGGGAAACGCTTGCGATCTCGGCAACATTTTCGTCATCGAGGTTGGCGATCAGCAGGCCGTCAGGCGGCAGCAGGGCGACGAATTTCCGGAAGGAACGCTTGATTGACTCAAGATCGGCGAATATATCGGCATGATCGAACTCGATGGAGGTGATGACCGCCACCTGGGGTCGGTAGTGGAGAAATTTAGATCCTTTATCGAAAAATGCCGTATCGTATTCATCGCCTTCGGCAACGAAATACTTACCGTTACCGAGCCGAAAATTGGTGCCGAATTCCCGCACGATACCGCCGATCATGAAGGTCGGATCGAGGCCTGCCTGGTAGAGCGAGGTTGCCAGCAGAGAGCAGGTCGTGGTCTTGCCGTGGGTGCCGGCCACGACCAGGGAAGTCCGCGATTGTATAAAGAAGTGTGACAAGGCCTGGGGAAAGGAGAGATACGGGATTCTCAAGCTGGCCAGAGCCGCCGCTTCCGGATTCTTCCGGGTGATGACATTGCCGACGATAACGAGGTCCGGCACCGGCTGCAGGTTTTCCGGGCTGTAGCCGTTTCGTACCGGTATCTGCAGTCCTTCCAGGAAAACCGACATCGGCGGATAGACGTGGCTGTCGCTGCCGGTAACGGTATATCCTTTCTGTTGCAGCATGCCGGCCAGGGCTGCCATGCCGGTGCCGCAGATGCCCATGAGATGAATATGGCGTATTGTTTCGGGCGCGGAATTAAGTCCCGTTTCGAGATTGATCATAACTTTATTTTTTCCGTACTGTCTTATCGATGGTTGAGTAAATGCCGGCAAACGCCGTGGCAAAGGTAGCGGGTGTAATTCTCCCCACTTCGATGAATTTCACCGTGATTTCCTTGGCGATCTTGAGAATCGCTTCGTCCGTTACGACCTCCTCGGGCACGGTGTTGGTTGTCCGTATTGTTTTATCCTGCGTCGCCATGTTGCGCACCTGTCGTTGAAGCGGGAAAAATTCCCGAATACTTTAAAAGAGAATGGGTGAAGGGATACCCTGAATCTTGCGGCATAGAGTAAAGGCGCCTCCGTCGCAAGAAGAAGGCCAATTCGTCGAAGGCGACGGAGGCGCTGATCCAAGAATAACCGGTCAAGCCATCCTTGCGGCTCTCATTATTACGGCAAATGAAGTTTTTTTCCAGGGAATGTTATGGCAATTCCCGGCAATACTTCGATTTCGGTCATATTATGTGACTACGGCAAGGGATTTGATCCAGGTCAAGGTGAGGATGTCGGGGAGTTGGTAGTCTTCCAGGCATCAGAGGACCTCTTGATTAGTGCTGGAGGGTTTGGTGACAAATGAATACATATCAGCAAAGGAGAAGATATGAAAGTAATTGATCTCAATACAACCCGCGAATTTACGGAAGGGGCGCTTAAACGGTTTTTTCTCGTCGAAGATTCGGAATTCTTCAAGATCATTAATTTCAACCTGAAAGCCGGCGTTACTTTTCCCGTCCATTCCCACGACCTTGACGGTGAACTTTCCATTCAGGTAATCGAAGGGGAAGGGTTCTTTGTCGGCGACAACAATGCCGAGATTCCGGCCAAAACCGGCAACATCCTTATTTCCCGGATCAGGGAACCCCACGGCGTCCGGGCGACGACGGATATGCGCATTGTCGTGACCATAGCGCCGCCTATCTGAAAGGCGATTATTCTGACCGTGCTGGCGCCGCTGGCGATGGCGCCGCCGTCAGATTGACCGCGAGACCCATTGCACCGGCGACAGCACAAGGCGGTGAGGAGGAGAGGGATTGTCTTTCGGATAACCGTTACAGCCAGGAGATTATCCAGGCAACAACGGAACGAATCAGGTCGAGAAGACCGAGAATAAGTCTTTGCCCGTATTCGAAAAAGGATTCGGTTAGAGATTTTCGGTCTTCATCCTCATCGACTCCCACCTCTGCGAGTCTCAAAGCTCGGGCCGCGGGATCCGGATGGCTGGAAAGAAAAGTATGCCGTTTGGCGAGATCGGCGAGTTTTTCCAGAGCGGAAATCGCCGGAGAGATGTCATGTCCTCCGGCTTGAAGAAGCGCCGCGCCGTATTGATCCGCCTGCCGTTCTTCGTGTTGCGAAAACTGGGCATTAGTGAGTTGCTCGGCAAGATCTCCAACTATCGATCTGGCTATTTGCCCGACTTCATTCTCCTGGGCGGCCAGTCCCTTTTTTACGGCGCTTGTGGCATACGCCATCACCACCTTTTTGCGGGAATGATTTTTCACCACGTGGCCCATCTCATGCCCGACCACGAAAAGAAGTTCCTGATCGGTCATGATGTCCATCAAGCCGCTGAATACTCGTATCGTCCCATCGGCCATGGCAAAGGCATTGACATCTCGGGTGAGATACACCTTGAAATTGAAGGTGTATCCATCCCTTTCCGAATACCGGGCCGCAAGTCTGCGAAGGCGTGTATCGTAGGGATTGCCGGCGGGTGCCACCTGGTGCACGCCGTCTGTAGCCTGCGCGGCATGCCGTGCCAGCTTTTTCACGTCTTCATCGGTGAGGGTAATGGCGGTAGCGGCATCGGTTGCCGCATCCGTCATCATCAGAACATCGGTATTTTCGCAGGAGACCAGAAAAAGCGAAAAGAGTACAAGAAGATGTCTGAGCATGTAACCTACCCTTGTGATTGGCAAAGAGTATATACAAAAAAAGCACTTAAAGCTGTTTCGCTCTAAGTGCTTGAATTTGCAATGGCTGGGGGACGAGGGCTCGAACCTCGATAAGCGGAGTCAGAGTCCGCCGCCTTACCATTAGACCATCCCCCATTCCTTGTGGAAGTGCGTCGATTTATAAAAGATCTCAGGAAAACTGTCAAGCAAATTTCAGTCGATGACAATGCCGGCATAGCCGACGACCTGGTCGGTATCTCCTGACACAAACCCGGAGTCCGTGTAGCCGATCAGATGATATTTTGAGGCGCCACAGGCCTTTGCCGCTAAAAGGGCGATGACCACGGGTATCACTCCGCACATGGTAATCCTATGGTCGCGGACCGTATGGTAAAGATCGTAAGGGTCGAGACGTTCGATACACTGCAGGGCCAGTCGATCCTTTTTTTCTGCGCTTCGCCGGGATTCGTAATGGCTCATATCGCTTGAGGCGACAATGAGGATCTCTTTGCCGCTCTGCCGAATAGCCCAGGCCAGGGCATTGGCCACTTCTTCGCAGAGAGGGTAGGAGATGTGGGAAATTACCAGAGGTACGATGCAGAGACGCTCCTGCAGTTTTTGCAGAAAGGGGACCTGCACCTCCAGGGAGTGTTCATAACGATGCGCCATTTCGTCGACTTTTATCTGCGGCGAATGGCTGAGGATCAGGTCGGCGACTTCCCGGTCGATCGGCACATCGCCGAGCGGCATGTTCCAGGATGTCGTGCCGAGGGCGACAGGGGCTCCTTGGCCGCGATGATTCGGTCCGAGGATGATCACAGTTTCCGGAACGACCACGGAAGAAAAGGTCTCCGCGGCCAGGGCACCCGAGTAGACGTAGCCGGCGTGGGGAGAAACCACGGCCAGTCCTTTCAACTTTTCAGACGTGGACTTGGCCGGCAGCAATTCCTTGACGGCAAGCGCGAGTGCCTCCGCCGATCCAGGGTAGAAGCGATCAGCAACAGCAGGTTGTCTCATTGTCTCCACCTCTTTTGGCAAACTGCCAACCCCCACAAGGGGGATAAGTACCTTCACGAAATTCTTTTTTTAACAAGAAAGAATTTCTAAGGTTCTAATTGCCTTTTACTGACCAGGTCGTGCCGTTAGGCCCGTCCTTGAGCTCGATGTTCTGGGCCAGGAGCAGGTCCCGGATTTCATCGCTTCTCGCCCAGTTTTTGGCGGACCGGCACTGGTTGCGTTCGGCAATGAGCGCTTCTATGGCGTTTACGTCAAGACCGCCTTCCGAAATCATCTTGTTTTTGCCGGCGGCGAGGAAACTCTCGGCATCTTCCCGCAGAATGCCCATGATATCTGCCAGCTTTCTCAGGTTATTTGCGCATTTTTTTAAAAATTCTACGTCGCTTGCCGAGGGCACGGCGGGAAGCGCCCTGCAGATGCGATTGATTGTTTTGACGGTATCAAAAAAAATCCCTTGAGCCTGCGCCGTATTGAAATCGTTATCCATCGCCTGCTGAAAACGGCTCTCCATCGATTCGAGCAGTTGTCGATCATTGTCGGTGAAGATGCTTGCACTGTTGGCATCGCTTTTTTGCGGATCGAGTCGGTCAACGGCGGCCACGCATTCATAGAGCCGTTCGAGACCTGCGGTCGCGTCCTGCATGGCCGACTCGGAAAAATCGAGGGGATTACGGTAATGGGTGGAGAAGATGAAGAAGCGCAGGACTTCCGGATGATAATGGGTGAGGATATCCCTGATCGTCAAAAAATTGCCGAGTGATTTCGACATCTTTTCATCGCGGATGGTCACAAAGCCGTGATGGATCCAGAGGTTGGCAAAGGCCTTCCCGTGAACGCCTTCGCTCTGGGCGATTTCATTCTCATGATGGGGGAAGATGAGGTCCTGACCGCCGCCGTGGATATCGAAGGTTTCGCCAAGGTATTTCCTGCTCATGGCCGAACATTCGATATGCCATCCCGGACGCCCGGGCCCCCAGGGGCTCTCCCAGGTCGGTTCGCCGGGTTTCGAGCCTTTCCAGAGGACGAAATCCAGCGGGTTGCGTTTCTGTTCGTTGATTGATATTCTTGCCCCCGCCTGCATATCTTCCACGTTTCTCTTGGACAATTTGCCGTAGTCCGGAAAACTGTCGACGATGTAGTAGACATCGTTGCCGGACGGGTAGGCCTTGCCCTTGGAAATCAGCTCCTCGATGAGGGCGATCATCTCCGAGATATGTTCGGTTGCTTTCGGTTCGATGTCGGGCCGGTTGATCCCGAGTTTATCCATATCGACATAGAATTCCCTGATAAAACGTGCGGCAAGCTCTTCCGCGGAAGTTTGCTGCTCTGCCGCCCTGGCGATTATCTTGTCGTCGATGTCGGTGAAATTGCGTACATAGGTGACCTTGTAGCCTCGATATTTCAGGTAGTTGACGATCATATCGAAGGCAAGCGCCGACCTGGCATGGCCGATGTGGCAGTAATCGTAGGAGGTGATGCCGCAGACGTAGAGTTTTACATGGCCGGGTTCGAGGGTTTGCAGGGTTTCTTTCTTGCCGGATAAGGTATTGTGGATTCGCATAGTCATCGTGAGCGGAACTGCATGTGGACAGTTCGAATATCTTATATTAAGTACATCGCAGGCGAACCGGGATCAGGCTCAGGGGCTTCATTTTCTCAGGTCAAATACCATAATCTTATTGAGAGGAAAAGACAACAATGAGCCATGGCGCAAGAGAAATACGTTCCTGGGGTGAAACCTTCAGGTTGTGGTTGCATCCGGGTGCCGTTGCCATGCTTTTTCTCGGGTTTGCCGCCGGTATCCCTATCCTGCTCATCTTTTCGACCTTGTCGGTTTGGCTGATCGAGGCTGGCGTTGAACGGTCGGCGGTGACATTTTTCAGTTGGGCGGCCCTTGGCTATTCCTTCAAGTTTCTCTGGGCGCCGATCGTCGATCTATTGCCGCTGCCTTTCCTGACGAGAATGCTGGGGCGACGAAGAGCCTGGCTGCTCGTCGCCCAACTATTGGTCATTGCGGCCATTCTGACAATGGCCTCGGTCGATCCGGCGCAAGGCAGTGTCCATCTCACTTTAATGGCCCTGGCGGCGGTGCTTCTCGGTTTTTCTTCGGCGACCCAGGATATCGTCATCGATGCCTACCGGATTGAAAGAGGGGAAGAGAGTTTGCAGGCCCTGTTCGCCTCGATGTACATCGCCGGCTATCGCATGGGGATGCTGGTGGCCGGCGCGGGGTCCTTATTTCTCGCCGACTATCTGGCCGGCGGGGCAACCGGTTACAGCTATGCGGTCTGGCGGACCACCTATACGATCATGGCAGCGGTTATGGGCTGCGGCGTGGTCACGACCCTCTGTATCGGTGAGCCGGTACCCTCCACTTTCAACCGCCACAGCTATACGACGTTCGAGTATCTTCGCTTTCTGGCTGTTTTTGCGGTGACCGTGGCGGCTTTTGCCCTGACTTTTTTTTACGCCGGTGCAGGGTTATTTCACAAACTGTCTCTTTCGTTTCTGGCGGGAGAGGGGGCATTTGCTTCCTTTATTGTCGAAGTGCTGCGTTTCTTCATAGCAATCGGCGTCGCCGCCGGCGTCGCCTGGATGACGGCGGCAACCGGTCTGGCCGACAAGAAAATGGTGGCTCAGGCCTACTTTGCGCCGGTGAGGGATTTTTTTCTTCGAAATGGCGGGAAAGCCGCCATACTCATACTTTTGCTCGTAGCCATATACCGGTTATCCGATGTGGTTCTGGGCGTCGTTTCCAATGTATTTTATCTGGATATGGGATTCAGCAAAACGGCGATCGCCGGCATCACCAAGTCGTTCGGCCTGGCAATGATCCTCGCCGGCGGCTTTCTCGGCGGCGTCTTAACCGCCCGATTCGGGGTGCCGAAGATCTTATTTCTGGGAGCCGTTCTATCGGCCGCGACGAATCTGCTCTTTATGCTGCTCGCCGGCACGGGGGCAGATATCGCCATGCTGACGGTGGTGATCGGGGCGGATAACCTGAGCGCCGGCATTGCCACCACCGCCTTCATCGCCTTTCTTTCCAGTCTCACCAGCGTCTCGTTTACCGCGGTTCAGTATGCCATTTTCAGTTCACTGATGACCCTCCTGCCGAAGGTGATCGGCGGATATTCCGGGACCATGGTCTCCGCCTTCGGCTACGGGAATTTCTTTCTCGCCACCGCCTTGATGGGCATTCCGGTTCTTTTTCTGATCATCTGGGTGCAACGGCTGCATTCGCCTGAAGAAGGGCGATAGTACTTCGTGATGTGGCGGGAATATTCAGCCGGCGGAAGGGGGGATGGAGATAATCAGCCCCAGGTAGAGGCCCATGGTGTCGATGAGACGATCGTCTTGAAAAGCGATGCCGGCCTGATAATCCGGTTGGTTTTGTTGTTTGTTGCACCAGGCGATCTGTCCCTGACCGGTCTGAACGGACTTGGGAAACGAGTCTGCAAAGGAGAACCTGATGACCGTGGCTTTCATTAGAGGCTGTTCGGTTGTCAGGCGCATGCCGCCCTTGCCCAGGTCGAGCGTTCTACAACAGGCGGCCGATTCATAAGCGGCAGGAAGATGAGAGGCAAATTCTCCCGATTGGAGAAACAATACCAGAGTTACCCGGTGAGAGGCTGCCACACGTTCATATTTTCTGCGATTCCGCTTCGCTGTCGGTTGCGGGTGGCTTGCCGAATGCTGAGAGAATTGCAGGCACTGGCGATAATGAAGGGTTTTGCAATAAACTTCGATGTGGTCATTGAAGGGGATGAAAAGCCCTTCCAGGCACAGCTGACATTTCATCGCCCGGGTCGACCAGAATGGACATCCTTCCCGATAGTCGGAGCTTTCTCTCGCCATAGCTTTTTATCCTGAGCAGATAAGGGGACGATCAGGAACGCGGCAATCGATGCAGACATGCAAAACCGATGCCCGAGTCTTAAAGCTATTTGAGTTCTTTTGGAGAGATACTGTACCGCTTCATTTTATCGTAAAAGGCGGTTTTGCCGATATCCAGCTGCTTGACGGTCAGGGGTACGTTGCCGTGGTTTTTCTCCAACGCATACAGGATGATATCCTTTTCGAAGTCGGATACCATCGTTTTCAGGGTTCTGCCGTCGATCCGCTGCAGAAAGCTTTTGTGCGGTGCCTGGTTTTTCTCGCCAGGTTGAGTGTCGAAAAAGAGTTCATTTTCGGTAATGACATTGTTTTTTGCCATGAGTACTGCCCGCTGAATAACATTTTCCAGTTCGCGTACGTTGCCGGGCCAATCGTGACGCACGAGGCGGTCGAGGATCGACTGGGGCAGGAAATTGATATCCTTTTTGAAGGCCAGGCGGTATTTCCTGATGAAATGAGTAGTCAGATCGATGATATCCTCCTTGCGCTCGCGCAGCGGAGGAATGGAGATATTGATGATATTGAGGCGATAAAAAAGATCAAGGCGAAAACTGCCCTGCTGGACCATGGCCGAGAGTTCCTGGTTGGTTGCGGCTATCACCCGGACATCGACCTTGATCGGCGTATTTCCGCCAACCCGGATGATATCTCCGTCCTGAAGGACTCGCAGCAGGGCGGCCTGCATCCTCGGACTGACGTCGCCAATCTCATCGAGGAAGATAGTCCCGCCGTCAACGACTTCGAATTTTCCTTTCCTTTTGCTGTCCGCTCCGGTGAAAGCGCCCTTCTCGTGGCCGAACAGATCGCTTTCTAGCAGGGAATCGCTGATCGTATTGCAGTTGATTTTCAGAAAGGGTTTATTGTTGCGATTGCTGCTTTCCCTGATCAGGTTGGCGACCAGTTCCTTGCCGGTGCCCGATTCGCCGGTTATGAGAATGGTGGCATCCGATTTCGCCACCTGAAACACCATATCGCGCAGCTCGCTGAGGGCTCGGCTGGAGCCGACCATTTTCCCTTCGGCCGGTTGCTCCTTCAGATGCTCCTTGAGCGAGTTCAATTCAGTGGCAAGCTTCTGTCGCATCCTCTCGCTTTCTTTCAATTCGCTGATCTTATGTGAAAGAATGGTTTCGATGCTGGTATGGAAGAGGGAGATTTCCTCGAACTGCCGTTTGCTTTCAGTGAGATCCCTGATAAAGAACCAATACAGGGCCTCATTGTTGTATCCAAAGAAAGGAGCAAGAGTGTATTCCAGATGGAATTGTCCCAGGGTGGTCTCAAACGTCCCGACCTTATCTTCCCGGATGGCCTGGGCGACAATCCGCAGGAGTTCGGAAAGACGGACCTGTCTCTCTGATTCATCATTGATATGGGTGAGGTCGCCCAGAAATCTTTTGGCGCTGGGATTCATGTACTCGATGGAATCGCCATTTTTTACCAGAAGAACCATTTCGGGAATAGACTCCAGGAGACTCTTCTGATTGGAGATGAGTCTTTCCGCATCCTGTATCGTACCTTTCATGATACTTCTGGATTGGGTTTGTGATTCCATCGGAGGCGATCCTTCAATTGATTAGGTAATTTTTTGCCATTATATATAACGCTGAGTAAAATAGATAGAATTTTCCAGCTATTCGAAGAAATTCTCTGATGCGCTCGCAGGCCATCGCTTTGGCGAAGGGCGTAAAACACGCCGTTTCAACAAGTTGTCTCTTATCCTTCGAGGAGTTTGGTTTAAATTCTTGCAGCAGCTGCTATTCCGCCTTGCCTGCCGAACCGGGCGCAATCGATCAACTTTGCTGCGTCGAATCGTTGTCTGATTCAGGCCAGACGAAAGGCGGCTTTCCTTCCTTTTTTCTCAGCCAGTTAAGGCTGCGGCGGACACCGTGAAATCCAGCCAGGCGGTTGACCAGCCGATATTTTCCGGGCAGGGAAAGGAGGAGGATGCCGAGCAGAATTGTGAGGAGTCCCTGACCGGGGAGAAAAAGCATGGCGATCCCGGCGAGAATCAAGAGAACACCCAGGAAATTTCGCACGATAAGCAACAAGAGGGACCGGGGGGTAAGAGGCCGCTTGCGCCGCCTTTTCTCCCTGAATTTCAAGAAGTAGTCTGGAGCAAGAAGGCCGACGATAAAAGGGATGAGCAGCAGGCTGAGCAGAAAGGTGAAAAAGGAGATCCCGGCCAGCCAGCCCAGCACATTTTGTAGTAATGGTGAATGGGTGAAATATTCCATGCCCAAGCTTACAGCCTATCGTTTGATCGCTTTCAAGCCGATTTTCACTCCGTTTACCGAATTCTCCGCATCCGCCAACTTTTTCGGCGGAGACAGCGTAATACGATGCTCTTCAAGCGCAAGTTGCGTAGTGAAGTATTGATGCACTACGTTCAGCCGCTTTTGCGCCAATTCGAGGAGCATGGAGTCCTTGATCACTACGGGTTCGGGCTGCACAGGTATAAAACCTGCCAGGATATCGGGGGGGATGGTGATTTCGATTATCTTCCCGTCCGGTCCTGCTTTTGGCGGTTCCTGCAGTTTCTTTTCATAGATTTCCTTGCGGGCCTGCCATTCTTCAAGGCGCTTGTGGTTGAGCGTATCGACTCGCTGCTGTTCGATGGCCTCCAGTTGCTTTTTGATGGCTTCGCCGTCCTGTTGCTTGTCCACCCCGCCGGAAAGGGACAGACCGAGGTAGGGGTGAGACAAGAGTAGGGTTGAATAGCGGGTGAGGGTTTCTCTGCCTTTATCGGAGAGCATGAACTCTCCCGGGAGAAATTCGGTAAATTCGTTGCCGATGAGATCGCTGAAATCTCCGGAGGCCAGGAGCAGCGGCGAAACGGCCGCCTTGACCGTTTTTGTTTCCCAGGTGGAGATGATTTCCTCCGCCAGGGTAGTTTTGGCGACCGGAGTGCTTCTCTGCAGGTCGAAGTCAAGTTGGAAGATGTTCTCCGGCCCGGTGAGGAGGGCGAGAGGCAGAGCTGAGTCGGCCTTTTCCGAAACCGGTTTAACTCCGGAAAAAAGCAAAGAGCCGGCGTTGCTATATTGCCCATCCTGCCACATCGCATCGAGGGTCAGGGAAAACTCGCCCTCTTTGGTGTCGATGTCGGTCTTGGCGGAGAGCTGCTTATGAAAAGCAGACAGGGGATAGCCTTCGAGTTTGAGCCGGAACTTGCCAGGCTGGGTTTTGGCGAAGACATCCAGGGAACCCTCGACGAACAAAGGTACTTCATCGAGTTTGCCGGTAAAGGAGAAGTCGCCGGCATTTGCTGTCGTGGGCAGATGTATCTCTTTGATGCTGCCGGAAAACTCAGTGACCTGGCCTTGCCATTTGGGCTTCATCCTGTTGTCCTGGATCCGGAATCGGCCGCCCGCAAGGCGGATCTCCTGGATATCGACCGCGGAAATGCTGTCCTTGTTTTTGTCGCCGGACTGTTTCTCGCTCGGAAGATGTTGCTGAAAAAAGGCGGCAAACTGCTGCATCGGGTCATCGTCTTTCGGGTTGATCTGCCAGGTATATTCCAGTTGATCGAATGCTGCCAGGGCGATCCCCAGATGGAGTGGCGCCGAGGTGTAATTGACACCCTGAAAAACCGAATCCTCCCATGAATAGAGGGTCTTTGCCGCCTTTTGTACCTGGCCTTTGGCTATACGAAGATCACCGGCGAAACTCTGCTGGGGAAAGCTCAGGGTGCCATTGCCGGACAGAGCGCCGCTGAGGGAATTGAGGATTTCGGCATCGCTGAAAAGGGGAAAGATGTCTTCGGCGGCAAGGCCGCCGAATTCGGTTTTCGCGGCCAGGGCAAATGGGGCGAGCCGCAAATCGCCTTGGCTTGACATGGTGCCGCCAGTCGGTGTCTGGGCTGAAAGGGTAAAATTGTTTTTGGCTTTTTCCGGAGTTTCAAGGTTTCCCGCCTTTATCGAGAAGTTGCTGAAATGAATTTTGGGTTTGCCTTTTTTTTCGGGTACGAGAGTAACCTGGCCATCGAGATCGAGTTCCTGAATCCGGTTCTTATCGCTGTTGAAGTGTTTGAAAAAGCCGGGCGCATGGCTTGCGGGAAAGACGCCGACCCCGTTGTGCAGGGTAATTTTCCCCCAGTCGATGACCTTACCTGCGGTGCTCAGGCCGGTGACCTGCAACACGGGGGCAGAAAGCACGGCCTGCTTGTTTTCAAGGAGTTTGAAGTTCTGCACTGCAAGCTCGCCGTCGCTGAGTTTATACCCTACCTTTGCCGCTGAGTCGGCGGCGGAGGGGAAGGCCAGTTCCCCTTTCAGGTCAGCTGTTCCCTGGACGGCGAATTCCTTATTTTCTGTTCCCAGGGCTTGCAGCAGTTCCGGGAAATCCATCTTCGCAAGTTTGAGGGTGCCTTTCAGGTTTTCAGGAGAGGTGAAAACGCCCTGCCAGGAAAATGAGGCAGCACCATCTTCCTTTTCACCGCTCAGGCGGAAGGAGCCGAAATCCTTGCCTTCATCTCCCTTGGCAACTGAGGAATAGTCCTTGACATGCATCTCCAGGGTCTTCCAGGTGAATTCCGGTTTTTGGTCTTGTTGTTTCCGATAGTGACGAAAACTGCCGTTCTCGAAATCGAGTGCATCGGTTGCCACGACAAACGGTGAGGCCGGGGCAGCATCGGTTGCTGAAGCCTTCCTTTCCCTTTTCATCAAGCTGTTGATGTTCTTAAAGAAAGACTCCCCGTAGGAGTGCACTCCCGGCTCGGCGAAGGCGATGGTGGTAAAATGCAGCGTCTTGGCAACGGGTTGCAATGTTCCACTCAATTGAGCTGAAGATGAGACGATAAGAATCGACTCGTCGGGGGTCTGCAGTTCGGTATCGGCAATTTTCAGGTCGAAACCGACAGTGAGCTTATCATCCTCACTTGCCTCGGGATTGAAGTGGAAATCGAGCTTGCCGTCGGCCTTGCCCTTCTTGAAGACCAGCGGCAGATCGACCGGCAGATATTCGGAGTAGGCCGGCAGGTCGAGTCCGTGCAGATCGCAGGAAAGATTGGTTGTCAGGTTGGGCTCCCCCGGTTTGCCGAGGTGTGCCTGTCCGGTCAATTCCACAGGAGTGCCGTTGATGACGGCTGAAAACCGGGGATGAATATACTGATCTGCCCGGAAGGGAATGTTGGAAAAGGCTGGCAGATCGAGCTGAATGTCGGTTATCGTATGGGTTTTGCCGGCCGGCAGATCGTTGAAGAGGACTTTACCGTTTTTGATGGCGATGTTGTTGAGCGAAAAGAAAAAGGGCAGGTCGGAAAAATCCATTATTTCCGAAGCATTGCTGGTCTTTTTCCGGCGAATCAGCTGGTCGAAGTTATAGCTTCCGTCCAACTCCCGGGTAATAGTCAGGTCAAGTTCTTCGATGTTGATCGCATTGCTCACCAGATCGCGCCTGAGCAGGGATAACGGAGCGAGGTCGGCGGTGAGTGACTTCAGGGAAAGGACGGCAGGACCTGCCTCGCTCAGGATTTGTGCATCTCTGGTGGTAAAGCGGAAGGTAAACGGGTTGAAGGAAACCTGGCCCGGTTCGAGTGTCATCCCGGTAGCTTCTCGAAAATTCACGGGAAGAGCTTTGCCGATGTAAAAGGGGATCCCGAGGAAGCCGAAGGCGGTATACAACCCTGCGACAAGGGCGATACCTGCCGCCCAGAGCCAGAGCCGGTTCATTTTCATGCGCTGGCGACTTTTTTCCTTCGCGGGTTTTGCCGAAGCCGGCGGAGGGGCGGGTTTTTTCTCCTTGGCGGGCTGGGAAGGCTTTGGTGATTCTATGGGGATATTGCCAAAATGATCGGACATAACTGTTCAAACCAATGTATTATATACGAAGACTCTATTCGTGAATCTCATCCGATGCCGAATCGGTCATCGAAGAAATTGGAAGCTAAAGCAGGTGCCTATACTTATCCCATCGACGAGAATCTGTAAATTGAAGATATGCGGAAGTTAGCCATATTTTCAAGTGTCTCGGCGGGGAAACGGCGGACTCCTTCGGCCGATATGAACGGAACCCTGAAAAATTATTGAAAATCCTCTATTAATTATGAAAACACCTGTGCTATAGTTTTTATATCTTTAGGGAATCCTCTACGGGTCAGCTTAATTGAGACGTATCGGAGGCGTTGCTCACGCTGTGCCGGGATAATTTGCGCAGATAGCGATATTTTCTATCGATACCCTGGAGATACAGGTAAAACCGATGCGGTCGATGTTCGTCCGGGCCGGCCGGGGAGCACATGAGTGCATGAAGAGAAATCATGAAAGGATTGCATTGATATACCCATGTTAGATTTCTTCAGCTATTTTCGCTGGCAGGATCTGGTCGATATCCTGATAGTCGCCTTTGTCATCCACCAGCTGATTTCCATCATCAGGGGCACGCGCTCAGTGCAGATGGTAGCGGGGCTTGGCGTGCTGACCGTGGTCTATTTTGTGGCAAGCGTCCTGGATCTGGCGGTTTTGAAGTGGGTCATGCAGACCTTTCTCAGCTCGATTCTGCTCATCATCATCATCGTCTTCCAGCATGATATCCGACGAGCGCTCACCCAGGTAGGAAAATCGCCTTTTCTGAAGCAGACCGATGTGGTAGAGAAGGAACTCGAAGAAATCATCCGCACGCTCTTCTATCTTGCCAAACGACGAATTGGAGCCCTGATCGTTATCGAGCGGGAAACCAACCTCGGCGATTTCATCGAATCCGGTTTCAAGCTGGACGCCCGGCTGACCAAGGAATTGCTGATCTCCATCTTCATGCCGGTTTCGCCTCTGCATGACGGGGCGGTTATTATCAGCAAGGGCCGGATCCAGCACTGCGGCTGTATCCTTCCCCTGACCCAGAATCCGTATATAAACAAACGCTACGGGACCAGGCACAGGGCGGCCATAGGCCTGACGGAAGAGACCGATGCGGTGGTCCTGGTGGTTTCCGAAGAGACCCAGGAGATATCAATCGTGCGCCATGGGGCATTGACCGCGGTTGAGGATGAAATCAGTCTTACCAATAATCTCAGAGCGATTTTTATTGCCGACAACGGCGGACCGACACATTCCTGGAAGACCTTGATGAGCAGACGATGAAGGAATTTCTTCTCAACCTTTTTGAACGAAAGAAATTGACCAATCTCATTTCCAAAGATTGGCTGCTGAAATTCGTCTCGCTGGTCCTGGCCGTGATTCTCTGGTATTTTGTCGGTGGCGAGGATAGGGTCGACAAGACGGTCATGATTCCCATCGAGATCATCAATCTACCGAGAGACCTGGTGATTTCCAACCAGTTCAAGAAGGAGATCGAGGTAACGGTAAGCGGCCCCCGTTCGCTCATCCAGGAAATGACCAGCCGGGCCTTGACCAGGCAGGTCGACCTGTCGGCGGCGACGCCGGGGACCATGGTTATCGAAAATAACCACGAGAAGATTCCGGTGCTGCGCGGGATTACCATTCAGCGGGTGCAGCCGTCGTCGATCATTTTGTCCCTCGACAAGCTGATCCAGAAACAATTTCCGGTTGAGGCCAGAACAGTCGGGCAGGTTGCCAATGGGTATTATGTCAGGTTTATCAGGACCGATCCGGATATCATAACCATTACCGGTCCGCAGACCACGCTCTCCCAGGTGAGTCGCTTGTATACTAAAGCGATAAATCTTGAAGGGGTCCAACAATCGTCGCAGCTTCAGGTTCCGCTGGAGTTGGAGCCGGCCATTGTCGAACTGATTGGGGAGACTTCGGTGACCGCCGATATCACCATCGGTCTTGAAACGGTGACCAAAACTATGGATGATGTGAAGGTCCATGCCGAGTTGAACGGTGTAGCAAGGGAAGTTAAACCGGAAGCGGTGAAAGTGGTTGCCAATATTCCCAAGCTTCTCATCGACCAAAAAACCGACCCCAGGACCTTCTTCACCCTTCTGGCGATAAGAGAGGGGGACAGCGAGAATATGCGAGTGAA
>MGTI01000227.1 GCA_001799365.1 Desulfobacterales bacterium GWB2_56_26 | reverse complement strand
ATAAAGAAGTAATCCTTGCCGTCGGGACCGAACCGGAGGTTGCCGATCTGCTTCTTGGCCTCCTCCTTGAAGCGGGCCTCTGCAGTTTCAAGATACACTCCGGTGCCAACCACCCAGTTCCAGGGCTTGAACAGCCTGACGAAGGAAAGTTTGGCAACCGGTTTATCTTCGCCGGGTTTAGGCCACATGTAGTCGACAAAGCCCTGGCCGTCCTTCTCGCAGACCTTGACGAATTCGACGAACAGCTTCTTGCCGTTCGGGTCTTTGTAGTCGGCGAGATTGCTGCCGTCCATAGAAGATTTCATCGGGTGCATAACCATGGTGGGGACCATGTCGTTGATCCAGAGATAGTTGTCTCCGGCATAGCGCATGCTTTTGATGATCCTCAAGGCCTGTTTTTTCTTCTCTTCATCGGTGGGGCCGGTCTCGTCATATATGGCCTGGATGGACGAGAAGGCGAGGTTGACGACGGACTGCAGTTCCTTTTCGTAGGCCTTGGCGATGAGCTGGGTGTCATGGGCGGTCTGATACTGGGTGGAAAGGATCTCGAAGGTATTGCGGACGAGGTCGGTGAGCTTCTCCTTCTTGTCACTCAGCATGATGGCATTGATGTTTTCGAGGCTCTGTTGGCCCTGTTTTTCGATGCTCGAAATGCTGAGATAAAGAAGCACCAGCCCAAAGACGATGAAGAACGGCAGCGTCGCCGCCAAAATTTTTTTGGTAATGGTCATATCAATCCCTTCTCCTCTGAAATTTCTTTCTCGCTCCTTTCTCTGAAGCAAGTGTAGACCAGACCTGGCAGGCGAAGCTCCTCGTTCGCCAATAATTCAATCCGGAATCTCATTCACCATAGATTCCAGCACAAAAACAACCAAATATCAAGGCGGCCTAAGTAAAAAAACACGAATTGCGGGACAGTTAAATTACGTTTCTTTGACCCATACCTCCATTAGAGCATGACGAATGCTCCATTAAAATGTTATGATTGGGTGCCGATTCCGATATTCGCAAAGACTTCTTTCGAAACGTTCCTATCCCAGAAACAAAGTTAACTCCACGGAATTACATATCTTTAATCCGGGAAACAACCCGAATCACAAAAGGGGGCTTGCAA
The DNA here is from genome assembly GCA_001799365.1 of Desulfobacterales bacterium GWB2_56_26. Taxonomy (GTDB): domain Bacteria; phylum Desulfobacterota; class Desulfobulbia; order Desulfobulbales; family Desulfocapsaceae; genus Desulforhopalus_A. The sequence goes on along the minus strand of MGTI01000227.1, from coordinate 13,418 downwards.
TGAACAGAATCTTCATCCTTGTGGCAACACTCTTCCTGGCAACCATGCTGGCCCAGGTCCCGCCGGGAAAAGCCGAAGAAAAGGTGTCGCTTACGGTCGGTTCCAAGATTGATACCGAAGGTGCCCTGCTGGGTCAGATGATCGTTATCATGCTGAAAAACAACGGTTTCTCACCTGAAGACCGAACGGAATTCGGGCCGACCCCCATCGTGCGCAAGGCAATACTCTCCGGTGAGATCGATATCTACCCGGAATATACCGGCAATGGGGCAATCTTCTATGCCGATGAGAACCCTGAGCTGTGGAAGAATCATGACACAGCCTATGGCAGGGTGAAGCAGCTGGATTACCAGCAGAACCGCCTGGTATGGCTGACGGCGTCACCTGCCAACAATACCTGGGCGCTGGCGATTCGCGGGGATATGGCCGAAGCGGCCGGTATTTCGTCGCTGGCGGAGTTTGCCGAGTACGTGAAAAAAGGCGGACAGGTCATGCTCGCAGCCTGTGAGGAGTTTGTGACCCGTAAAGATGCCCTGCCGGCCTTTCAGGAGGCGTATCGGTTCGCCCTGAAAGACGAGCAGATGATCGTCTTTTCCGGCTGCAACACCGCCCAGACCGAGAAGGCCGCGGCCCACGGCACCAGCGGAGTGAATACGGCCATGGCCTTTGGAACCGACGGCGCGCTCTCCGCCCTTGGCCTGGTGGTGTTGAAAGACCCCAAGGGCGTGCAGCCGGTCTATGCGCCGACGCCGGTGGTCCGCGCGGCGGTCCTTGACAAGCATCCCGAGATCGAGCGAATCCTGGCGCCCGTATTCGCGGGTCTCAGCCAGGAAACTCTGCAGGAATTGAATTCCCGCATTGCAATCGGCGGCGAGAGTGCCGCCACCGTTGCCCGGGAGTATCTGAATAAGCAGGGGCTCCTTCGGCAGGAGTAAGGTTTGGCGGGGAGAAGAAAAATCTCGAGAGTGGGGGGCGCCGGCGTCACGGTCGCCCTGGCCGGTCTCGTGTTGGGAGATTTTGTGCTGGTGCGCAGGAATCGGCTGACGCCTGGAGTGCCTCTGTCCGTATTCGAAGCCCTGGCCGAACTGCAGTGGGCGCTGCTGCTGGCGGGTCTGGCGGCTTTGCTCCTGTTCTCCATCAAGCCGGGCAGGCGGCAGGCGGCTGCGGGCATGCTCCTGATCGTGCTCCTGGTCCTCGCGCTCCTGGGATTTTTAGGTTCGGCGGCGGCCGAGCTCTCCGAAGCCGGCGGATCTTTTACCAGGGTTTCGATAGGTTCGAGCATGTGGCTTGCGCTCTTTGGCCTGTTCATCGTTCTTACCGATATGGTTGGCCGCGCCCGGCTGGGGCTTGTGGGCAACGTTCTCCTCGCTGTGGGATTCGTGGCCGGGCTGGCGTTTTCGGCTCTTGCCGGGGCCTATCATTTCCTGTCGCCGGTGCTGGAATTCATCAGTCACAGAGACCGCTTTTTCGCTGAGCTTGGCAATCACCTGTTCATTACCAGCTTGTCAATCGGCCTCGCCGCAGCCATCGGCTTGCCGCTTGGCTTGCTGATCTTCAAATACAGGAGCCCGCGGGCCTCGGTCTTCGCCGTCCTGAATATCGTGCAGACCGTGCCGAGCCTTGCGCTCTTTGGACTTTTGATAGCCCCGCTCGCCTTTATTTCCGGAGAGTGGCCGCTGCTCCGGAGCCTGGGCGTCCGCGGCATCGGCTGGGCTCCCGCAGTGATCGCCTTAACCCTCTACGGCCTGCTGCCGATCGTCAGAAACACCTTTGCCGGATTCGCCGCCGTGGATAAGGCGGTGATGGAGGTGGGCCGCGGCATGGGTATGGGGCCGCTGCAGATCTTCGCACGGGTCGAGCTTCCCATTGCCGCACCGATCATTCTGAGCGGCCTGCGGATCGCCTGCGTGCAGAATATCGGCAATACTGCGGTGGCGGCGCTCATCGGCGCGGGCGGTTTCGGGATTTTCATCTTTCAGGGGCTCGGCCAGTCGGCCATCGACCTGATCCTGCTCGGCACCATTCCGACCATTGTCCTGGCCCTGTGCGCCGACGGCCTCTTTCAGATGGTCATGCAACTCTTTACGTACCGGCGGTTCCTGACATGATTCGGATCGAGAACGTCAGCAAACGCTATGAGAAAAGCTATGCGGTCCGGAATCTGAGCCTTACCGTGGCAAAGGGTGAGTTGTGCTGTCTCATCGGACCTTCCGGCTGCGGCAAGAGTACCACGCTGAAAATGATCAACCGGATGATCGCACCCAGCTCCGGCACGATTACGGTGGATGGGGTCGATGTGCACGAGGTGCCGGTTGCAACGCTGCGGCGGAGAATGGGGTACGTTATCCAGAGCATCGGCCTGTTCCCGCACATGACCGTGCTCGCCAACATTCAAGTGGTGCCCCGGCTGCTGCGCTGGGAAGAGTCCAGATCCAGGAAGCGCGCCCTGGAACTGCTGGAACTCCTGGGGCTGTCGCCCGACACCTATGGCGGCAAATATCCGGCTGAACTTTCGGGAGGCCAGGCCCAGCGGGTCGGAGTGGCCCGGGCTCTGGCCGCCGATCCGCAGATTCTGTTGATGGACGAACCCTTCGGCGCCCTCGATCCGATCAGCCGCGAGCACCTGCAGAATCAGTTTCTAGCCATCCAGCAGGAACTGCATAAGACCATTGTCTTTGTCACCCATGATATCGATGAGGCCGTACGGCTCGGCACCAAGGTGGCGCTGCTCAGGGACGGCCGTCTGGTCCAGTATGGTTCGCCGGAGCAGCTGCTGGCCGCGCCGGCCGATGCCTTCGTCAAGAAATTTGTGGGGCTGGATAGGGCGCTCAAGCGCTTGTCGAGACTCCTCGCCGCCGATTTTCTCCATCCGGCCAATTCGGTGGCGCGCCAGGCACCGCCGGAGCTTTTGGAGGCCGAATTCAGGCGGCTGGAAGGGAGCGACTGTGCCCGCTACCTATGGGTGACGGATGAGGAGAACCGGCTGGTGGGGTGGGTGGACGGCAATAACACCACGGAAAAAAGATTAAATATGCTCGAAGATCTGGTGGAAATCGATCCTGCCGATATATCGGTACGGCCGGGCTACAGTCTCAAGCAGGCGCTGGCCATGTTCGTCCAGCAAAGCGTGGCATGCCTGCCAGTGGTGGATGATGAGCGACGGCTGCAGGGCGAGATCCGGCTGGCCGACGTCCTGAAATCCTGAAACGGGTGGCGAAAATGACGAGACGGCGCAGAAGCCTCCTGCCCCGCACCATCCTGCTTTCGGCAGCGGCGGTTTATATCGTGCTGGCCTCCTGGGGAGGAATATGGGAGCGGCTGCTCTCGCCGATCATGCCGGATGTACAGGAATACCTCTACCCCCGGGTCGGCCTGTGGACTCTGACCTGGCAGCATTGCGTGCTGGTGTCGGTTTCCAGCACGCTGTCGATCCTGGTGGGGATGGGAACGGGAATTCTGGCAACAAGGAGCTTCGGCCGCGATTTTCTTCCGGCAGTCAACAGCCTGGTTTCGGTAGGCCAGACCTTTCCGCCGGTGGCTGTGCTGGCCCTGGCGGTGCCGTCGGTCGGTTTCGGGGCTGAACCCGCCATCATTGCCCTATTCCTCTACGGCCTGCTCCCTGTAGTCCGAAATACCGTCGGCGGCCTGGAGGCGGTGACGCCTGCGGTACGGGAGGCCGCCATGGGTATGGGAATGACCGAGCTGCAGGCCCTGTGGCGGGTGGAACTGCCGCTTTCCGCCAAAGTGATCATGGCCGGCATCAGGACTTCGGTGGTCATCAATATCGGTACCGCGACCATCGGCGCGACCATCGGCGCCGGTGGCCTTGGCGCGCCGATCATAACCGGCCTGGCTTCGGACAACACGGCCTTCATCCTCCAGGGATCGATTCTGGCGGCGCTCTTTGCCATCATTGCCGATGCGGCGCTCGATATTATCGAAAACCAGCTGGGGCCGGCTTCGACGCAGGCGGGAGAAAAGGAAGACGGACAGCCACAGTGAATTTAACCGGCACTCATCCCCATGAAGGAAAAGGTGGCCCAGTACGATTCTCGGATCATTGCTGCAGTTGCCTGAGAATCAGCTGGAGATCTTCCGGCCGGTCAACTCCGAAACCCAGGTAGTCGGTCATCACTACATAGATCGGAATGCCAGCCTCCAGCAGGCGCAGCTGTTCGAGCTTCTCGATGTTTTCCAGGGGACTCGGGGGCAGGGCGGTAAAGCTTTTGAGGGCGGAAATGCGGTAGGCATAGATGCCGATGTGCAGGAGATAATCGGTGTCGCCTTGTTCGCTATCGCGGATGAAGGGGATCTTCGACCGGGAGAAATATAAGGCAAACCCCTTAGCCGAGCGGACGACCTTGACCCGGTCGGGATTTTCGGCCTGCTTCGCGTCGATGATTCTGGCAAGCGTGGTCACCTGGATTTCGTGGGCGATAAAAGGCTCGACGAGCTTCTTCAGCATGTCGGGGTCGAGCGCCGGCTCGTCGCCCTGAATGTTGACGACCACCGCATCGTCTTCAAGACCGAGGGCCCGCGCCGCCTCCATGATGCGGTCGGAGCCGCTGGGATGGTCGGGATCGGTCATCACCACCGGCACGTCGAGGGTTATTGCCGCATCGTAGATACGCTGATCGTCGGTGGCCAGCCAGACCTTTTTCAAGAGGGGGCAAGCGACCGCCCGTTCGTAGACCCGGTAGAACATCGGTTTGCCGAGGATATCGGCGAGCGGTTTGCCGGGAAAGCGGTGGGATTTGTAGCGGGCCGGGATGATGCCGTAACAGGCTGGAAATACGCTCATTTTTTATTTTTGCTGTTGGTCAAGTAATTGGAGTTTATCGATTATCTGCCGGCAGACCTGTTCCGTGCCCCCTTTTCGCGGGGCGAAAAAGGTGTGGACCTGTTCGATCACATCGGCCCTGGTACCGGGTTCGTCGATGGCGGCAAGCAGGGCCTGCGCCAGTTCGTGCTCATCCGCCACCTCTCTGACGAGGCCGGCGGCGACGATGTCCCGGCCCACCCAGGCGAAGTTTTTCCAGTATGGCCCGATGATCGGTTTTAGCCCGAATACTAACGGCTCGAGAAAATTCTGGCCACCTAAATTGAGGAGACTGCCGCCGACAAAGGTCGCCGAGGCAAGACCGTAGGCCCCGGCCAATTCGCCGAAGACGTCCCAGACGATCACCGTGCCGGGCAGGCTGCGGCCGGTCGCCCGGGAACGTTTGACGGCGGGGATGCCCGCTGACTGCAGCAGGGCGAGCCAGTGATCGGCCCGCTCGATATGCTTGGGGAAGAGGCCGATAATGAGGTCGGGCCGGGCCGTAAGGGTCACCGTTATCGCCTTCAGGATTTTTTCTTCTTCCTCCTTCCGCACCGAGCCGAGCAGCACGAAGGGGGTCGATTCGGTCAGGAGATCGGCGACGGGCGAAGGAAAAGGGAGCTTCTTTTGCGGTTCGATTCGGTCGAATTTGATGTTGTTCATCAGGCCGACTTTTTCGTTACCGACCACCTGGCCGAATCGGTCGCCATCCTGCGAAGAAATCGCCCACACCTTGTCCGGCCCATAGGCCCGGAAAAAGCCGGAAAAATGGCGATAGGAACGGAAACTCTTCTCGGACATCCGGCCGTTGACGAGAAAAACCGGGACATTACGGCGCCGGGCGGTGATGAGAAAAGCCGGCCACAGCTCGGTTTCGACGATGATCGCAAGCTTCGGGGCAAAGCTGGAGAAGGCTTGGTCCATAACACGCGGCGCATCGAAGGGAAAGTAGGCGACGGCAAGCTCAACGCCGCCGTTCGCCGACAACCTGTCGCACCCCTTCAGCAGGCTATCGATACCCTGCTTGGTGCCGGAGGTGGCGAGCACCCGCAGTTTCCTGCCATAGTGCTCTGCCGCGAGCCTCTCCAGAACCATATTGGTCAACAGCGATTCTCCGCCGGAAGCGGCCTGAATCCAGACATCGAAAGGCCCCGATGGAGAGGCCTCCTCCAGGGTCCGCTGTCCCCAGCCGAGGGAAACCCGCGGCGACCGCCGCAAAAACGGCAGCGCTATGGCCCAGGCCAGGGAATAAAGATGGAGAATCGGAGTAATCAAGAGCAACCGTGGGAAAAGTTATGGGGCGATCCTATCGTGTTTGCCGCCTCTTTTCAACGAATTTTATGGGGTCAAATCTTTCCCTTTGACGACTTCATCCTTCATGGTATCTTCATTCTATGTCCAGACCATTGCGTGTTCAATATCCAGGTGCTCTTTATCATGTTACGAACCGTGGTAACGAGCGAAAGGCCATCTGTAAGGATGATGTCGACAGGGTTGCATTTTTGCAGATTCTCTCGCAGTCGATCACCACCTACAGCATCATCCTCCACGGTTTTGTATTGATGGAGAATCACTTCCATCTCCTGGTTCAGACCCCTTTGGGCAACCTTGGCGAATTCATGCGCCATTTCAACATCACCTATACCTCTCATTACAACCGCCGCCATAATCGAGTCGGTAATTTGTATCAGGGGCGATACAAGAGTTTTCTGGTCGAGCTCGATGCCTATCTTTCCCGGGTGTCGCGGTATATTCATCTCAATCCGGTCAAAGTTGCCGGCAAGAAGAGGATGGCGATAGAAAATAAGCTCAGCCATCTTTGGGACTACCGGTGGAGCAGCTTGCCCGGCTACCTGGATGTGGCAAAACGGCTGGATTTTGTTGAATATAACACCGTCCTTGCCGAGCACGGCGGGGATTCTCCGGAAGGCCGGCAAGGATACAGGGACCAGATCGCGGAAGATCTGGCGGGCGGGGTGCCGATAAAAGAACACATCCTTGGCCAGAGTATTCTCGGCAGTGATCGATTTGTTACCTGGGTGAAGGAGCAATTTCTGGCCGGCAAAAAGGACAGGGAACGGCCGGATGTTGGAAAAATCCATCAATACCTGTCTCTGGAACGGGTATTGGATATTGTGGAACAAGAAACCGGCGGCAAAGATCTTCTCCGTTCGACCGGTATCACCAGACAGTTCGTCATGACGGCTCTTTATCGGTATGGGGGGCTCAACAATCGTGAGATAGGGGCTTTGCTGGCTGTAGATTATTCAACGGTCAGCCAAGGCAGGAAGCGGTTGCGGGAAAAAGCCGAAAAAGATCATGATGTCAGAACGGTGTTAACCAATATAGAGAAGGCAGTTCAAGGATAAGGATTTAACTCCGATGAACCGATGAAAAATGCTGTCATGATCATAGAGGGGAAGATGATTATTCTCATCATCCTCACTGCAATCATAACATTGCTTCATTTTGCCATTCCCACCGAACAACATACCTTTCACATTTTTCACATCGCCCTGCGCAAGCTGTACTTTCTTCTGCCAGTAATGGCTGCCGCCTGGTACGGATTTCGGGCAGCCATTTTCATGACCCTTGCGATCAGCGTTCTCTTTTCCTTCCATGTTGTTCTCAACTGGACGGACAACTACATGGAGCAGGCTAATCAAGCCGGTGAGCTGGTCAGCTTCTGGGTGGTGGGGCTGGTGGCCGGGCGGCTGTTCGAGCGGGAACGGTCCCTGCTGAAGAATCTCGTGCGGGCCAATGAGGAAACCCTGATCGGCCTCGTCTCGGCGCTCGACATGAAGGAGCACAACACCAATCTCCATTCCCAGCGCGTGAGGAAGTACACCCTGCTGCTGGTCGACCGGTTTCGCTTCGATGAAGCGAAAAAGAGGACCATCGGCATGGGTGCACTGCTGCACGATGTGGGAAAGATCGCGGTGCCGGATGCCATTCTCCTGAAACCCGAAGCCCTCACCGACGAGGAAATGCAGGTCATGCGCAAGCATCCGGCAGTCGGCTATGACATCGTCAACAGGATCGAGTTTCTCCGCGAGTCGGCGGAGATAGTCCTGGCGCACCACGAACGCTTCGACGGCAGCGGCTACCCGCGGGGATTGAAAGGGGAAGAAATCCCCTTCGGGGCGAGGCTCTTTGCCGTGGCGGATGTCTACGATGCGCTCACCTCCGTACGGCCCTATCGGACTGTCATGAGCCATGAGGAGGCGGTGGTCGAGATAAAAAAGGAAAGCGGCCGCCATTTCGATCCGAAAGCGGTTGAGGCCTTTCTCGCCATTCCCCGGCAGGAATTACAAACTGCCTGAGAATTGGTTGGGCAAGAAGGATATTCGCCATCGCTCAGGCAGTTGGTGCTCATGGGGAGTCTGACAATGTCAACGATAAAGATTTGACCCCCAAAATTTCTCATGGGGAGTCTGACAATGTCAACGATAAAGATTTGACCCCCAAAATTTCTGCAAGTTTTGCCCCCAAGTTTGCTACCGTTCGGTAGCATTGCGGTTTCTGAAGTGCTACCAAACGGTAGCATTCCTTTCTTTGTTTTATGATAACATCTTGTAATGTTTAAGTGTTGTTAGCTGGCACCTCGTTTGCTTAGTAAGCGTAGGCGTGGGCGGTGGGGATTACCCGTGGGACCGTTACTTTATCTTAACAGAGGAGATGTCATGAGAAGATCGAAAAAGCTTCTTGCCGGTGCGGCGCTGGCTGTCGGTGTTGTACTGTCAACCGGCGGGACCGGTATCGGCTGGGCCGCGGACGGCGGTGTGCGGGAAAAGGGAGTCGAGAGCAGGAACGAGATGTGGGCCAAAAAATATCCCAACCAGTACAATTCCTGGAAAGAAACGTCGCAAAACGACGAGATAACCGATCTGGTCGCCAAGAAGCCACAGTTGGCGGTACTCTGGGCCGGATACGGCTTTGCCAAAGATTACAATGCGCCGCGAGGCCATTTCTATGCCCTGCAGAGCAATATCAACACCCTCAGGACCGGTGCTCCGGTCGGTCCGGCCACCGGTCCGATGCCCACCGCCTGCTGGACCTGCAAATCGCCCGACGTGCCGCGGCTCATGGACGAGCAGGGCGAGCTGGAGTATTTCACCGGGAAATGGGCGAAATATGGTCATGAAATGGCCAATTCCATCGGCTGCGCCGACTGTCACGACTCGCAGACCGCCCAACTGAAGATCTCCCGTCCCTACCTGTTGCGGGGGCTGGAAGCGGTCGGGGTCGATACCGCCAAGATTACAAAAAACGACATGCGCAGTCTGGCCTGCGCGCAGTGCCATTCCGAGTACTATTTCAAGGATACCGAATGGACCGATAAGGACGGCAACAAGAAGGTCGCCAAAGTGGTCACCCTTCCCTGGGACAACGGTCTGACCGCCGAGGATATGGAAAAATACTATGACGATATCGGCTTCAACGACTGGGTCCACAAGATCAGCAAGGCCCCGATGGTCAAGGCCCAGCACCCCGGCTACGAAATCTTCCGAAGCGGCATTCATGCCAAGAGCGGAGTATCCTGCGCCGACTGTCATATGCCGACCCAAAAGGGCGAGGGTGGAACCTATTCCGACCACCACATCGCTTCTCCCATGGCCAACATCGATACCGTCTGTCTGAACTGCCACGAGCAGAGTGCCGAAGACCTCAAGGCGGTGGTCGAGAACAAGCTCGCCCGCAAGGAGCAGCTGATGGAGATCGCCATGGACAACCTGGCCAAGGCTCACCTTGAGGCCGGCAAGGCCTGGGAACTGGGTGCCACCGAGGCGGAGATGAAGGGCATCCTCCTGGACATCCGCCACGCCCAGTGGAAATGGGATTACTCTATCGCCAGCCACGGTAGCTTCTTCCATGCCCCGGAAGAAACCCTGCGGCTGCTCAGCGTGGCCAACGAGACCGCTCAGGCGGCCCGGCTGAAGCTCGTTCAGGTGCTGGCCAAGCACGGTGCGGTCGAATACATGGCCCCGGATTTTTCCACCAAGGATAAGGCTCAGGCTCTGGCCGGCGTTGCTTTGCCGGCGGAAATTGCCGAGAAGGAGAAGTTTCGGGCGACCCTGCTCAAGGAGTGGGAGAAACAGGCGGCGGAAAAAGGCCTCCTCGATCCGGAGACCCGTAAAGGCATGAGCAATAAAACGTCGTATAACAAAGGCGCGTAACGAGCTATGAGGACTGAGCTATGAGGACTGAGTAATTTCATGGCGGTCCCCTGCAGGGGCGAAAGATTTTTCGCCCCTGCTCAGTCCTCAGTCCTTTTCCCTCAATCCTGGCTTCGCATGAACGGCAGGCCAGCCAGGACGATAACCAGGGTCAGCAGAAAGAACTGCAGAAAGAGATCTTTCTGGATGGCGCCCCAGATGATGTAGAGCGACCCTGCCCCGGCCAGGAGCGGGGCGCCGTAGCGGCTGAAGGTCCCAAGATCGGTGAACCGCCGCATTACCCAGATATACAGTGAAATGTAAATGACGTAGAGAAAAGCGATGGGCAGTTCGGAAATATCCATGAATTTACCGAACCAGCCGGCGAAATTGCCGTACCAGACCACCAGCCACGAGGCTGACAGGACAAAGCCGAGGACGGCGGAATTCCGTGTGCTGTTGGTCCGCGGATCGATGGCGCCAAAGAACTCTGGCTTGGGGCCGAGGCCCCGTGAAGCAATGGCGAACATGCCGCGGGAAGCCCCCATGATAAGCCCGTTCAAAGTGCCGAGACAGGAGACGATGACAAAGACTGTCAAAAGCGTGCCGCCCAGCCTACCGAAAATGAGGGAGACCACCTCGACCGGCGCCCCGTCGCCCGCGGCAATTACTCGCTCGTTGGTCAAAACCCCCGAAATGCCGAGATAGTAGAGCATATAGATGATCACGACCGCAACCGAGCCGAAAAAGAGCGCCTTCGGCAGCGTCCTCTTGGCATCTTTCAACTCCGCGTTGATCGAGGTGGCGATGATCCAGCCCTCATAGGCAAAGGCGGTGGCGAGCGTCGCGACCGCAAGGCCACCCCCGCCCGATACGTTGCCCGCGGCTACAGCAAAGTTTTCAAACGTCAGTCCGCTGACCAGGCCCGTAACCATCCCCACCACCGCCACCAGGGCAAGAGGAATGAGCTTGATGACGGTGGCCGAAACCTGCCATCTGCCGGCCAGCACCGGCGAAAAGATATTCAGCAGGAAAAAGAAGACGAGGTAGAAACCCGCCAGCCACCACACTCCTTTGGCCAGTCCCAGCAAACCGGCGGTGTAGTTGGCCGATACCCAGGCCAGGACGGCCACGAGCGTCGGATAGTAGACAAAGGTCATGAACCAGGCCACCAGATAGCCGGCCCGCGGTCCGTAGGCCTCCTCGAAATAATCGACCAGGCCGTTCACCCGCTCGACCCGGGTAGCGATTTTGGCGAAGACCAAGGCGGTGACCACCATGATCGACCCGCCGATGAGCCAGGCCAGTAAGGCAGTAGACAAACTGCCGCCCGAGGCCTTCAGGACATCGTCCGCCTTGAAAAACACCCCGGAACCGATGACGATCCCGATAACCATGGCGGTCGCCGTCCAGATTCCATATTTGCGCTGTAAACCCTGCATCGATCACTCCCGGTAAATTGGCTTTCGTTTTCGCGAAAACTGTGCAATTCATCAATATGTACGCTTGATACCTTATTTTTCCGCATAATAAGAGTCAATAAATATGATATTCGTAATAACCGGAAGTAGAGAAAGAAAAGCTCTCTGTCAGTGTCGTTGACAATCAGTCCTAAAAATTGCATATAATGATCAGATATGTCATTGAATTTGCAGGCCGGAGCGAGGCGATGTCCGCCGAGATAAAAAGCTCCGGTACAGCCGGACGCCTGGCGCTGCTTGACAGAGGAGATTACCAGAATGGATATAACCAAATTTGCCATCCCCGAGATTATTTTCGGCCGGGGCAGCCTGAATTATGCCGGCCAATGCGCATTACGGCTGGGCGCCAAGAAGGTGTTCCTGGTCAGCGATGCCGGGATCGAGCAGGCCGGCTGGGTCCAGCGGCTGATGGATATCTTGAAAAAAGAGGGGATCGACTGGATCTATTACCAGGGGGTCACTTCCAATCCCCGCGATTTTCAGGTGGAGCAGGGCGCAGAGATCTACCGCGACAACGGTTGCGATGTGATCCTTGCCATCGGCGGGGGCAGTTCGATGGATACCGCCAAGGGGGTGGCGATCATCGCCAGCAACGGCGGCCGGATCAGGGATTACGAAGGGGCGAACCGGGTCAGCCGGCCATTGCCGCCGATGGTGCTGATCACCACCACCGCCGGCTCCGGCTCGGATATCTCGCAGTTCTGCATCATCACCGACGTGGAGCGGGCAGTGAAGATGTCGATCATCACCCGAACGCTGGTGCCCAATATCTCCATCGTCGATCCCCTGATCCTGACGACCAAGAGCGAGACGCTCATCATCCAGTCGGCGATAGACGCGCTCGCCCATGCCATCGAGGCCTACACCTCGACCATCGCCTCGCCCTTCACCGGCATGCAGTCGCTGAAGGCCATCGATCTCATCCTCCGCTATCTGCCCAAGGCGGTGGAAACCCGGGCGATGGACTATCTGGAGAAGCTGAGCATCGCCTCGATTTCGGCCTCCATGGCCTTCAGCAATGCCAGTCTCGGCGCCGAACATGCTTTAGCCCATTCCCTGGGCGGCCATTTCGATATGCGCCATGGGGTTATCCACCCGATCCTTTTGACTTCCGTCATGCGCTTCAACCTCGACTTCGCCGAGTATAAACTGGCCGACATCGGCCGGGTGGTCCTCGACCGGCAGCTGGGCTCCCCGCGCGAGACGGCGCTCGCCGGCATCGACAAGCTTGAGGAGTTTTTCGCCTCGTTCAAGGTGTCCCTGAAATTCCGGCAGGAGATCGACGAGGCGGACAAGCACTATCTCGAACCGATCTGCAAAATGGCGGTCAACGACGCCTGCAATCTCACCAATCCCCGGCCTGCCTCCTGGCAGGAGTTGCTGCGGATCTGCGAGGAGGTCTGGTGATGAAGGGGCCGACGACGCTCGCCGACCTGGTCGGCATCGAGCACTGCAAACTTGGCTTCTATCAGGAACTGCAGCAGAAAGTCGAACAGTTGAAGGCTTCCAACCAGGAACTGGAAAAAAAACGGCGGGAGATCCAGGCGGTGCTGGACGGCATCACCGATCTGATGGTGGTGTTGTCCGAGGACCTGCGGATCCAGCAGGTCAACCATGTCTTTACCGAATGGTTCCCCGGTATCGACCCCATCGGCCGCACCTGCCATGAAGTGTTCCGCGACCAAAATGGCCGGTGCGAGGACTGTCCGGCCCTCCGGTCGCTCGACCAGGGTGAGATCGTCAAGGATCTCTGCATCTACAAGGTCAACGACAAGTTTCGCCATTTCGAGATCATCGCCTCGCCGCTCAAGATGACGGAGAGCGGCGAGCGCAGCGTGCTGGTCTTCAAGCGGGACGTCACCCTGGAGAAAGAGTTCCAGGCCCAGTTCTACCAGGCGGAGAAGATGGCCACCATCGGTGCCCTGGCCGCCGGCGTTGCCCACGAGATCAACAACCCGCTCA
>MGTI01000226.1 GCA_001799365.1 Desulfobacterales bacterium GWB2_56_26 | reverse complement strand
GTCCGGCGCGCTTGGCGGTCGGATCGCCCAGCCGGTAGGCGACCATGCCATGGGCAAATTCGTGCAGGGTCAAGGCGAGCAGAATCGGTGGGGCGAGAATGATGAATTCGGTAATAAAATCGGTCATGGTTCCATGGCAAAAATGGGTGAATGGTGTCGCTCGGCGGCATGCACGGCCGGCTCCCATATCCTAAGTATGATTTATATTAAGACAACAGATAATCTCAGGCCCGGACTAGAATGGTTTTCACAGGCTATACGGTTGACGGACAAGCCTGGAAGCCGATTGGAGTAGGAGTTCGAAAAGAAGTTTGCCCAATTTGGAGGCCTTTTGGATTGAGACCATGCCACCGATGGTTGCAGGTAAGAAGCGGGAGTAAGAAATCGGTTAACCGAGCACACGGGAAATACACACGCCGAAAAACAATTTGCATACACAAATATGAAAGGGTACTCTGTTTGAGAATATTTCCTGAAAATGACTGCAGCAGTACCTTCAGCAATATCCCAACAAGAAGATGTCGAAGAAATCAAAAGTTGCAGGAGCCATTCCTGTCATTGTTGCTGTTTTTGTCACTTTCTCCCTCTTCTTCATCCCATCCGACTACAGGTATGAGCCCCAGCCCCTTCTGGGGCCGCTGACCACAATCTTTCTGGCAATACTGCCCCTTGTTGTTTCCGTCTACGCCGCCAACGCGTTTTTCCACTTCGGTTCTTTCAGAGTGCTCTTGCTGGGGTGTGGAACTCTGGCCCTGGGCTGGGGAAGTCTGATCGCCGGTCTTATCGTCGAAAAATCAGGTTTTCCCAATCACTTCATCACCATCCAGAACATTGGTGCTCTGCTTGGCGGCCTGTTTCATTTTTGCGGCAGCATCGGCATTGTCGATGAAAAACTGAAAAAAATCGGAAGGAACCATGCACTCGGTACAATCGCAACCTTCTACCTGTCTATTGTAACCTTCCTCTGTATTGTCGCAGCCGGCAGTCTATTTGGTCTGACGCCGCCGTTTTTCCTGGGCGGACAAGAGCAGGGGCCTACACTTTTGCGCCAGTCGGTCCTCTGTATCGCCATTGGGCTTTATGCAGTTTCAGGAATAGCCTTCCTCAGGTTTTACCGAGTTTCCGGAAAGGACTTTTTTTACTGGTATTCCCTGGCCCTTTTTCTCTTAGCGCTGGGTTTAGCCAGCTTCTTCATGCAGAAGTCGCTGGGAAGCCTCATCAGCTGGACCGGCAGAATAACCATGTACATGTCCAGCTTCTATCTCATTCTTGTCGTATACGAGACAATGAGATCGGCGAAACAAAAAGGGTTGTCCGTCGAAATGGCGCTGTCTTTTTTCTTTAAGGATATGGAACAGAATTACAGGGCCCTGCTGGAGTCGATCAGCGATGCGGTGTTCTGTTTTGATCGCGCATTTCAGGTATTTCTCTGCAACCGGCAGGCCGAGGCCCTGCTCCGCCGCCCGCGCCAGGAAATTGTCGGCGCCGATCTGTTGGATCTGTTGGCATTGTCCAAAGAAAAAAAACTTTCGACGGCATTTCGGAATTTTATCGATGAAGATGTGATGCAGGCGAGCTTCGAAGCGTTCCTGATCAAAGGCGAAGGCAGCTATGTGCCGGTCGAGTATAGCCTCTCAAAGCAGGGTACAGGCAAGGAACTGACGATTCTTGCCGTGGTTCGGGATATCACAGAGCGCAAGCATATCGAAGAGATGCTCCGGCAAGATAACGAAGAACTGGAACTGCGTGTGGCCCAACGCACCGGCCAACTCGCCGAACTCAACAAGGCGCTCCTGGAGGAAATCGAAGAACGCCGACAGGTCGAACGTGAATTGCGCAAGAGGAAGGAACGCTTCGGCACGCTGTTCAAGAATATGGCCCAGGGCGTATTCTATCAGAACCGGGACGGCAGGCTGATTGATGCCAACGATTCCGCCCTCAAATTTTTCGGTGTTACCAGACAGCAGTTTCTGGACCGGGACTCCTATTCGCCGGACTGGAAGGTTGTAGCTGAAGACGGCTCCGAACTGCAACCGGAAAAACATCCCTCCATGCTCGCACTGCGCACCGGCAAGCCGGTTCGGGATAAGATTGCAGGGGTTTTGAATCCGACAACGGGGGACGTAGTCTGGCTGGTCATCAATGCCCTGCCGGAGTTCGAGGAGGGGGAAAGCGAACCCAGCCAGGTATGCGTCACCTTGCATGACATAACCGGCATCAAGCAAATGGAACGCGAGCTGAGAATCGCCAGGGATAATCTGGAAAAACGTGTCGAGGAACGCACCCTGGAACTGCAAAAGACCCACAGTCAACTGCTTCATGCGGAGAAACTGAGCGCCATCGGCAGTCTTTCCGCCTCCATCGCCCATGAGTTCAACAATCCCCTGCAGAGTGTCATGACCGTAATGAAAGGTATTTATCTCCATGCTGCTCTTCATCAGGATGAGAAAGTCCTCATGGATATGGCTCTCAGGGAGTGCGGGCGCATGCGCGATCTTATTAGAAACCTGCAGGATTTCAATCGACCGACCTCCGGACACATGTCGCAGGTGGACCTTCATGCCGCCATGGACAGCATCCTGATTTTTGGCAAGTACAGGTATAAGCGTAAAAACATTCTCATAAAGAAGCAATACGCGCCGGCCTTGCCGATAGTCAGGGCTGTGGCCGATCAGATCAAGCAGGTGTTTCTCAACCTGCTCAACAATGCGGTGGATGGCTGCGCGGAGGCCGGTGGCGGCACGATTACCATCGGAACGTCAGTGCGTGACAGCGGTAGTGTCCAAATCACCGTACAAGATACCGGCAAAGGTATCCCGCCTGAGATTATTCCCCGGATCTTCGAGCCTTTTTTCACGACAAAACCGGCAGTCAAAGGGACCGGGCTCGGTTTATCGGTCTGCTCCGACATCGTTAAAAGTCATGGCGGTCTCCTCACCGTGAAAAGCGAACCCGGACTAGGCACAACCTTTACCGTGGTCCTCCCCATCCAGGGCAATCGGGAAGAAGGCAGGAGATAGTTTTTTGCTGCCTTATCGACTAAAGCTCTGGCTTCGTAAACTCACTCGCGGAAGAATCCCACGTATTAGGATGGAATGTTGAAACGGGGGGAGGGAAAAAATTGCAAAATTTAACACAAAAGAGTAGCCTGACATCGATGGATCATGTGGCTGCCGCTTGTGCCATTCTCCCGGAACATCCTTGGAAAAACGAAAGACTGGAACCTTGTCGATCTCATTTGCCCGCGAGTATCTATGTACAAACGGTATTTCGGCCTGAAAGAAAAACCCTTCCGCATCGCACCGACTGCTCGCTATCTCTATCTGAGCGATCTGCATCGGGAGGCATTAGTACATCTGCTCTACGGGATCAGCGGCGAGGGGTGCATTATCCTGCTGACGGGCGAGGTGGGTACGGGGAAAACCACGATCTGTCGAAGCCTCCTCGAAAGGCTTCCTAAAACAACCGACACCGCGCTCATTCTCAATCCCATCCTGACCATAACCGACCTGCTGCAAACGATCTGCGAAGAGCTCCATATTGCGATCGACGGTGATGCCCCCTCGGCAAAGACCTACATCGACCGGCTCAATCGCCATCTGCTTGACGCTCATGCACGGGGGCGCAACACCGCCCTGATCATCGACGAGGCTCAGAATCTGGATATGGAGATTCTGGAGCAACTGCGATTGCTCACCAATCTCGAGACCGACACCCATAAGCTGCTGCAGATCGTACTGATCGGCCAGCCCGAGCTCCTGAAAACTCTCAATGATCCCAAATATGCCCAGATCAATCAGCGGATCACCACCAGATATCATCTGAAACCGCTCCGGCCTGACGATGTCACCCCCTACATCCTGCACAGGATAGCCATGGCGGGAGGCGAAGGGTATTGCCGCATTTTCAGCAGGCTCGCTCTTCGTTACATCGTCAAGACCACCCAAGGCGTCCCCAGGAGAATCAACATCCTCTGCGATCGTGCGCTCCTTGGGGCATACGCGGAAAACAAGGATCGCGTCGATCTGAAAATAGTACGCAAGGCCGCCCGGGAAATCTCGGGGATATCCGACCGTCACTGGTGGTCGCCGGGGAAGGCAGCTTTCGTCCTGGCCGTTCTTTTCATTGCCGTCGGGTTGTCCGCCACACTCTATCTCGCGACCCATCTGGGGGAAACTTCGGCGATGAAAAGACTGCTGTACTCCTTCGTCGGTTACGAAACGACTTCCCCGCAGGCACCTCCTGTCGCCCAGGCCGGTCCTGCCGGATCTCGGGAGGTCGACGGCCGGACTCCGGCGAAACTCTTACAGAAAGATTAAGACCATGTCCTACATCCTCGATGCTCTGAAAAAATCCGATCGGGAACGGCAGCAGGAGACCCTCTCGCCCCTGCAGCACCTCTATGAGACCCCGCCGTCATCCAGGGATACTGGCATCTTACGAAGACGCAACTGGCCCTGGTTCCTTCTTTGCGGGCTTCTGATCCTTGGCGGCTTGGTGAAAATGATCGGCTGGAATCAATGGAGCAATCCCAACCCGCCGGGACCTGCAGGGGAGATTCCCCCGCAACCGGCCCCCGCCTCGATGGAAGTGGCGGTCGAAGCGGCACAGCAGGAACCTGCAGGCCAAACCTCCCCCTCATCGACGTCTGCCGATGCTGAAAACAGAAGGTCAGTCAGCTCCCTGACCGTTCAGGCGGAGTGGTTTGATGATTGGTTCCAACATGTGCCGAAAAAAGATTACTCGTTACCCTCGGCGGGGAGTTCTCCGCCGGGTGAGGTCGAAGGGAAAGAACTCCCCCTGGCGATTTCAAAAACCGCCACCGGCAGTAAGAAAATTCCCAAGCCCGTAAAGATAGCAAGGGACCATGCAAAGATCGTGAAGGTTCTGCCTCAACCTGACCCGGCGGCCGTCGTCGGGCAGCCTCAATCCGTCCTGACCGTCATTGGTCAGCCTCAACCCGTCCCGGCCGAGAAACCGAAGAGTAACCTGCCTTACTTGCAGGATTTGTCTCCCCAGGTGCAGGCGGAAATCCCCAAACTGGAGTTCGCCGGCCACGCGTATGCGCTGGATCCATCGCAACGGTTGATCGTCATCAACGGGGCGATCATGAGAGAGGGCGACCAGATCGATGCCGCGACGAGACTCACGGAAATAACCTGGGAGGGCGTGATCATCGACCGAAATGGCGTCCAATTTCAGGTGAAATGTTACTGATGCCGAGGCTCCGGCGGTTAGCTGCCCAGTTGAAAATGCACGGCTGCACACGTAAGGGGGAAAATGAACGGAGGCGGTAGACGGTATATAATTGCGGGAGGTCTCATCGACGGCACCGGCGCAGATGTGCGCAGGAATGTCTGTCTGGTCGTGGAGGATAGCATTATAGCCGCCATTGGCCCAGTTTCGCAGATTTCCCGCAAGGCAGGGGCCGCAGTCGATGATTTCTCCCACTGTACCATGCTGCCGGCGCTGGTTGACTGCAGCGTGTATCTGTCGCGATCGCCATCGGTGGACAAGCGGATGCAGCTTTCATCAGAGCAGGCCGGCCTTGCAGCCAAGATGGCCCTGATAGGAAGGCATATCCACTACTGCCACGCACACGGCGTGCTCGGTGTGGCTGATGGCGGCGACGGGCAAAACCTGGTTGGACGCCATCGAAAGGGAAGGCCGGAATGGGGAGAAATCGATATCCGAACTTCGGGCCGGCTCTGCCGGGGCGGGGAGGCTGGCGAAGCGTGCGAAGATGCAGACGGCGATTTCCTCAAGATCGCCTACTCCGGCGGTATCGCAGACGAAGAAGATGCCTGTCCCCGGCTGGACCATGCCGATCTTTGCCGCTTCCTGCAGCGCAGGGACGGCCAAATGGCGGTGGTGGTGGCCAATGGTGAGCGGCAGGTGGCAGAGGCGATTGAGGCGGGTTGCGATGCCATCGAACAGGGCTATAGCATGGGCGAGGACAATCTCAGAAAAATGGCGGAGAAAAATATTCTGTGGATTCCAAGCGTCCTGCAGGCCAAGAATGCCCTGGACGGCTCGGGTTCCGGCGGTGAGGTCTGTTGCCGCTTTTCCCTGCGGTATGTAGCTCCCGGAAGGGCGGTGCCCGGCGGGGAGGCTTTCTGGAAGAAGGTGCTTGCCGATCAGCTTGCGCAATTGCGTTTCGCCAGAAAAACCGGAGTGAGAACGGCAGTGGGCACCGGAGCCGGCAGTATGGGCATTCTCCATGGCGAGTCGGTCGCCGAGGAAATGAAATTGTTCATCAAAGCCGGATACTCGCTGGGGGAGACATTCCACTGCGCCTCGGAAAACGGAGCCCGGTTCTTCGGCATGAACAATATCGGACCGCTGGCTGTGGGAAACAAGGCGACATTTCTGATCACCAGGGGCACAGCCCAGCAACTGCCGAGAAAACTCTCTTATCTCGAGGGAATTTATGTCGGCGGTGCACCCAGCGCCACCTACCGAAAAAATCCGGCGTAAAAGGTGGTCCGGGTGAATCCTATTCCTTTCCCTCCATCGCGTATCCTGAATGCAGGTTTATCGGCTCAAAGTCAATAGAGAAGGGCGTTTTGTTTGCCGGCGTTTGCTCTAGGATTGCCTCGTAAAGTGATGTATATAACCATCACTTCATCCGCTTCATTATCATCGCCTCACCTTACAATAATGCGTGAAGGGTTTTAGCAAAAACTCTATGACACTCAAATGAGAATTACACCTGCTGAGAATCCACCGAATCATTACCGTCCAAGCATCGATGGACTCCGGGCAGTGGCTGTCCTGTCGGTCCTTATTTTTCATCTCCATCCCGCCCATCTTCCTGGAGGTTTTCTTGGCGTCGATATCTTTTTCGTCATCTCGGGGTATTTGATAACCGGCATAATTGTAAGGGAAAAACTGCTGGATACTTTTTCCTATGCAAATTTTTATGCCAGAAGAATCAAAAGGATTTTCCCTGCCCTGTTCGTTGTTCTGCTTCTCTGCGCTCTTGTCGGTGTCACTTTACTGACCCCTGAGACCTATCTTAATTTTATTAAATCCTCCCGATATGCTTCGGCTCAATTAGCCAATTTCTTCTTCTCAAGAAAGGTCCGGTATTTCGAAGAAGGATTCGCGGGACAACCTCTTCTTCATACCTGGTCATTGGGCGTAGAAGAGCAATTTTACCTGTTCTGGCCGATCTTCATTGTTGGTTGCATTACCCTGCTCATGGGTTTCCGGCCGTTTGCAAAATCCACACTTCCATCGGCAGAAAGCCGAACGCAGCATGGCTCCGCAATGGAAGAGCAGCAGTTCAGGTTCAAAGAGAATATAGAAAAAAACATTTGGCTCATCTTTCTTCTTCTGGCAATCATTTCCTTTTCGTGGTGTTCGATCTTATCGAAAACCAACAGTAATCTGGCCTTTTATATGTTTTATACACGGGCCTGGGAGTTTTGCCTTGGCGCTCTTGTTTCGTTGCGTGTAATTCCGGAACCCAAAAAAATAAGGACCGTCAATATATTGGAATTAACGGGATTCCTATTGGTAGCGGGAAGCGTTATGCTTGTTGCCGAGGAATGGCAGTCAATTTCCTTTCTTCGCTTCGGAGTTGTCTTGCCCTGCCTTGGGACTGCAATTCTTCTTCATTCCAGCGGTCGGAACGGAATCATAACCTCATTTTTGTCAAATCAATTTCCTGTTTTCATCGGTAAGATATCGTACTCCTTGTACCTGTATCATTGGCCGATGATCATCTTTTATAAGATCTGTACTGGTACGCAGGAAGTGAGTATCGGCAGTTCGCTCGCGATTCTTTTTATCTCGTTCTTCCTTTCAGTTGTAAGTTATCTCTTTGTCGAGCGCCCGGCGCGAAGGACGACCTTATCAGACCGGACAATTATTGTTATCGGGGCTGCCGCCAGCATTGTCTGCGTTGTCGCATTCCGCAATATGGAGCAGTTCGATGAAGCTTCCTGGCGAACAACCCGGTATGTGAACGGCCAGACCGCTCCCCCCGATCGAATCCCTCCCCAATGTTCTGAACATGTACGAGATGGCGTATTGTACTATGATTGCAAAACCGCGGGTAAGCCTGATGCTCCGATGGTGGCGTTGGCCGGTGACAGCCATTCGCCCCATTACCTCAAGGCTGTGGCAGCCTGGGCGGGGAAAAACGGATATGATGTCAGGCACCTGGGTGTTGAAGGCTGTCCGATGCTTGTGGGGGACATCCGGATTGACAGCAGGATTG
>MGTI01000225.1 GCA_001799365.1 Desulfobacterales bacterium GWB2_56_26 | reverse complement strand
AATCGCTGGTATGACGTTTACGCTTTCCGTTTTGGCCAACCGGAGAACCGGCAGGTCGCAGTTCTTTTTAACGATATCACCGAACGCAAGCGGGCAGATGAGGAATTAGAAATTATCAATGCTCAATTATCGGATCTGGCCGGTAACCTTACATCTACATATCAAGCTCTCGACAGTATCGGATTAATCGTTTGTGACTTGGGTGAGAGCGATTGCCACATTAAGATTTTCAACTCAGGTGCGGAAAACCTGCTTGGCTACCGTCAGGATGAAGCCTTCGGCAAATCGATCGGTCTTATATACAAACAGGACTCCTTAGATAAAATACCGGGTCAGGCTCTAGAGTTTCGGCAGGGGAAGGCATTGCAGTCATTCAATACATCCCTGGTACGTAAATCGGGAGAAAAATTCCCAGCAGTAGTTTCCATTCATCCTTTTGCCTATCATGAAGGGCATTTCCGCAAAGCTGTGGGGGTGTTTCGTGACATTTCCGACTTGATGCAGGTGCAGGAGCAGCTGAAATCTGCCAATGAAGGTCTTGAGCGGAAGGTTGAGCGACGAACTCAGGAGCTGCAGGAAACTCAGAAACGGTTTCTGCATGCCGAAAAACTCTCTGCAATCGGCCAGCTCTCCGCCTCTATCGCCCATGAATTCAATAACCCCCTGCAGAGCATTATGACCATACTGCAGAGTTTTAAGAAATGGAGGAAACTGGAAGAAAAGGATAAGGAATTGCTTGACTTGGTTATCGGCGAAACCACCCGGATGAAAAGATTGATTCAAAGTCTCCGGGATTTTAACCTCCCATCGTCCGACAAGAAAACATTTATCGATGTCCATGCTTCCATCGACTCCTTGCTGTTGTTGTGCAAGAGCGATTTTCAGAGCAAAGGGATATCTCTGGAACTGAACTATGTTGAGAGGTTTCCCCAGATCCTGGCAGTTCCGGACCAGATCAAACAGCTCCTTTTAAATTTACTGAACAACGCAGCTGACGCCTGCCTCAAGAACGGCGGTGTGATCACGATAAGCACTTGTCATGATGAAAAAAGAGTCGCGGTTGCAATCAAGGATAACGGCGTAGGTATTGAGCCTGAAAAAATGGGTCTGATCTTTCAACCGTTCTACACTACCAAATCTGAAATCAAGGGAACCGGTCTGGGTTTGTCGGTCTGCCATGGGATCGTTAAAAACCATCAGGGGGAAATTCGTGTCGAGAGCAAGGCAGGGGAAGGCGCAACCTTCACTGTCCTGCTGCCTATCAGCTAATAAGGTGGGTCGGAAATCCAGAACCTCCAGAACTTGACAAGCCGGCCAAGAAAGTGGAACAGGTTATCCAGGCTTTCTTGATGATCAACGGGGGTCCATCGAACGTGGTCTGGATTTTTTGTATCGCCCAGGGCGATATGGAGCATCAAAAAATTCAGCCTAACCTCTTTGCAATCCTTAAGCCTAGCATTATTGTACTTCAACACTCGGTCGTTTATTCGTCTTTGCCTCGGCTGTGAACAATCAGCACCAACGCTCTTTTTTTGCTCTACAACACTGCACTTCGTCGCCGTAAATCTCAGCACCTGACCAGTTCATTGGGAGATGGTTCGATGCCGACACTGAAGAGTGATTTTTATAGTGAAGCAATACGAAGAGTGCTTATATCACGCGCCGGAACCGCCCCCGATGCGGGCATGGTGGCCGAAGCCACCCTCAACATATGGCGTCAGATGGCCGCCTGGCTCGCGCCGATAATCGGTATTCGAGGTGTCGAAGTCCTCTTCAGCCGCGCCTTGCAGCTGACGAGCAGAGCTTTTCCGTGCCTTGTTATTACCGGAGATCAGGGTGACAGTGCAGCCCTGCTTGCAAGCCTCAAGGCGAATCTCGCGGCCAGCGCGACCAATGACGCCATGGAGGCGGGCCATGCCCTGCTGGTGACCTTTACCGAACTGCTGTCAACCCTGATTGGAGAATCCTTGACCAGCCGGCTGTTGAGTCCGGTGTTGACGTTCCCGTCACCGATATCTGAACAGGAGACAGAATTATGAACACCAAAGTAACCATACGCCGACTCAACACCGGCGTTCCTGGCCTCGATCAAATCCTGGGTGGCGGTCTGCCGGAATTCTCCTTCAATCTCATTGTGGGGAAACCTGGCACCGGCAAGACCACAATGGCGCACCAGATTATGTTCGCCCTGGCGACTCGAGAGCGGCCGGCGCTGTTCTTCACCGTGCTCGGTGAACCGCCGTTGAAGATGTTGCGGTATCAGCAGCAGTTCTCCTTTTTCGATCTCGACAAAGTCAATGCGTCGATCCGCTACGTCAATTTGAGCGACGAAGTCGCAATGCACAACTTCGATCAGGTGCTGGCGCGCATTACGCAGGAAGTCGAGGCTCTCTCTCCGGCTTTGGTCTTCGTCGATTCGTTCCGCTCTGTCATGCTCGAGTCGCAACACCCACGCAAAGGCTCGATAAAACTGCAACAGTTCATCCAGCAGCTTGGCATTCTGCTAAGCGGCTGGCAGGCCACCACCTTCCTGATCGGCGAATACTTATCTGAGCGCAACCCCAATCCGGTATTAACGGTAGCCGACGGCCTGCTGTCGCTGGAACAAAGCGTCTACCGGAATTCGATGGTGCGCCAGATGCAGGTGATAAAAATGCGCGGTCAGGCAACCCGTCCGGGCATGCATACCTTCCGTATCACCAGCGCCGGGATCGAAATCTTTCCGGCGGCGGTCGTTCATGTCGATTCCGGTGAGACGACGGCTGCCACCGGGGTGTCGCAAAACAGAGCACGGCTGACTATGGGCATACCGCGTCTCGACGAAATGCTGGGTGGCGGTCTGCCCTCCGGCTATTCTCTGCTGGTGGCCGGGCCGTCGGGATCGGGCAAGACCATCCTGGCCACGAAGTTTCTCAGCGAAGGCGTGCGCTGCGGCGAACCGGGGGTGATCGTCGCCTTTGAACAGGTCCCGAGTCGGTCCTGGATTCGCACCCTCGACGATCTCATCCGCAAAGAGCAGATCGGTTTAATCAATACCCGCTCGCTGGATCTGTCAATTGACGAGATCGTGCACAATCTGACCAACCTCATTCATCGGATGAAAGCAACTCGAGTAGTGATCGATTCGCTGTCCGGGTTCGAACTGGCGGTGGCGCCGACCTTCCGCGAGGACTTTCGCGAATCGTTGTTTCGCATGGTCACCGTCTTGTCCGGGCTTGGCGTGACGGTGCTGATGACGTCCGAACTCGAAGACCGCTATATCGATCTGCGGTTCAGCCCTTACGGATCGGCATTTCTCACCGACGCGATCATCGTCCAGCGTTACATCGAAGTTGACAGTCGCCTGAAACGTGTCATGGCGGTCGTCAAAGTGCGCGCCAGCAACCACAGCAACGAGATTCGGCAGTTCGAAATCACCGATGAGGGGATCGAGATCGGCGACCCGGTGCTCGACTATGAAGGACTCCTTGGCGGGCGACCGACGCGAATGGTGGACGCCGATACGGTCGTTCGAGGAAAACCATGATACGCAAAAAGAAAAAGAACGTGTCTCCGTCGAAAGATAGGACCGGAAAGCCACTTGAGGCTAACGAAAACCTATCGTCGCAAGGCATGGCGACTGGAAATACTCTCGGCGAGCGCGAGGCCTGGATAGTTGTCCACGAAAAGGCAGTCCTCAGTCGAGAAGAGGCGGCCGACCTGCGTGAAGAGGACGCCGATCTGCGTGAAGAGGCAGCCGATGTGCGTGAAGAGGCCGCCGATCTGGACGAGAAAGCCCAGCGCGCCGGAAGAAAGACCGAGAAGGAAAAAGCCGCGCGCAAAGCAACAACCGAGGCAATGTTGCGCGAAGCCAATGAGCAACTCATCATTGCGACGGTTCACTCCCAGACGATGACCGATGCGGCCGAGCAGGCCACCAAACAGATGACCCATCTGGCCGAACACGACTTTCTCACGGGCTTGCCGATCCGCGTACTGCTGGCCGATCGCTTGGCGCAGGCGATCACCCTCGCACAGCGTCATGGCAAGAAGGTCGCCCTGATATATCTCGACCTCGATCACTTCAAACACATCAACGATTCGCTCGGTCATGAGGTCGGCGACAAGTTGTTGCAGTCGGTCGCCAAGCGTCTGCAGGCGTGCGTTCGTCATTCCGACACTGTCAGCCGCCATGGGGGCGACGAATTCGTGGTGCTGCTGCCCGAAGTCGAAGATGTGCAGAGTGCGGTGCACATCGCCGAAAAGTTAATCGAGGCCGTAGCCAAGCCGCATCTCATCGGCAACCATCGGCTGCACATCACCCTGAGCATCGGCATAAGTATCTACCCGGACGTCAGCAAGGATGCCGAAGAGGTGATCAGGAACGCCGACAGCGCAATGTATTATGCCAAGAAAAGCGGGCGCAACAAATATCAGGTGTTCACTCCGAACATGAATATCCGCACGGTTTGGCGGCACGCCGTAGAGCAGGGGCTGCACCAGGCCCTCGATCAGAGCAAGTTTGTTTTGCATTATCAGCCAAAGGTGAATCTCGCGACCGGCGCAATTACCGGCGCCGAGGCTTTGCTCCGCTGGCAGCGATCTCCTCACCGTCTCGTGATTCCGACACAGTTCATGAGCATCGCCGAAGACAGCGGCCTTATTATACAGATAGGCAAATGGGTGCTGCGCGAAGCCTGCCGCCAGGCCAAGGCCTGGTTGCAAGCCGGCCGCGAATTTGGTCAGATCTCGGTCAACATCTCGGCCAAAGAGTTTCTGAGTAAAGGTTTTCTCTCCAGCGTCCGAACCATCCTCGACGACACCGGACTGGAACCGCACCGCCTGGAAATCGAGGTGACTGAAAGCGGACTGATGCACGACGCGCAACAAACGACGGCAACTTTATTCGCGCTCAAGGACCTCGGAGTGGATATTGCCATCGATGATTTCGGCACCGGCTATTCCTGCCTCAGCAATCTGTGGAATTTCCCTATCGATACGTTCAAGATCGACCAGTCGTTTGTTCAGGATATCGACGGCGATGCCGGCGAGGCTATCGTCAGTGTTATCATTGCGATGGGCATGAACCTCAAACAGCGAGTCGTGGCCGAGGGCGTCGAAACAGAGCGGCAGTTCGCCTTCCTGAAATCCCATTGCTGTGCCGAGGGACAAGGTTATTATTTCGGTCGACCGGTGGCAGCAGAGGAATTCACCAAATTGCTGACTGTCAATGGTTCTTAGGCGCGGAATCGCCAGGATCTGCGGTCAACCTCTCAGCTAGGTTTACGGCCTAGGAATGGGATTCACGGCAGGCGAAAAAAAAAGGGCTTACGAATATCGATTCGTAAGCCCTTGATTTGACAATTTGGTGACCCCAAGGGGACTCGAACCCCTGTTGCCGGCGTGAGAGGCCGTTTTTTTCGTTCTTTCTATGTTCCTTGAATATCTTGCTAAATTGATTTTTAACACGTAATTACAATAGCATGATGATGATACTTACTGCTATTGACTAATATTGTTTTTCCCTGTATTCTCCGTCACAGG
>MGTI01000224.1 GCA_001799365.1 Desulfobacterales bacterium GWB2_56_26 | reverse complement strand
AACGGAGAATATGGGTATGAAGGCATTGAATATGACAACATCGCTCGAATGCAGACTTGATGAACATAAAATTTTGGTGGAGCCATTTTTCCTTCCCCAATCCAATGAGATTGAAATTGGTCTCGCGGCCAGCAAAAACAAATTCCCCCTTCTCCTTAAAGGTCCAACCGGCTGCGGCAAGACCCGATTCATGCAGTATCTTGCCTGGCGGCTGCAAAGACCGCTGATCACCGTATCGTGTCACGATGATCTGTCGGCTGCCGATCTTGTCGGCCGCTATCTGGTCAAGGGCTGCGAAGCCATCTGGCAGGACGGCCCGCTTACGCTTGCGGTTCGGGCGGGGGCGATATGTTATCTGGATGAGATCGTTGAGGCGAGAAAGGACACCACCGTAATTATTCATCCATTGACCGACGATCGACGCGAGCTGCCCATCGAAAAACTCGGCATACTCTACAGCGCTCCTCCTCAGTTTATGCTGGCTGTTTCCTACAATCCCGGCTACCAGAGCGTCCTGAAGGACCTCAAGCCATCGACCAGGCAGCGTTTTGTTTCTCTGAACTTTGACTATCCCAAGGCAGAGTTGGAGCAGGAGATTGTGATACGGGAAACCGGCGCAGACAGGGCACTTGCCGCTCAACTGATAAAGCTCGCAACCATGACTAGAAGTCTCAAGGAATCCGGCCTGGCGGAGGGGGCGTCCACCCGGCTGGTCATTCAGACGATTCGCTTAATCCAATCGGGGATCGATACGGTCAGCGCATGCAGGGTCGGGATGATAGAGAGTCTGACCGATGACCCTGAACTCCTGATGGCGCTGGATGAAATGGTTCTTTCTATTTTTTGAAATGATCGAACTGAGAAAACAAAAAGAACGATTTTATGCAAGCGTCCTCCCCGCCAGGCCAAATGAGTGGGAAGTGGATGAAGTATTTGAACAACTTGCCGGCTTGCCTGGAGAATTACGCGAAGTCCTGCTGAGCCAGGTCGGGATCATCTGGCCGGTCAGCCACAGCCTCTGTTTTGCCTATCTGACCGAAGGGATGTCGGCACTCCGGTTGTTTTCAGGCGAGCTGATCCCGGAATGGGTTCGGCATATTCTCGGGGTCTATGAGAAGAAAGGTCTGGTCGGTGCGCGTGCGTTTATGGCCGATATCGATAAAAACTTTCTCGGACCGATGAGGGGCGAGGCAGGGGTTGGACTTACCGAGGTTTCTTCTATTCTGCTGCCGTATATCCGGGGTGTTTCCGGCCTGCACCTGCATTTCGACTCTGCGGTTACTCCAGGTACCGACACCAGGACTATCTACCTTCCCGAATATATCGACCAGTTTCCGGAAAGGGATAAAAATGTAATGCTCTACAAGGTGATTGTATCCCTGCAGTGGGGGCAAATGGTATCCGGTATTTACAAAGAGCTTGCTGCCGATATGGGGTGTGCCGGAAGGGATCCGCTCAAGCTGTTTCCTGACAGAAAACTGGCAGAAGACCTTCTGGCCGCCCTGCAGTTCCGCAAGGTGTACCAATTTCTTGCCGCCGAGCTTCCAGGGTTGATCCGTCAGGGACGTGAACTCTGTGCCCAGCTGATACAAAAAATAGCTCCGCAGACTTCGGGCAAGCGATGCAGCGCCTTGCAGGACTTTCTGTTGCAGCCCATCGCCGGGCAAAACGTGAACCGATTGCAAACCACCGGCTGGGGTACCAGCTCACTTGATCTTCTGCCCGAAGTCTATGCCGATTTTTCGAAACTCGGCGGCTCGTACCAGCTCGGCCCCGCTGGCCTGCTTCTTGGGGAACTGAATTTTCCGCGAGCCGAAAAAGCCATCAGATTGCGGCGGAAGGAGGAAAAGACGCAATTCATGGCCATGCTTGCGGACTTTCTGGGAGCCAAAAAGAAGAAGCGTCCCGATTCCGTCAACCAAGAGGGAACAATGGAAGCCTCGCTCGCCAATGTTCTGATTCTCTTGCAGCAGGCATCTGCCCCAGACCGGGCAGAGGAAAAGCAACAGATCCTGCTCGATAACGATGGAATGCAAATCCCTGAAGCCCTGGTTGCGTTGGCCAAAAATATTATAAGTGATTTTGGCAGCTTGCCGCAAGCATACGTCCAGGCTGCCGCAGGGATTGCAGGCGGGGGATTTCACAGCCGGGAAAGCGAGGCGAGCCTTGAGACGACGCCTGCACCATTACCCACCGACAAGACATATTCTTACGACGAATGGGATTTCCGGAGAGGGGGATATCGAGCCGACTGGTGTACCCTCGAGGAAAAATCACTTTCCCCGGTGCGTTCCGGCTTTGTTGCCGCAACTCTCGGCAAGTACGGTTCGCCGCTGAAAAAATTGCGGCGGCAATTCGAGATGCTGCGTACTACCGATCGTGTCGTCCGCAGGCAACGGGAAGGCGACGATATCGACCTCGATGCCCTCATCGAGGCGTTGGGCGATTACCGGGCGGGCTTCATCCCCTCCGACCGTCTTTTTACCCGGCTCCTGCGCGACGAACGCAATATAACCGCCATGTTTTTAGTGGATATGTCCAGTTCGACTGAAGGGTGGGTCAGCGTTGCCTTGAAGGAAACCCTTGTCCTGTTGGCCGAAGCTCTTGAAATGGTCGGAGATCAGTATGGAATCTACGGGTTTTCGGGAATGAGGCGATCAAGGAGCGAACTGTTTCATATCAAGCATCCCGAGGAGCCGTACGGGTCGGTCGTCCAGCAGAGGATCGCCGCTATCGCGCCGAAGGATTACACCCGGATGGGCCCGCCGATACGCCACCTGACCCAAAAACTGCTTGCATCGCAGGGAAAGATCCGGCTGTTGATCGTAGTTTCAGACGGCAAGCCTGAAGATTATGACGACTATAAAGGTCAGTATGCCATAGAAGATACCAGGAAGGCCCTGTTGGAAGCCAAGGGCGTTGGGGTCCACCCCTTTTGCATCACCATCGATAAGTCGGCCCACGAATACCTGGCACATATGTTCGGGCGGCGAAATTATATTTTCGTCAATGACGTGAATTCGTTGCCGGTAAAGATGGTCCATATGTATCGTCTGCTCACCAGTTGAAACGGTCCAATCCATTTTCCCCCAACTGGGTAAGTGTGATTTTATCCGAGAGGATCTTCCTTCATGATCTCGACAATTCGCTCATCCAGGCAGGAACGCAGGAATGCATTCATCGGTTGCTGTTCGCCGGTTTCATAGAAATCGAGCATCAATTGATTGAACTCCAGCTTTCTTTTTGCCGGGAGATTGATCCCCGGATAGCCATGACTCAACAACAACCCATTCATCACAAAACGTCCCATGCGTTTATTGACATCATAAAAAAACTGGCACCTTGCCATGGTTAAAAAAAAGTGGATGGCCTTGTCGTAAATGTCCTGGAAATTTGCTGCATTATCCACCATTTTTGCAAACAGTACCGGCAACACATCGGCCGAAGGCGGCATATATTTCGTCCCGGCGATAGTTACGCCACCGGACCTGAACTTCCCCCACTCCAAGGCTTCTTCTTTTGCGGCAATTCGATGAAGGCTGCAGACCTGTTCCACCGTAATCTCAAACCGGTCATTCTCTATCAAATCAAATAAAGTTTTCCATGCATTAGCCTGATTCAGCGTTATTTGCTGATCGGATACCTTATGTCCTCCGACGGTTACACCTTCCAGCAAGGTCTGCACTTCAGGCAGGGTAAAATCGATCCCTTCGAGGTTTACCGCATCACAAACCAGCTCTGCCAATTGCCGTCTGGCAATCATCATCGCTTTGGCTTTATTGGCATTCATGTACCAAAAAGTGTCATTCATTACACCACGCCCCGTCCATTCTACCGTTGAAATTCGAGCCCCCTGCCGTATCGCCGGAAGCCTTTCCGCCTTTGCTCTGCCAGACATCATTACCGGAACATTTTACATTGACAACCAAAAATGTATCTCTTTTCAACGATTCGCGACTCTTGCTCGGCTTGCCAGTGGGACGCCGTCATCGGAGTTCGCAGTGCAAATGCATCCATTGCATAATCTTCGGCCACACATGCCGATGCGCCCTCCTGCCGACCAGCATCCCGACATGTTGCAGTGCCACCCCGATATCCCCCTTATACCACAGCACCCGCTTATCGGAACTCCCAACGGCATCATGAAACGGCAGAACCGCCGTTGGCGGGACCAGATCCGACCCCGCATCGATTACGCTCAGGATGGGAGCATCCACCGCAGCCGGTGCAACGTTTCGCCCTCCGAGAGTCAATGTCCCTGCCATGAAGCGGTTTTCACGAAACAGCAGCTCCACAACATCTTCAAAAAGCTGCCGGGCCAGCGGCAGTTCGTCAAGCGTCCAACGTTCGACCAGCAGATGCGTTTGCAGTGCCTGGACATCCGGCATGCTGCCAAACAGGTCCGCCCACCGTGCCCCTAAAAAACCGGCAGGGGAAGCCAACATTCCCACGGTATTGAGAAATGTACCCGGCACATTGCTGAACAGGGCCGTGACCAGCCGAGCCGGCGGCGCCGCCGCAATCAGGGGGCCGAAGGATCCACCTTCCGGCCCAAACCGGAGCGGTGCGGCCAGCAGAACGAGCCCCCGCACCCTCTCCGGATGGAGAGCCGCAAAGATGGCGGCCAGGGTCCCCCCGAGCGAATGGCCGGCCAAATACGCCCGCCTTGCGCCGAGTTCGGCCTCGATGGCATCCAAACATGTGGAGATATAACGATCGGCATAAGCGGCCAGCCCGCCTGCCCCGAATTGCTCCGACAGCGGCTGCTCCCACTGCATCAAATAGACGGGGAAGCCATGGCGCAGACACTGCCGCACCACGCTGACCCGCGGAAGAAGGTCCCAGATATACGCGCGCTTGATCGGTGCCGGGACGATCAACAGGGGTGGTTCGCCATCCCCGGTATCTCCATACGCTTTCAGCGTAAAGGCAGGCGCGGACAAGACCACCCGGGCTGGCGTCTCGGCTGGGACCAAACCCAGCATATCGAGCAGTCGGCCCTGCCGGCGGCGAATTCGATCAAACTGATGAAAGAGATTCATGGTCGGCGATAGCTCCAAGAGGGCGTAAAGCTGTGTGGAAAACAATAGCCACTTTTTTATTTCTTTCAGAAATAATGGGCCAGCTGCGCCCCATCGGCAGGCGTGGGAATATTCAAAACAAAAAGCAGGAATTATCTCGCCGGATAATTCCTGCTTCCCATCCCGGTGCCAAACTCTCATGGCTGAGTTTTGGAGTTCGGGATGGTATTCTGGTAGGGTGAATCAGGTGCGCCGTCACCAATGGCCTTCGGCGTTGGGTCCCGTGCTGTAGGCGACCTTGCCGCTCTTCAAGGTCTCGAGCGCCTCGCGAACGGTCCCGGTAACATCGTTGACAACCTTGACCCCGGCTGCCTGGATCGTCCTGAAGGCGTTCGGACCGCAGTAGCCGGTAAGCAGGACCCGGGCCCCTTTTTCGGCAACCATGGTCGCCGCCTGGATGCCGGCCCCCTTGAAAGCGTTGACATTGACACTGTTGTCGATGGTCTCGTATTCCATGGTCTCGGTATCGACGATCAGGATATAGGGCGCCCGCCCGAATCTCGGATCCACCTCGGCCTGGAGATCCCCTCCCCTTGCGGTAACGGCAACTTTCATAACCCCTCCTTTGCGTTCGAATTTAATGGGCCGAACCGCCGCATACTTGATTGTCGCCGATCAACGGCAGGTTGCCGGCGATCAAATCGAGAACGACCGGACGAATCTCCTGACGCTCCCCGTCGTAATAAACATCAATCCCCACCTGGCGGAAACCCATCAGCGGCCGCATGCCAATGCCGCCGACCACCAGCCTGTGGACCTTGTTCTGGGCCAGCAGCTGGACCGGAACCATGCAGCCGCCCTGCACATGCTCCTTGTTCGCCAGGACGGAAACTTCCTTGATTTCCCCGTCCTCCACATCCACCAGGGTGAAGACGTCGCAGTGGCCGAAATGTCCGGCACGCAAGCCGTCCAGTCCGCCTTGTCCTTCCGATGGAATTGCAATACGTATTCTCGCCATTCGTGCTCTCCTTTCTCGCTATTCTATATTTGCTGAAAAATGCTTGATCCCCAGGGCATTCATGACCGGGGAACTGGTTATCTCCCGCCAGATCCTGTAAATGGCGGCAGCTGCCGGCGAATCCGGCGCATATTCGGGAACGGTCTGCCCGGCAATCATTGCCCGGGTGAATACCGGATCGAAAGGGATATGACCCGTCACCCGCATATTGCGGTCGGCGGCATAGGCTTCGATCCGGCCGGTCATTTCGGGATTGAGGTCGAATTTATTGATGCAGACCAGTCCGGGCACCTTGAAATGGGAGGCCAGTTCCGCCACCCGCTGCATGTCGTGCAGACCCGACACGGTCGGCTCGACGACAATGACCAGGGCCGTAGCCCCGCCGATGGCGGCAATTACCGGACAGCCGATGCCCGGTGGGCCATCGGTGATAATAAGCTGCAAGTCTTTGTTTTCCGCCAGCGTCCGGGCCTCCCGGCGCACCAGACTGACCAGCTTGCCGGAATTCTCCTCGGCGATCCCCAGCCGAGCGTGGACCATCGGTCCGAACCGGGCATCGGAGATGTACCATTCCCCGCATCTCTGCACCGGAAAATCGATGGCCCGTTCCGGACAAAGATCGACGCAGACCCCGCACCCCTCGCAGGCGATCGGATCCACGACGAACTCGCCGGAGATCGCCCCGAACCGGCAGAGCTCCAGGCACCTGCCGCACGCGGTGCAGGCCTCCTTCCGGATCACGGCCTTCGAGCCGCCCATGAAATCGGTGCGACGCTGTACCCGCGGGGCCATAAGGAGATGCAGATCGGCGGCATCGACATCCGCATCGCAGAGCACGCAGTTTTCGGCAAGCATGCCGAACGCCGCGGTTACGCTCGTTTTGCCGGTCCCGCCCTTACCGCTTACCACTACCAGTTCGCGTATCATTGCTGCCTCCCCGAAGTGCCGGCGTGTACCAGGATATCGCGATACAGCCCTCGAAACCGTTCCGCCCACTCCGGCATCGCCTCGACAATCGGGATGCCGCGGGAATAGGCTTCGGCGATTTTTCGGTCGTAAGGGATTTCCATGATGAGCGGCAGCGACATTTCCCGGGCATATTCCCTGACCCCTTCATCTCCCATGTCGGCCCGGTTGATCACCAGACCGCAGGGGATGCCGAGCAGCCGGACCGCTTCCACCGCCAGCCGAAGATCGTGCAGGCCGAAAGGCGTGGGCTCAGTAACCAGCAGCACGAAGTCGCTTCCCCGCATGGCCGCGATAACCGGACACGAGGTGCCGGGCGGGGCATCGATAATGACTGTTTCGGCGCCGTTATTCTGGGCTCGGACCTGCCTTATAAGCGGCGGGGCCATCGCCTCCCCCACCCGGAGCCGCCCTTGGCTGAAACCGAGTTCTCCGCAATGGCCCGACTCCAGCACTCCCAACACCCGCCGCCCTTGGCCGATGGCCTGCTCCGGACATACCTCAAGGCATCCGCCGCAGCTGTGACAAAGTTCCGGGAAGACAAGCACCTTGCCGGCCACCACTGTCAAGGCTCGGAACCGGCAAATCTCCGCACATTTTTTGCATCCGGTGCAGAGCTCTTCGCGGATTACCGGAATAAACGCTGTCACTTCGCGTCGCTCGGTAATCTCGGGATGCAGGAAAAGATGGCAGTTGGGTTCCTCCACATCGCAGTCGAGAAGCCTTGCTCCCCGACCCAGCGAGAGGGCGAGGTTGGTCGCCACGGTGGTTTTGCCGGTGCCGCCTTTGCCGCTTGCAATAGTGATGAGCATAGTCCCCGTACCCTTACAGATTCATCAAGACATCGACGGTTTCGAGCAGCTGCAAAAATTTTTCAGCGTGCTCCGCCCCCGGCCGCACCGGCAACTGCATAAACACCCCCAGCCCCTCGGTGGCCTCATGGAATTCTGCCATCGGCAGGGAACTGATCACGGCACAGTTGATGAGCGGATGCATCTTCACTACTACCCGGACAAAGTCCAGCCCCTCGCCGTCCCTCGTCTTTTCGTCGGCGATGACGGTATCAATCTTTTCCCGACCGATGATTGCCAAGGCTTCCTGACCTGAAGAGGCCCAACCCACCACATTGCCGTTCTTCGACAAACCACTTGCAAACTCATGCAACGCGGCAGGACGGTCGCCGACGAGAAGTATTCGTGCCATGGAATTATCCCGATCCTTTTTCTATTGGTTTAATGGGTTACGCGGCCCCCTTTGCGGCAGCCGCGCAGCAATTTTCTTTCTTTACTTCCAGCGACGCATTTTTTCGGATATCTCCTGGAGCAGTGCGGTGGCATCCTGGACCTGCTGTCTCAGGCTCGCCAGTTCCCCATCGGGCCCCGCCCCGTTCTCTGCGACGGTCTCCGCGGCACCCTCGAAACGCTCTTTTCGAAAGGCTACCGCCTGCTGCTGATTCAGGCCGCGCCCTGCTCCCCGGCCTCCGAAGCCCCGGCCTCGCCCCCCGCCGGGACCAAAGGCTCCTTCGGCACCTGTTCTGGAACATAACCCCCTACTCCACCCCGTCATCGGCCCGCGCCCTTGTGGGCCGCTCCTGTCAAATCCCGGCATATCGCACCTCCATGTAAATTGTATTAATCACCCTCCGCGAGTACCTCAGTCAACCTGACCTTTGGTCCCGACACGGCGGCATCTCCCCCAGCGGCAGCCGGGCATGGCGAATTCGGTCAGGTCATCGCCGCGGATATACCGCTCAAGAACCTGCTCGGCATCGCCGGCAATAAAGGAAATCACCTGTATTCCCTGAGTTTCCAACAGCCTGGCGGGACCTGCGCAAAGCGCACCGCAGATGAACGCCCGCACTTCATGCTCGTGGAGCATGTGGAGAAACCGGTCGAACATTCCCGCCTGGAACAACCTGATTTTCCTGCCGACAATCCTTGCCTCGCGGATCTCGGCAATGAGCAGAGTCTCCGCCGAGTCGAAAACCGGCGAAATGCGGTTCTCCCATATTGTGATCGCGACATTCATGACCGTTGTTTTTCTCCTCGTTGCAATGAGAGATAGCAAACGGTGCACCAGCGGCCGAAAAAATTTACTTGTTTTTTAATTTCAATAACTTAAGAAAAGTCACAGGACGAATGGAGAGAACAGCCAACGACAAAGGTCGCGAAGATGCGACTCTCTGCGACCCCATGGAGTCGCGAGCAGGCTACCCTTGAAACGACCTTTTACGGCTCGTTCGGCCGTCGATTTCCGGAAGGGAGATGTTATGCTTGATCAGCTTGCGAAAGAGTGTGCTTTTATGAATGCCGAGGGCACGGGCAGCGGCCAGGCGGTTATAGCCATGCCGCCTGAGGGTATCAATAATCATTTCAGCCTCGGTGGCCTGCACACCGGAAGCAATCGATAAATCGCAGACCGGCGCCGGCTGATCGGCCTGCAGCTGGACCAGCGAAGCCGGCAGGTGGCCGATGCCGATTTCGCCTTCATTGCAGAGGATGAAGGCGTGTTCGATGATGTTTTCCAGCTCCCGGATATTGCCGGGATAGTCGTGGGCGAGGAGGATCGCCATCGCCTCCTGGCCGACCCCGGCAACCGCCCGGCCACGCAACCGATTCATCTTCCTGATGAACCGCTCGATCAGGAGCGGGATATCCTCCATCCGCTCCCTGAGCGGCGGGAGATGAAAACGGATGATGTTGATGCGGTAATACAGATCCCGGCGGAATTCCCCTTTTTCCACCATCTCCGCAAGATTGCGGTTGGTTGCGGCGAGGACCCTGGCAGCGGTCTTGATTTTCGTTACGCTGCCGAGCGGCTGGAACTCCCTCTCTTCAAGGACCCGGAGCAGCCTGACCTGAAAGGCAGCACTGGTATCGCCGATCTCGTCGAGAAAGATGGTCCCCTGGCCGGCGGCCTGGAAGAGCCCCGGTTTATCCTTGTGGGCATTGGTAAAGGCGCCGGCCTTGTAGCCGAACAGTTCCGATTCGAGCAGGGTATCGGGCAGCGCGCCGCAGTTGATGGAGACGAAGGGTTCGTCCTTGCGCAGGGACAGGCTGTGCAGGGCCTTGGCCATAAGTTCCTTGCCGGTGCCGGTGTCGCCTTCGATCAGGACGGTACTGTCGCTTTCCGCCACCTGACCGAGGATGCCGAAGATCTTCCTCATCGCCTTGCTGCGGCTCACCATATCGCCGACCATGAAGCTGCCGCTCAGCTCACGCCGCAGTTCTTCGACCAGGCTATGGTCCCGGAAGGTTTCGACGCCGCCGAGAATCTCGCCGTGCTGGTTTCTCAGGGGCGAGGTCGAAACGGTGATGGGGATCCGCTGCTGCCGGTTGTTGATGATGTACGTTGTGCTCGACACGAAGGATTTTCCCTCCTTCATGGTGCGCTTCAGGGCACAGTCCCCCTCGCACATATTGGAGCGGAACACCTCCCAGCAAAACCGGCCGACGGCCTCGCTGCGGGGTGTTCCGGTGATCTCTTCAGCGGCCCGGTTGAAGCTCATGATCCGCCAGTTGTGATCGACCGTGAAAACACCTTCGGAAATGGATTCCAGGATGATTTCGTTGGCCTTGTCCCTGATCGCTGCAAATTCGCTCATTGCTTCGCCTTCCTCGTCCTTCACCTCTTTTCTGAGGAAATACCCTCTGGCCCCTAGTCCAGGATCATTATGAGCAATTACACATAAAAAATCTCTACCTTTTTACTTTCGGGGAGATCTTTCCTTGCCTCGAAAGATTATGTCAGATCAGTCCAGTATTCCTCCGGCATGTCCATGGCCAATGCCAAAGCGCCTTCTGCACCGCCGAACAGGGGATCCTGGACAATTTGTACCTTGGATTGACCATACTCGCTGAGGACTTTTTCCAGGTAGTTGGCCAGGCCGGCTATCTGGCTGCCACCGCCTGCCAGGATTACGTTGCTCCTGATGGCATCCTGGTATTCCGGATCGAATTTGGCAATCAGCTCCAACATGGACTCCACAATTGCCGGGAGAATGCTCTCGCAGGCGCGTCGCATTTCTTCCGTAATGTTATGGGTGGTCGGCCGTCCGTCTACAGGGATTTCAACCTCAACATCCTTTTCCGGCACTCCGACGAAACTGAATTCTTCCTTGAAACGGCGGACCATATTCAGGTTGAAGTCCGACTGCGGGTAGCGTTCTTTCATAAAGTTGTACAACTGCTGGTCGATGTAGTCACCTGCAGTAAGTACCGTCCGTTGATCATCCTCCGTGGGTACCGCGCCATGCATTATACAGAAATCAACGGTGCCGGCGCCAATGTCGATGACCATCGCATTATCGAGGGCATTGATGCCATAGGCGACTGCGAAAGGCTCCGAAACCACGAGCAGGGATTGGGCGGATTCGGCAACGGCTTTCTTGAGTGCCAGCTTGTTGGCCTTCAATGATTCGGCGGGGACCCCGACCACTGCCCGTACTTTTTCCACATCGCTCTTTGATTGCACCAGCGACACGAGGTAATTGATCAGTTCTTTGACAGCCTCTTCATCGCGAGCCGTTCCTTCCTTGATGACGCCGTTCTTGAGAGGTCGGTAGAGGTCCAGGGAGAGGCGATGCTGAATCGCTTTTTCACCGTACAATATCGGGGCGCCCACAACCTTTTTGGCAATAAAATCCTTTGGCCAGCCGACATAGCTCTCGACCCATTTCTTTTTGTTATTGCTTGCAACAATGGCGCTTCTTGAAGTTCCCAGATCAATTCCCACAGTCAATATTTCTTCAGCTTGATTTGTCTCGTTTTTCTTTGTCATCTATTTCTCCTTTTGATAAATGCAAATCTCTACCGGAAAGATAGTGGATAATACCCTCCGCAAGGAATGATGTTACAGCATCGCGATACGTGACCTGATTCAGCTCTGCCTCTGTCTGCTTGTTCGAGATACACGATATTTCAACAAGAACACTGGGGGAGTCGGCTCCAAGCAAGACTACGAACGGCGCATGCTTGATGCCGGCATTGCCGATATGTTCATCATACTTTTTGATGTTGGAGAACAGACTCTCTTGGATGGCCGCCGCCAGGGTCACAGACTCCTGTTCTTTGATAGTATTGCCGATCTTTTTGATCATGTCAGCGAAATCTTTGGTCTGAACACCTCCCGAGCCTTTGTTTTCCTGCTCTGCAAGTTGCAGGGTTTCCTCATCGGAAGGCGGCCCGTAATGAAAGGTCTCGATGAGGTTGACCCGTTTCTGCGGGAGAGCATTGACATGTAGAGATACGAATAAATCGGTTCTGCCGGCATTGGCGAATTCCACACGCTCTGCCAGCGATAAGTAGGTATCGCCCTCGCGGGTCAGGAAAACTTCATACTTCCCGCTCTGTTTGAGTTTGTCACGAAGCCGTAAGGCAATATCCAGCACAATATCCTTTTCCTTTGTCCCCATTACTCCTATAGCGCCGGGATCCTTGCCGCCATGACCGGGATCAATGACAATGGTCTGCACATCCAACCCGAAGACGGAACTGAGCCGCACATCGGCATCATTGAGTATCAGATTGTAGTTGAGCAGTTCATCTGTGTTCAGTCTTACGGGTTCTACGGATACCGGTTTAAACAGCTCATCGGTGCTCAAATTCAATACGAATTGGTATTGCGGTTCGTCGGTCTTCTGTTCTGCCGATACCGGCGGGGCAGTCACTGTTACAGAGGGCGGGGCTGCCACTGTTACAGCGTCGGGTGTCTGGCCCTTTAAGAGTGCATCCTTCAGCCCCACGCCGACCAGGAATACAAGGACGGAAACAAACAACAGGGAAATGAGAAGTGTCGACTTGGTTCTCCTGGAGGTCTTCCGCTGTGGTTTGGAAGCAGGAAGAGCACTGACAATCCTGAGATTCTCTTGGTATATCTCCTTCAGAATGGCTTTCTTGAGTAGTTCGTTGGGTGCAGGTTTATGGTTTGTCATGTCCTGCCTTTCACCTGAAAATCAATGAGCCGATCCTGGCTGCTTTTGTTCAATAATATGATGAAAGGCTTCTTGAGATTCGTGGCCAACATCCTGCCGGAGAGAAAATAAACCTTGTCACTTGCTAAAGAGCTTAAAGGCTTGGCAAATATTGGGTGGATGTGTTGTTGCTTACTCGCCCCCTTCCTTTTGAGGAAAGTCTATCATATTCATTTTGGGCCGTAAATAGCTGTAGTTTGTTATTTTTGAAGACAGGTCGGGATTGCGATCAAGCGAAAGTGTCTATGCCGGCACGAGCAGCCTGAAATTTCCCTTGAAGATATCTTGACACCACTCGCATGTGGTGCTAATTATAGGAGACACCACTTGTTGGTGGTGTCAATAAATCCTTACTCAAAAAAGACCAAGGAGCAAGACTGCATGATTGAACCCCAATCGCTTACGGCCCTCGGATTGAACGCCTACGAGGCGACAGCCTACGTTGCCCTGCTCAGCCGTCCCGAGCTGACTTCCACGGACGTTGCCAGACGTGCTGGCATTCCCCGGCAACGGGTTTACGACGTGCTTGGCTCCCTTGTCGACAAAGGTCTGTGCATCGTCCGGGACGCATCCCCCAAATCCTATGCCGCCATAGATCCGGCCATCGCCCTCGATCTTCTCGCCCAGGAACGGGCTTCGGTCCTCGCGCGCCAGCAGGAGGAAACCCGGATGCTGGCGGCGCGCCTCGCAACGGAGCTGGCGCCGATCTTTGCCTCCGGACGCGGGCAGAACGATCCACTGGCCTTTGTGGAAGTGCTCTCCGGTCAAACCCGCATAGCGCACCGTGCCCTGGCCCTGGCCGAAGCCGCGCAAAAAAGCGTCAATTCGTGCATCAAACCACCCTTGATCCTTTCGGGAGAACAGAATCAGACCTTCATGAAGGCGCCGCTCGGCCGCGGCCTCAAATATCGTGCGCTCTGCGAAGCCTCGGCGATGGAGGACATCGAACTACGGGGCTGGATGGAACATTTCGGCAGGCTCGGACTCGACAGTCGCCTCGTGGCGGAGTTGCCTCTGAAGATGCAAATCTTCGATGAAGAAGTTGTCCTCCTGTCGATGCAGGACCCCACGGGCGGACCGCCATGTTTTACCGCCGTGGTCATCCACAACCGAGGCGTAACGGCCATGCTCAATCTCGCCTTCGAACATCTGTGGGCGGGAGCCAGGCCTTTGACGGTTTGAAAACCGAAGGAAGAGACAAGTGAAGATGAAACATTCTGTAAACGAAAATACGGCGCCCGGCGGAAAAATCGAAATCCACGAAGGCTACGAACCCGGGCTTGTCGGCCGCGTCGCAGAGCTTCATGGCCGCTACTACGCCGCAGCATGGGGCTCCGGAGCACCTTTCGAGATTCTGGTAAGCCGGGAGTTCTGCGACTTCATCGAAGGCTACGATCCGGAAAACGACCTCGTCCTCTCCGCTCATCTCGGCGGGGCGATCATCGGCTCGATCGCCATCCTCGGCCGTAATCCAAGCCCGGACGGCGTGCGACTCCGATTCTTCATCGTGGATCCGGCATGCCACGGCCGAGGGGCGGGCAAGGCGCTGCTTGATCAGGCGCTCGACTGGTGCCGAAGGCGGGGCTTCTCAAACGTATTTCTCTGGACGGTGGACCATCTGCCGCAATCACGGCGGCTCTATGAAAAGGCCGGCTTTCGCGTCATCGAGCGATGCCCCGACGCCCGCTACACAGTCCCGCGCGACAACCTCAAGATGCAGCTGACCTTGGCGGCGGATCATCTTGCCTGAAACGGTTTTCCGGCCGGGGGGTAGGCCAGGGATGGTCAGGGATATCCTCAGCTTTGTGCTTTTCAGGAATCAATGAATTTGAGGTTATGGGGATTATGCCTTTGCCCCTGGACAGCTTGGCTGAGGGTGGAAAGCTGGGCGAGATCATCGAGCGTAAGCCGAATCTTCAGCGCGCCGAGGTTATCCTGTAAATGGCTCCGCCGCTTCATGCCGGGAATAGGCAAGATGTCCACCCCTTGGGCCATGAGCCAGGCAAGCGCGACTTGGGCTGCGGTGCCGTTTTTTGCCAGCGCCATGATTTCCAGGGCTTCGACCAGAGCACGGTTTCTCGCCAGATTTCCTTCTGCAAAACGGGGCATTTCCCGGCGATAGTCCCCTTCGGCAAGTTCTGCGCGAGACTTCACCTTACCGGTCAGCAAGCCACGGCCGAGCGGAGAAAAG
>MGTI01000223.1 GCA_001799365.1 Desulfobacterales bacterium GWB2_56_26 | reverse complement strand
GGCGCAGCATTGACATGAAATCGGGGAAAGGGGTAGTGGAAAAAGAGAGTGATGAAACATCCCGTAAGGGGTATGGCTCCAAATTTGATTGTTTCGTCAGCCTTACCATGAAATGCCAGTGGTCCCAAAGGGAAAAATGACGGGCTGGACGGATAATCCGGCACAGCTGCCGACAATAGTTCGGTTTGACAAGATCGCCCTATTTCCGATACAACGGAAGGAGTGAATATTTTGATGTCGATAACGAGGTTTCGGACCATCACTTGTGAGAGAAAGGTATGCTGAGAATTGTCGATAAAAGCCTTACCCTGAAAATGATCATCGCCCTTGCTTCGATCCTGATCGTAGCCTTTGC
Source organism: Desulfobacterales bacterium GWB2_56_26 (assembly GCA_001799365.1). GTDB lineage: Bacteria > Desulfobacterota > Desulfobulbia > Desulfobulbales > Desulfocapsaceae > Desulforhopalus_A. The sequence continues at coordinate 6,294 of MGTI01000223.1, read as the reverse complement.
CGTGTTGTGTCTTTCCATTCTCAACAAACAGAACGGATTTCTCAGCCGGATGTCGGGTGTCGTCACCAAAAATATTGCCGACACCAACAATCAGGCCAAGCAGCAATTCGGTAAGCTGGAGGGCGACGTCCGCCTGGCGCTTGCGCAAATGAGCGATCAGGCAGCGGCCAACCTGTCGGCGGCCACCGTAAAATCGCTGAAGCAGGAAGAAACGAATATCCATCAGGCGATGGAAAAAATGCTGTTTGCCAATGCCAAGTCGGTGGCGGCATTGCTTGCCTCGATTGCCCCGGAGGCCATCATGAGCAAGCAGAGCGACGACCTGATCGAATTCAGCCGGGCTGCATCCAAGACCGAGGAGATCGTCTTTGCCGTGTTTTTCGACGATAAAGGCAAACTCTTGCCCGGCTATGCCAACGTCGTCGACGACCTGGTTATATCCTATCTGAAAAAGGGCAAGGGCGAGGAGGATACCGAAAAGATGCTGGATGCCGCCCGCCAGGATCCCGGTGTCTTACTTCATGAGGAAAAGATTGAATATTACGGTCTGGCGATCGGCAAGGTCGTGGTCTGTATCGACAAAGCGACGGTGGGCAAGGAGATCGAGGCGCTTGCGGCACGCTTTCAGAGCCTGCAGCAGGAGAACGAGACGAGCGTCAAGAATGTACTCACGGCGGAGTCGGAGGGGGTGATCGGTCAGATCAACGGCGATCTCGCTCAGGTCAGCGCCGACAGCCTCAAGGCCGGGGAGGAAACCGGCCGGATCCTGGCGAAATCGATGGGTGAAGTCAATACCGGAACCGCGACGGTCGTTATCGTCATCGGTATCGCCTGCTGTCTCGTTATCCTGATACTAGTGGTCATCCTGCTGAAATTCATGGTGCTCACCCCGATCAACAAGGTCATCGACGGCTTGAGGGATGCGGCCGAGGGGGAAGGCGATCTCACCAAACGCCTGAATGCCAAACGCCCGGATGAAATAGGCGTCCTGGCCGGGTGGTTCGATTCCTTCGTCGAGCGGCTCAACAATATTATCGTCGAGATTAACGGCAATGCCGAGACGGTGAGCAGTTCGGCGCTGGAAGTCCTCAGCGCCAGCGAACAGATGCAGGGCGAGGCCAGTGATCTGAGCGGCAAGGCCGAGGGCGTGGCCGCCGCGAGCGAAGAGATGAATGCCTCCATGGCCTCGGTGGCTGCCGCCAGCGAAGAGGCCTCCACCAATATCGGCATCGTTGCCGGCACGGCCACCGAGATGAGACAGGCGATGGAGAAGGTCGCCGGCCGCTGCGACGAGGCCAAAACCATTTCCAACCAGGCGACCGCTCAGGTGAAGAAGGCAGCGGATAAGATGGCCCTTCTCGGCAGTGCCGCGGATCAGATCAGCAAGGTGACCGAGGTTATTACCGAGATCGCCGACCAGACCAATCTGCTCGCCCTCAATGCCACCATCGAGGCGGCCCGGGCCGGTGACGCCGGCAAGGGTTTTGCCGTGGTAGCCGGCGAAATCAAGAACCTTGCCCAGCAGACCGCCCAGGCGACCCAGGAGATCAAACAGCAGATCGATGGGATCCAGCGGTCGACCCATGACACGATCACCGAGGTGGAGGCCATAACCGGGGTGATCGATGCCGTGGACGAGATCATGACCCGCATCAACGAGTCGATGGTGGAGCAGGCGGCCCGGGCTTCCGAGGTCGCCTTGAACGTCGAGCAGGCCTCCGCGGGAATCGCCGAGGTTAATGAAAATGTGGCGCAGACCTCGCTCGTTTCGGGAACGATCGCCCAGGATATCAGCGAGGTCAGCAGTATCTCGCAGTCGATGTTCAAGGCAAGCGACAACATGCGCTCCAATTCGGAGGCGTTGAGCGGTATGGCCAACCAGTTGCGAAACATGATCAGCGTCTTCAAGGTAAGCCAGACCGGCCGGAAGGACGAGGGAAAACCTCCGGAGGCAGGGGCGCCGGTAGCGGATCTCATGACCTGGACGGACAAGCTCAGCCTGGGCATCGACAAGATCGATGACCAGCACAAGGAATTGGTCGGCCTCGTCAATCAGCTCCATCGGGCGATGAAAAGGCAGGTGGGGGCGCGGGAGGCGGAAGCCGTCCTGGCCAAGCTGGCGGAATATACGGTGTATCATTTCGATTTCGAAGAAAAACTTTTCGATAAATACGGTTATCCGCAGACTGAGCCGCATAAGAAAGCCCACCGCGACCTGATTGCGGCCGTAACCGATTTTCAGAAAGATCTGCAGGCCGGCAAAGCCGGGCTGTCCATGAAACTCATGGACTTTCTCAACCAATGGCTGAGAGAGCATATCATGAAAACCGATCGGGCCTACGTCGCCCATCTGCGCGGCCGGGATATGTGAGGGGCGCAGATCGCGGGGATCACCGATCGTTTCGAGGACAGGCAATAAGCAGTTTCATCCGACGGTGGTTTTCATCCTTGCAGTGCCTATCGTAAAAAAGTATCTTAATGAGCAAGCTGTGATGGTGTAATATTTCGGGGGTGCCAGCTCAGGAGACTTGCCATGATTGCCACACATCTTGACCGGAGAAGGAATGTCCGGTACCAGTGCCATAAGAAAGTCCTCCTCATTCAGCCCAGCGGCATTCATAATATCCGGGATATCAGCTTTGGCGGTCTCTCCTTTTGTTGTCCCCGGGATATGATCTTCACCGACCAATGGCCCCTGGAGATCATGATCGCCGGTTCGTTGCTCCGGGTCATCAGGGTGCCGGTTCGTCTGGTCCGTGAACAGACGGAAAATGTCGTCAGTCCGGTTTTGTCCCCGGGGGGCAAGGCAGTCGGTGTCGAGTATCTCGCCCTCGAAGAGAACAACCGTCCTCTTCTGGCCAGGTTGATCTCCTATCTCCAGCAGACCACCGAGTGCAGCTCGTGCAGATAGTTGCCGCAGCCTGACACGCCTTTTGCCCATCTCGAAATGCCAGCATCGCGCCGGCTGAAAGAAGAAATATCAGGAACACCCCTTGGAGGTCGCGCAATGACCGCCCCCTTGGCAAGATTGAACCTGTTCAGAGGATTTTTGGGCCGGATTGACGACGGAACCCTTTATGCCGGCGATGGACGCGCGGTGCGCGGGGAAGTGAGGGAGTCCCTCATCGACCTCCTCCTGTATCATAGGCCCTTCCTGGAGGAGGAGACCGGCCTGACCTGGCCTTACCGGGAGCTGGCAAGGCGACGGCCCTTCCTGGAAGCGGAAGCCCGGCAAGGCAAAACACCGTTCCTCCGGCAGCAGGCCAGAATGTTCCTCGCCCTTCTCCCCTTTCCCGGACAATGGCAATGGTTGATGCAGGCGACGGGGGAGATGGGTAACGACACTGAAATACGGGATTTTCTCTCTTTGGAAAGGCAAAGGATCGAAGATAAAATCCACCGGAAGCCGCAGCGGGAATTCAAACTCCACAATTTTTGCCAGATCCTGAAGAGACCGAATCTTCCCGGCGAGAAAGGCATCCTGAGAATTTTCTCCCTCCCCTATCTTTTTGCCGAACGAGACCTTCTGCGGCGGTTGAACCGTTTTTACATACTCTACATCGAACCTCCCTGGGGTGTTTTGGCACGCCACGCCTGGCTCCGGACCTTTGCTCAAATGGACGATCCCGCCGTCATCGGTGTTTGCGGTCGTGAAGATGCAGATTTTCTGGCCGGCCAGAGCGGAATCGTCACCACCCGCCTGGCCCACGGCGACTTCCTGGAAGAGCAACCCTTGCCGCCGGCCCGCGCCAAGGAATTCGATCTGGTCTTCAATGCATCCTTCGACGAAATGGACCGCAAGCGGCACGCTTTCATGCTGAATCTCCTCGCCCGGCCGCCGCTCGATCGTGTGACTGCGCTCTTTATCGGCCGGGGGAGTGAGGCCAATGTGGCCACTTTTCGCACATGGGTGGAAGAGCGAGGGCTCGGGGACCGGGTTGTCGTGCTCGCCAATCTGCGGCGCAACGAGGTTCCGGATCAGCTCTCTCGGTGCCGGATCGGGGTGCTCACCTCGCAGAATGAAAACGGTTGCCGAGGCATCTACGAATGTTTTCGGGCGGATCTGCCGTGTGTCGTCACCTCCTCCATGGCCGGCTGCAATTTCGAGCTGATAGACGGCCGGAATGGGCTCGTCGCCTCGGATGCGGCTTTGCCCGGCGCGATACTCACCGCATTGCACCACCCCGAGACTTTTTCTCCCCGGGCCTGGTTTCTCCACCACTCGGGAAGTCGTCTTTCCAGCCTGCAATTAAACGGGGAAATGAAAAATCTGTTCTCCCGGCTGGGGTATGCCTGGCGGGAAGATATCGTCCCCTTGGGCAGCAGCGGCGCGACCCGCTACGTGGATGAGGCCCATTACGCCGCTTTCCGTGCCGAATTCGAACAACTCCTGGAGATCATGAAGCCTTGTCTTCCCGTCCGGTTGTCCCTCTGAGAGGTAAAACTTGGTTCTTGTCGGCGAATCAAGTAGAGTGCTCAGTTGATGGCCTGAGGAAAAATCCGGCAAACACTTCTGGAGTATAATGCCATGAACTCTGCAGTCCTGGTAATCGATGTCCAGCGCGGGCTCTTCGATGAAGCGCCCAGACCCTATGCAGCTGATGAAACCATCGAACGGATCAATCGTCTCACCGCCAGGGCCAGAGATGCGGGGATACCTGTCGTTTTTATCCAGCACGAAGCGGCTGGGATACTTACCTTCGGCGGCGACGGCTGGCGGCTGGCGGCAGGTCTTGTGGTAAAAGAGCAGGACTGCAGGGTGCGCAAAACCACCCCCGACTCCTTTCTCCGGACGAGCCTTTTGGAGATGCTTGCGGAAAAAGGGGTAAAGGATCTCATCATCTGTGGCTATGCCTCCGAATTCTGCGTCGATACCACCATTCGCCGGGCCGCGGCACTGGGCTTTCCTGTTCAGCTGGTGGCCGATGGCCATACCACCCACGACAAGGAACACGCCACGGCCAAAGAGATACGGGCTCACCATAATGCCACGCTCAGCAACATCAGGAGCTTCGGGCCGAGGATTGTTGCCGTCCTGGCCGCCGACATCCGGTTTGGTGGATAAACGCTGACGCACGGTTTGTTTTCGCGGATAACCGGTCCCGTCGGCAAGATAGAGGAGAAAACTCATCCATGTCCCCGTCGGTGATGATTGTTGTGTTGCTTGCCGCCCTGCTGCATGCTTCTTGGAACTTTCTGGTGAAACGGACGGAAGACAAGTTCTTGAGTATGAGCAGCGTGGTGTTGGGCCATATGCCTTTTGCTGTGGCCGCGCTGCTGTACGCCCCCCTGCCGAAAATCGAGGCGCTGCCGTACATTCTGGGCGGGGCGGCACTGCATGTGGGCTATCAATTGTTTTTGCTCTCCGCCTACCGTTTCGGCGACCTCGGCCAGGTGTATCCTCTCGCCCGCGGTGCCGCGCCCCTCATTGTGGCCGGCGTTTCGATACTGTTCCTGGGAAGCAGTCTTGGCCGGCTCGAACTTGTCGCCGTAGCCGTTATCGGAATCGGCATCATGAGCCTTGCCGCAGTCCACCCCGGGGACGGTTTGCGCGACAGACGGGCCGCGACGCTGGCTCTCGCCACCGGGGGCTTCATTGCCGCCTATTCGCTGGTGGACGGTCTGGGGGCGCGGGAGGCGGGCACGGCGCTGGGCTTCTACGGCTGGCTCTCCGCCATCAATGGCGTGATCTTTGGGGTCATCATAAGAGTTGTACGACCGGGGCTGGTGGGCAGGGTTGTGCGGCATCACTGGCGGCTGACCCTCGCCGGCGGCGGGGCCTCGTTTTTCGCCTACGCCATGGTGACCTGGGCCTTTACCGTGGCGCCGATCCCCCTGGTTACCGCCTTGCGGGAGACGAGCATCGTCTTTGCTCTGATGCTGAGCGTCCTGGTACTCAAGGAACGGCTCAATGTCATGAAGGCGCTGGCGACTGCCGCTACCCTCTTCGGGGTTATTCTCTTGCGCATCAACCGCTGAATCATCTCTTCTTCGAATCGAGAATTTTCAGGACGACCGACTCGTTTTCCCGGGCAGGAGTGCATACAATGTGGAAAACATCGAGCAACGGAATGTGGAGCGACGATATGACATCGACACCGACACTGACCGATCTGGAGCGGCTGGCCCGCCAGGCAGGAGAGATTCTCGCCGCGGGATATGAGCAGGAACACCGGATCGATTACAAGGGAGAGATCGACCTGGTCACCGAGATTGACCACCGTTCGGAAGAGTTCCTGGTCGGCGAATTGCGCCGCAGGTTCCCCGGGCATCAGATCCTGGCGGAAGAGGGCG
>MGTI01000222.1:13772-13843 GCA_001799365.1 Desulfobacterales bacterium GWB2_56_26 | reverse complement strand
TCATCGAAACCATGCTGCTGCTCTGCAGCAGTGGAACCTGCGGCCTGGCCATCCTCGCCATGCACGCAGGT
>MGTI01000222.1:0-13576 GCA_001799365.1 Desulfobacterales bacterium GWB2_56_26 | reverse complement strand
TCATGATGAGCCAGATCGTGGTCAAGGGCTTGACGATACCGGTCCGGGCCCGCCTGATGCGGCTCAGCATGTTCTGGCATTTCCTCGATATCGTCTGGGTGGGGGTCTTTACCATCGTCTATCTGCTGGGGGTCCTGCCATGAAAGAGACTGTCGACAGCACCGGGGCAAGCCATGGAAACTTGAAATCCTACACCACCGGCTTCATTCTTTCGGTCATCCTGACCCTGGTGGCCTTCGGCGCGGTGATGAGCGGGGGGATGTCGTATGCGGCCGTCCTCACCATCATCTTCAGTGCTGCGATCATCCAGATCCTGGTGCATCTGCACTACTTCCTCCACCTCGACACCTCGTCGGATTCGCGCTGGAACCTGCTGGCCTTGATTTTCACCGTCATGATCATCGTGCTCTTCGTCGGCGGGACGCTGTGGATCATGTGGCACCTGAATTACCGGATGATGTGAGTGGCAGAGGACAGAGGACAGAGGACAGACGGTATGGTCGCCGAAGGCGACATTTGGCTTTCTGTCTTCTGAAACAGGACAAGCTGTCCGGCACGAGCGGATTCATTGCTCACCCTAGAAACAGTCAGGATTTTCCCGATTTCCGGAAAATCTATGCGGAAAATTCCGCTTATCTGTTCTCGTAGCCTTCATCCCTCGTGATCTTGCCGCGGAAGATCCAGTAGCTGTAGCTGGTGTAGGTGAGGATAATCGGCAGCAGGATGAGCGTCACCACCAGCATGAAGCGGAGGGTGGTGGGACTGGCGGCGACCTCTTCCACGGTCAGGGCGGCGGCCCCGACGCTTGGGATCATGGCCGGGTAGAGCCCGATGGACAGGCCGGTGAAGGAAAAAATGACGACCAGCCAGTTCCAGACGAGCGGGGCAAGCTGCCGTTTGCGCAGCAGGCTCCGGAAATACATGGCAAAGGCGCCAAGAGTGAGGAAAAGGAAGAAATAGAGAAAAAGGGAGGGCCAGACCGACTCTCCCCGGAACAGCCATTTGCCCGCCATGGATGGATGGAGGAGACTTGTAGCGAAGTAGATCACAGCGGAGATCAGGGCGGTGGCAAAACCTGCTGCGGAGGCCAGGCGAAAACTTCGCTCCTGCAATGGACCTTCGGTCCGGGCCACGAGATATGCGGCCCCGAGCATGATGTAGCCTGCAACCACGCCCGCCGCAGCGATGGCCGAATAGCCGTTCAGCCAGTCATCAGGATGCCCGGCGAAGCTATCCGACTGAACCGAAATGCCACCCAGAAGGCCGCCCAGGGCGAAGCCCTGGCCGAGGGTGGCGAGCAGGCTGCCGACGCCGAAGGAGACCAGCCAGACCGGCTTCCATTCGGCGTTGTCATAGAACTCGAAGGCTACGCCCCGGAAGATGAAGCCGAACAACATGACGATGAAGGGAATGTACAGGGCCGAAAGCACAATGGAATAAAAGAGCGGAAAGGCACCGAACAGCATCCCGCCCAGAATGACGATCCAGGTCTGATTGCCGTGCCAGATGGAGTGGATGGAATCCATCATGACCTTCTTCTCCTCGCTGTTGCGGGTAACAAGGGTCAGCATGCCGACGCCGAGGTCCGCGCCGTCGGTTACCACATAGTAGAGCAGGAAAAATCCGACGAGAAACAGCCAGATCGTGGGCAGATTTGCATTTATCGCATCCATCTCGTTAATACCTGGTGATATGTTTTTTGGCCAGAAACCGGTTGATATCCCGATGGGATTTGCCTTTCTCCACGGGCGAGTCGACGAGATTCGGTCCTTTTTGCAGGATGCGCCGGGCAAAAAGTAGAAAGAGGATGAGGAGCAGGGTATAAATGGCCACAAAGCCGATCAGAGAGCCCGTCACCGACTCGGCCGGGAGCCTGCTCACCCCTTCCTCGGTCCGCAACACTCCCTGGATCACCCAGGGCTGCCTGCCCACCTCCCGGACAATCCAGCCGGTTTCCATGGCGAGATAACTTAAAGGAATCGCCGCCATCCAGGCGTAGAGCAGCCGTTTTTGCCTGCCGACCCGCTCCGGCACCAGTTCCCCTTTCTTCCAGGCCCACAGGGACCAGACCATCAGCCCCGCCAACAAAAGGCCGATCAGCACCATGAGCCGGAAGGAATAGAACGGCAGTAAGAGGGGCGGCTGGTCAGCCACTGGAAACTCTTTAAGGCCTGTGACCGTTCCGGTCTTCGAATAGGTGGCGAGGAGACTGAGGACGTTCGGCACCTCGATCTCCCAGACGTTGGCCTGCAGCTGCTTATCCGGCCAGGCGAGGATCTTCCAGGGGGCGCCTTCGCCTTCGGGATTGGTCTGCCAGTGGGCTTCAATCCCCGCCAGCTTGGCCGGCTGGGCCTTGAAGATCGACTTGCCCGCCCCGTCGCCGGTCGCCATCTGGAGCAGCGTCACCACAATCGCCGCAACCACCATGGCCTTGAACGAGACGAGGAAGAACTCGGTGTCACGGCCACGCAGCAGATACCAGGCGCTGATGCCGCCGATGACGAAGAGGGAGATCTCCAGGCAGGCGAGCCACATGTGGGTGATCCCCCAGAAGGCGTCCGGGTTCCAGATGGCGGCAAAGGCGTCGGTCAGGATAAACCGGTTGCCGACGAACTCGCCGCCTACCGGGGTCTGCATCCAGGAATTGGCGGCCATGATCCAGAAGGCGGACAGCGACCCGCCGAAGGCGACCATGCAGGTGGCAAAGAAATGCATGCCCGGCGACACCCGCTTCCAGCCGAAGGCCATGATGCCCAGGAAGGCGGCCTCCAGCATGAAGGCCATGGAGGCCTCGAAGCCGAGGAGATGGCCGAAGATGTCGCCGCCAGCCCTGGAAAAGGCGCTCCAGTTGGTGCCGAACTGAAATTCCATGGGGATGCCGCTGACCACGCCCACGGCGAAATTGAGCAGAAAAAGGCGCATCCAGAACCTGGCATGTTGATAGTAGCGCTCCTGGCCGGTCAACAGCCACTTCGCCTCAACCCCCACCAGAAAGATGCTGAGACCGATGGTCAGCACCGGAAATAAGATGTGGAAAATTGCGGTAAAGGCAAAATGGATGCGGGAAAGAAGCACCTGATCCTGAAACAGTTCCATGGTTGTCACTCCCTATGGTTTCACTGTAGGGGCGAAAAATTTTTCGCCCCTACCACCGCAATCCCAAGTATCGCAAACCGCGACTCCTTATACCCGTCCAGCAGCCGCAGCCCCGCCGCGGCCAGGGCCGCCCGGAAGTCGGGGCCGTCGAAACGATCTTCCCGCGGATGGTCGAGGATCCGGCGAAACAGCGGATTGGCGTAGAGGGGCGGATAGATTTCCTCAAAGAAAAACACTCCGTCGTCTTTCAGGACCCGGACGATTTCGGTCACCCCCTTGCGCCAGTTCTCCAGGTGATGAATGATGCCGAAGTTGAACACCGCATCGAAGGTGCCGTCGGGATAGGGCAGTTCCTGGGCATCGGCGGCGAGAAGCTGCAGGGGCAGGCCGTTCCAACGCGCCCCGTTCTTCCTCGCGGCATGCAGCATCTCCACGTCGAGATCCAGGGCATGGATCTCGGTCGGGGCGAAATACCGGCCGATCAGCCGGGCGCCTGCGCCGCAGCCGCAGCCGATTTCCAGGCATTTGCCGCCGGGGGCGAGCTTGCCCGCCCTGCTGAAAAAGAGGCTTTCCTGCCGCTGGACATACCGCCGCACCGGACTGTTCACCCAGACTCGTTCCGGCCAGTTCACTTTCATATTGCCACCCCTTGTTTCTTTCTTCCCGCAAAGATCTTGGAAATGCCGAAGGTGAGTTTTTTAACGCTGACATCTGTGAAACCCGCGGCCGCGATCTCGGCGACAAAGTTAGCGTCGCGGGGAAAATCCTCAACCGATTCGGCCAGGTAGCTGTAAGCATAATCGGTGCGGGACAGCAGGTTGCCCACCGGCGGCAGGATGTGGTCGAAATAGAACCGGTACAGCCGATAGAGCAGCGGCTGGTCCGGATAGGAAAATTCCATGACCAGGAGCCTGCCGCCCGGCTGCAACACCCGGTGGAATTCGGCCAGGGCGACGGAACGCTCATTGATATTGCGGATGCCGAAAGAGATGGTCACGGCTGCCACCGAGCCGCTACGGATCGGCAGCCACCTGCCGTCGCCCGCCGTGAGACGGATATTTGTCCCGCTCCTGCGGCCGGCGATCTTTTTTCGGCCCACGGCCAGCATGGCCGGGGAGAAATCGACACCCACCACCCGCACCCCCGGGTGTCTTTCACCGATGGCGAGAGCGGTTTCCGCGGTGCCGACGGCCACATCGAGAACGGTGTCGCCGCGGGTAAGGACAAGGCTCTCGGCCAGGGCCCGCCGCCAGTAGACATCCCTGCGGAGCGACAGAAAACTGTTCTGAAAATCGTAGCTCGGCGCGATGGTTTCAAACATAGTCCGCACGGCGGTGTCTTTCATGACGTCTTTTCCATAGATTTTTCGACGGTTTCGGCCACCCATTCGATTTCCCGGATCAGGCAGTCGGTAACCGTACCGCCCTGCAGTTCGGGGGGAAGGATGGACCAGGTATAGGTTTCGACTTCCAGCTTTATTTCTTTTTTTGCCGCCAGAAGCGGCAGGATCTCTTCCAGGAAAAAGCGCGTGGTAGTGCATTCCCTGGTTTCCGTGAGGAACACCGGCACATGGTAATGGACGCGCCACTCCTCGATCCCGGCGGGCGCCGCACCAATCGCCCCGTCAAGGTCGTCGTAGCGCAGCAGACTGCCGTCGGCCATCCTGCCCACGGTCTGATGCAAATAGCACGGCTCCCGGAAACGGCCGAGCAGACCGATCCGCGGGTCGGTGAGCCGCAGGGCCGAAGAGACCTGGACATGGCCGATGGCGATATCGTGGTCGGCGAGCAGCTGCAGGGATGCAGCCGGCTCCTCGAACTGCAGGGCCTGATGGCAGCAGTCGTAGCAGACCGCCAGGTGCGAACGCAGCTCCGCCGGCAAAGCCAGGCGATCGAAAAGTTCGACGACATCGCCGGTGGTCTCCACCACACAGCCGGGCTCCGGCTCGATGGCCAGCAGGATCTCCTTGCCGGTCCTGCGGGCCAGCCGATCCAGGTACTCGAGGGCGGCGACCAGGCGTTTTCGCACCCAGGGAAAATCTCCCGGACCGATGGCGGAGCGAAAACCGACCGGCACGGTGGAGATGGAGCCGGTTATCCCCTCCGGCAGCCACAGGGCAAGAAGATCGATCAACCTTTTGGTATAGTCGAGCCGCTCGGCAAACCGCCAGTCGGGCAGATAGACTTCCTGCTTGATGGGCTGGTTATGAAATGCGCCGTAGGGAAAACCGTTGATTGTCGCCACATAGAAGCCGCCTTCCCGGCACCAGCGGCGGAATTCGAGACCATCGGCAGCGCTTATCTCCCGGGCAGCCCGGCCGGACAACCGCAAGCCTATGGGGAAGGGCCGATCCGGCGACACCCGGGCCTTCACCGCCGGCGCATGGAGGCGAATTGCGGCAAAAATCTCCGACCAGGTTTCGCCGGGATGGATGTTGGTGCAGTAAGTGAGCGGTACTCCGGCCGTCAATTGAGTTCACCGTAGACAGGGACAGTCCTAGCGGTTTCCCGGTCTGCCGAGGGCGAAAAATTTTTCGCGCCTACATGCTGCCGCAGCTCCTCTACACAGCGGGCCATCAGGGTCGTATCGATCCGATCCACCTCCTTTTTCCGGCCGATCCCGGTCAAGAGCGTTATCGCCGGTTCCCCGCCCAGATGCTCGCGGAATTCGCCGAGCGCGCAGCCGATATCGAGCACGGCGAGGGCCGGGTGGTACAACGGCAGCCCCAGATCGGCAAGCAGCATAAAGATCCGGTGCAACTCACTCTCCCCGATCATTTGAAGATGATAGGAGTAGAGACTGTCGAGGGCGATGCCGATCGCCACCGCCTCGCCGTGACTGACCAGGCCGCAGGTGATCTCTTCCAGCTTGTGGGCCGACCAGTGGCCGAAATCAAGCGGCCGGGCCGAACCCGTCTCGAAGGGGTCGCCGCCGGTACCGATATGGTTCATATGCAGGGCGGCGCAGCGGACGATCATTTCTTCCATCGGCTGGCGCCGGAAGGCGGCGAGATCGAAGCGCTGATTGAACAGATAGTTGAAAAACTGCCGGTCCAGGATCAGGGCCACCTTCACCGCTTCCGCCATCCCGGCCCGCAGGTCCTGAGGCGGCAGGGTATCGAGGAAGTCGAAGTCGTTGATGACGGCAAAGGGCGGCGCGAAGGTGCCGACGAAGTTTTTCCGGCCGAAGGCGTTAACGCCGTTCTTGACCCCCACCCCGGCATCGTTCTGCCCCAGGACCGTGGTCGGCATGCGGATCAGCCGCAGCCCCCGGTGGGCCACCGCCGCCCCGTAGCCGACGGCATCGAGGACGGCCCCGCCGCCGATGGCGAGGACAAAGGAATGCCGGCACAGATGATACTCCTGGATCTGCTTGAGGATGGACTCGACCACGTGAGGTTCCGACTTGCACTTCTCCCCGCCGGCAACAGGCAGCACCGGTCCGCACAGCTCCATGAAATTCCGGTGCACCTCGGCGTACCGTTCGATCTGGCGGCCGAGGGTGGGATAACTGGCCAGGACTCCGGAATCGACGAAGCACAGTACTTTATGGCTTTTTCTCCCCCCCCGCAAAAGTAGCGCGGCCAGTAACGGGTCCTCCGCCCGCAGGACATTTCTGCTGAAGTAGACCGGGAAGGCGTGGTGGATGGTGAACTGCTGCTCAAGCGTCCGCATGGCAGCCCCCCACGTTCTCGGGCAAGACATATTCAGTCACCGGCAGAAGGCGATCATCGCGTCTCATTCGTCACCCATTTGCTGAATTTTACAGATTGAAAATTTCTTCGCAGTCAATTCTCGAACAGCAAAATGTTGAGCAATTTTTGTGCCAGGCAATTATCTCATATTAGCCCGAAAAATTGTCAGGCCAGGCAGGACATCCACGCTCACGGGCACCGACGAGAGGGCCGAACCTCCCTCCGCCTCGGTTATTTTTCCGGCTGAGTGGAACTCGACGACAGTCCGGCCGTAAGGACCAGGCGCATGGCGTCTTCGACGGGTAGGTCCATAGGGGAAATGACATCCCTGGACACGTAGACGGTAAAGCCGCCAATCTGGTAACTCATCGGCAGATACACCGAAACGAGGCCCTGCAGGGATTTTTCTCCCGGCAGGAATTCGCTGGTTTCGCCGGTGAGAAAACCGATCAACTGGGTACCGGCGATGGAGACGGAGACGACTTTTTTCAATTCCTTGCTCTTTTGCGTCTTGGCAAGATAGTCCATGAAATCGCGCAGGCCGCCGTAGATCGTCTTGATCAGGGGAATTCTGCTCAGCAGATCCTCGGCCATCTGGAGCACCCGGCGGACCACCCAGGCCTCGATGAGCAGACCGAAGAGAAAGATCAGAACCAGCCCGGCGATGAAGCCCATGCCGGGAACATATCCTTCCTTCGACAAGGCCAGCTCGATGGCCGGGCGGAGGGAGTTCTCCAGCAGGCTGCCGAGCCAGAAGACCAGATACAGGGTCAACGCAATAGGTAAGGCGGCTCCCAGGCCCTTCAAGAAAATATTGGTGATATAACGCATGGTGGTATCCCTTCTTGCGGATGATCGGGAATCGGAAGAGCCTGGGTCGTGTCCTGAGCAGTGGCTGCAGCAAAATCCAGGCCACCCTGCACTTATCCGGCAACCATTGACCGCAAGATCAGAGGATACGAGAAGGTTCAGGATTGCATCAGGTTTTTCATCTTGCGCCTATTTGCAACGTCGAGCAGGCGGCTCAATACCGCAACCGGGCGCAGATCACAGTGTCGACGGGCATCTCCTGGAGCCTGCGGACATAGACCGTACCTTTTTGCTGCAAGGTCCAGTATACGGCCTCATCAAGCAGTTCAAGCAACTCGCTCGGCTTGCCGTTGTCCCGGCCCTTGACGGCCACCTCCCGTCGGTCGGAATCGAAGAGGCCGAAGATCCGTTCATTTTCCGCCACGAAAAGATTTTCCACCCGGCCGTCATAGGCGGCCACCAACACCGACGGCAGATCGCCCGCCACTTTGCTGCCCCCAATGTTATCCAGGTAATCGGCCACAGCCTCGCTCTCATCTCTTCTGTAGTATTCATCGGCGATTTCCCGGGCCTTGCCGCAAAGGGTATCCGTCGAAAATTCACCGACATTGCCGGCGATGCCCTGCGGCAGAATAGTACGGCTGCGGGTGATGCGTCGGTAGACGGCATGCTGCTCCTCGGTCCCGGCAAGTATCACGGGACAACCGGGGTCTTCCAGCAAAGGGAAGAGGCAACGGTCGACAAGCTGATAATACCGCTCAAGATTTTCATCCTGGTCGTCGACTCCCGCCCCGTGGCCGTGGAACATGGCTGCCCTCTTGCCGCCGGCAGTGCCGGCGGAAGTGGTTTTCGAATGATATTGCAGCGACCGCTCCCGCTCATACTGCAGGGCATCATCCAGGCTGGTCGGCGTTCCTTCCGGCAACTCGATTTCCCTGAACCGGTACCGGTCTCCCTCAAAAAGCTGGAGTCGATTGCGACTGAGAGCGAGAACAGTATACCGCCGCTCGGCCAAGAGCGGCAGCAGCGGGCGGATATGAAAACGCCGCCCCACCATGACCAATTCGCTGAAGGGAACCGGCAGCGGATAGCGGAACAGTGCTTCGGCGGAACGAAAAACCGCCAGCCCGTCTGCCCCAAGTTGTTTCCAGAAACCGGTGTCTTTTACCAGATCCAATTCCGACTCAAGCAAATTGCGGGCTTCCGTGGTTCGCATGCCCTCGTCGATCAGTCTTGCTTCCACCTGGGTAACGAAGTTTTTATACCGGAGGGGATCCTGCGGGTCGCCAATGCGGCTCACCGGCATATACATGGAGATAGCCGGCCATGCCTGGATCCGAACAAGAGATTCGATCTCCGGTTTCACGATTTTATCCATATTCGATCGATTTCCTCTCTGCAGGTCCCGCACGACAGGACCATGAAGGCCTGCCGATCAGCCTCTTGGTCAGGAGGTCGGCAGGAAAAAGGGGTACCCCAGAATTTCTTTGGAACCTGCCTGGCGATCATTGCCGGCATTGCCATGAAAACCGCCGGACAGATGATCGCAGGTCATGTTCAAAAAGAATTTCATCTACTCTACTCAACCAGGAAGGTTACCTTGAGATGCAGCCGGAAAACCTTGGGTCTTCCCTGTTCGACAAGCACCTCATGGTCCTTAACCCAGACACTGCGGACATTCCGGAGGGTTTCATTGGCTCGTATTATTCCTGTATGCAGGGCATCATCGAACCCTTTCTCCGAGTCTGCACTCAATTCGATTATTTTGGCTATTGATGACATAAGATGTCCTCCATTTTTGAAGTTGAGGAACCGTCACGAAACAACCTGGCCATGTTGTTTTTTGACAACGGCGTATTGTTTGTTCCGCCCGTAAACCCTTCTCAATGGGTTAAAAAACTGGGTTACAATAACTATGCCAAAATGTTCCTGCGGCCTTCTGCGGCGAGGATCTCATCCCCGTTCGCCGCACCCTGCGGTACAAGTCTTCAAGAATATGGCACATATTTTGCGTATTTCGACTGGGTCGCAGCCTTTTAAACAAATAGAGCAATCATCATCATAGAGCCCCACGGCCGGTTGAACCATATCCTTGCCAACCCGCCATGTTTGCGGTCCCGCCGGACCGGATCCAATCTTATTTTGCAGGAATCGTCCGGCAAGATAACCGCTGCCGTTCATGGATGGCGGCCGAAATGGGGATAACGATCCATTAGCGGAGGGAAAAATGAATGCAATCGCTCTCAGTATGAGCAGAGTAAAGATGTTCCTGGCGTTGTCCCGGACCCCTCACGGGCTGCTCGACATGTGCACCCCCTTGCTGGCAGCCCTGCTGTGGTTGGGGCATCCGCCGGATCCGCGGATCATGGTCCTGGGCATGATCGCCGCTTTTGCCGGATATACGGCAGTCTACGCCTTGAACGATATCGTCGATTATGAAAACGACCGAGAAAAGATCGCTCAGGCGAACTCCTTCCGGGATTCCGGTTATCTCGACGGCGCTTTTATCCGCCATCCCCTGGCCCACGGTCTGTTATCGATGCCGGAAGCGGTGGCCTGGGCCAGCGGCTGGGGGATGGTTTCCCTGGGGACCGCCTGGCTGCTCAACCCGGTCTGCGCCTTGATCCTTGTGGTCGGCTGTATCCTGGAAACCCTTTACTGTCTGATGTTCCAGGTCAGCCCCCTGCGAACCCTGGTCAGCGGCATCGTCAAAACCCTGGGCGGCCTAGCGGCTGTCTTTGCGGTCGATGCCGCCCCGGACCCTGCTCTTTTGCTGCTGCTCTTTCTCTGGCTGTTTTTCTGGGAAATCGGCGGGCAGAATGTCCCGGCCGACTGGCACGACCTGCAGGAGGATATCTCGCTCAAAGCGAAAACAACACCTGCGACCCTTGGGCCAAACTCGGCCAGCCGCATTGTCCTTGCCACCCTTGGGGCAAGTCTTGGACTGAGTGCGGTGCTGTTCCGGACCGCGCCGCTGCATATGGCCCTGCCCCTCTATGCGGCCGTTCTATTCGCCGGTGTCTATCTGCTCATCCTGCCGGCGCTGCGTCTCTTCCGGACCTGGGCCCGGGCGGATGCCTCGGCCCTGTTCAACCGGGCCAGTTATTACCCTGGCATCCTCCTGCTTCTGGCTTTGACCCATCTCGCCTGGTAGGAAGTGGTCAGGCCTGACAAGCCGATTTGCAATTTTCCGGAACAGCGGCATAATAAAAAAAGGCGGCACGAACCGGAATAACGATTATTTTTAAATGACAATCAAGGAGAAGGCATGAATGTTTTCATCACCGGCGGACTGGGTTTTGTCGGCCGCCATCTCTCATCGACACTGCTGGAACTCGGCCATCGCGTCACCGCCGTCGGCCGGAGCAAAAACCCGAGCGGGATAATCAATCATCCGAATTTCAAGTATCTCGCGGCGGACACGACCGTCGCCGGGGACTGGCAGAAACGGTTGGCCGAACACGACACGGTCGTCAACCTGGCCGGCAAGTCGATTTTTACCCTGTGGACGGAGAAGACCAAGCGGCAGATCTACGACAGCCGCATCTTGACCACTCGCCATATTGCCGAAGCCCTGGCCGGCGGATCGGGCAACACCGTTTTCTTCAGCACTTCCGCGGTCGGCTACTACGGCGAGCGCGGCGAGGATGTCCTCACCGAATCGGAGCCGCCCGGCCACGATTTTCTGGCCAGGCTCGCCCAGGACTGGGAACGTGAGGCGCTGCAGGCGCAATCGGCGCGAACCCGGGTGGTGCTGACGCGGTTTGCCATCGTCCTCCACCGCAGCGGCGGCGCCATGACCACTATGATCCCGGCCTTCAAGCTCTGCCTCGGAGGCCGGCTAAGCACCGGCCGCCAGTGGTTTCCCTGGATCCACCTGGACGACCTGATCGACGCCTATCTCTTCGTCCTCGACCGTCCGGAGATTGCCGGGCCCGTCAATTGGTGTGCGCCGCATCCGGTCCGCAACCAGGATCTGACCGAACGACTGGCACGGAGGCTCAAACGGCCGGCGATGCTGTCGGTGCCCGGGTTTGTGATGAAGAATGTGCTGGGCGAATTCGGCCAGGCACTGACCTGCAGTCAGCGGGTTCAGCCGGCGGTGCTGCAGAAGACCGATTTCCTGTTCACCTACGGCGAAATCGACAGCGCCCTGGATGAGATTGTCCTGGGCGGCTGAAGGAGGAAACATGCATGCAACGACCAAGCGCGTCGCCCTGGTGACCGGTGCCAACCGGGGCATCGGCCTGGCAATCGCCAGTCGCCTCGCCCGCCTGGGGCTCACGGTCATCATCGGCGTCCGCGACGAAAAAAACGGCAAAGAAGCCGAGAAACGGCTGACCGACAACGGCCTTGACGCGCACTTCACCCTGCTCGATGTCAGCAATGCCACCTCTATTATTGCCGCCCTCGGCAGAATCGACGACATCTTCGGCCGACTGGACGTCCTGGTCAATAATGCCGGGATCATGATCGATGCGGAAACGGGCATCCTGGAGTTGCCTCTCGGCCTGCTGCAGAAGACCCTGGAAATCAATACCTTCGGGCCGCTGCTGCTCAGCCAGGGCTGTGTGCCGCTCATGCAGCGGCACAACTACGGCCGGATCGTCAACCTCTCCAGCACCCTCGGGGCGCTGGCCGAAATCGCCAATCCGGATTCGAAGTACAAAGAACTGATGTCGCCGGCCTACCGGCTGTCGAAAATCATGCTGAACGGCATTACTGCGCTGTTGGCCCAGGAACTGCGCGACAGCAACATCCTGGTCAACGCCGTCTGTCCCGGCTGGGTCCGCACCGACCTCGGTGGACCGCGAGCCCCCATCCTGCCCGAAGAGGCCGCGGAGACGCCGGTCTGGCTGGCCACCCTGCCGGACGACGGCCCCACCGGCGGTTTCTTCCGCGAACATCAGCCGATTCCCTGGTAATTTTTTTGGAGGTCTCCGTAGGGTGCGCTGTGCGCACCTCTTGTTTTTTTTCCTGGTGCGCACAGCGCACCCTACTCCGGCCGACCGTCCACTACTCCTCGTCCTCGGCAAACGAGTTGAGGGCGGCGACAGTCTTCTGCTGCAGGAGTTCCCACTCCGCCTTGATGGCCAGAACGGCGCTGTCCAGCATATCGATGGCGGTCTTATGCGGTGCGCCGGAAATGGTCTTCTTATAAATTTCAATAAGCCTTGCTGCACTTTTTTGCCGCGACAACGCCTGCGCGGCAGTCGAGGCATTGCTACTCCAGGTTGCCAGACGCGCTCTGTCCGCCAGGGCCGCGGCCAGGGCATCGCCGAATTCGGCGGCGGAGGTTTCCGGGCCAAGAATCCAACCGGTTATGCCGTCCTGCAGCACGTCATTCACCCCCGTGGCGCTGAGCGCAACCACCGGCGTGGAGGCGGCCATGGCCTCGGCCAACACCAGGCCTTGCGTCTCCGAACAGGAGGAAAAGGCAAAAAGATCGATGGCGGCATAGCAGTCGGCGAGCCGCGTACCTGTCAGGCTGCCGACCATGAAGACCCGGCGGCCAAGGTGCATTCTCGCGAAGATCTCCTGCATCTCCTCTTCCGCATCACCCGAACCGGCCACGAGAAAGCAGGCCTCGCGGTTCTTTTTCAGGGCACGGGCCACCGCTTCGGCCAGAAACGGCAGATTCTTTTCCCTTGCCAGCCTGCCGACATGGCCGATAACAGGCTGGTTATCCGGCAGGCCGTGCTCCCGGCGAAACCGGACGCCGTTGCCCAGTCGGAAAAAATCGAGGTCGATGCCGGTCGGCAGCACATCGACTGCCGACTGGACCCCCCTTGCCGCCAGCAGCCTCTTGACGCCTGCGCTGGGGGCGATCACCCGGTGGCAGAGGTTGGCGTATTCGGTCGCGAGGCTGATAACAAAGCGTTTAAAGGCGCCGGAATCGAAAGGCACATAATGGGTGTAATCCTCATACAGGGTATGATGGGTGAAGACCAAAGGCAGGTCCAGGGAGCGTGCGGT
>MGTI01000221.1 GCA_001799365.1 Desulfobacterales bacterium GWB2_56_26 | reverse complement strand
ATGGCCCATCTGGCCATCATCGGCAGCCATTCGGTCAACGGGGTGGCGGAGCTGCATTCCGATCTGCTGAAATCGCGGGTCTTCCCCGGCTTCCACGAGTTTTTCCCCGGCAGGTTCAACTCCAAGACCAACGGCATCACCCCGCGCCGCTGGCTGCTCGATATCAATTCGGAGCTGGCAAAACTCATCACCGGCCGGATCGGTGCAGGCTGGATAACCAACCTCGACCTGCTGCGCGGCCTGGAACCCTTTGTCGACGATGCGGAATTCCGTGACGAGTGGCGGAGAATCAAGCTGAACAACAAGGTGCGCCTGGCGGAATACATTGAAAAGCACTGCCATGGGGCGATTGTCGATCCTCATTCAATGTTCGATATCCAGGTGAAGAGGATCCACGAATACAAGCGGCAGCTGCTCAATGCCCTGCATGTCATCCATTTCTACCACCGCATCATCCACGGCGAGGCGGAAAACGCGGCGCCCCGCACCGCCATTTTTGCCGGCAAGGCAGCGCCTTCCTACTGGCGGGCGAAGCTGATCATCAAGCTGATCACCTCGCTTGCCGACGTGATCAACAAGGACCCGCGGGTGAAGGACCGGCTGAAGGTGGTCTTCCTGCCCAACTACAATGTCTCCCAGGCCGAGATCATCATGCCCGCGGCCGATCTGTCCGAGCAGATCTCGACCGCCGGCACCGAGGCTTCGGGCACCGGCAACATGAAGTTCTCGCTGAACGGGGCGCTCACCATCGGCACCCTCGACGGCGCCAATATCGAGATCCGCGAGGAGGTCGGCGACGAGAATTTCTTCATCTTCGGCATGACCGCCGAGGAGGCGGAGTTCGAACGGAAGAACTTCAGCCGCACGCCCTGGCAGGTCTGTCAGAAGAACGAGGGGATCAGGAATGTGATCGAGAGCATCGAGGACGGTTCGTTCAGCAACGGTGAGAGGGAACTGTTCAAGCCGCTAGTTGACAGCCTGATGAATAAACACGATCCTTATCTGCTTATGCTCGATCTGGAATCCTATATCGACTGCCAGAATAGGGTGGGCGACGCCTTTCTCGATACCGAAAGCTGGACCCGCAAGTCGATCCTCAATGTGGCCAGGATGGGTAAGTTTTCCACCGATCGCTCCATCAAGCAATATTCCGAGGAAATCTGGGGAATTAAGGTCGAATAGCTCGAATTTCGCCGTCGCAACGCTGCTGACCTTCGGTGAATCGCCGAACTTGACCTGAACGGGATTTTCGGGTATCTACAGCCTGACTTGCCTGACTGGGGCAACCCATACTCTCGGCAAACTGGATGCGGAATAAAAAAAGGGATTACAGATTGAATCAATCTGTAATCCCTTTGAAATTGCTGGAGGCGGCGATCGGAGTCGAACCGATGAATAACGGTTTTGCAGACCGCTGCCTTGACCTCTTGGCTACGCCGCCTCTGCGAAGGACACTTTTATACCATAGCAGAAAAAATTCACAAGGAAAATGTTTAATGGGTAAGGATATTGATTCGTTGGTGCGAATCAACAAGGAAGAACTGAGCAAACTGGAAAAAATCATCGGCTATCGCTTTACCGATCTACGCCTGCTGCAGACGGCGCTGGTGCACTCTTCCCACGCCTTCGAGCAGGCACAGGGCGGCAACGACAACGAAAAACTGGAGTTCCTGGGGGACGCCGTCCTCGACCTGGTGATCGGCCACATCGTGCTGCATCGCTATAAGAAGCTGCGTGAGGGCGAATTGACCCGGCTGCGGTCGTCGCTGGTCAACGAGCAGCATCTCGCCAAGATGGCAAGGGCAATCGATCTGGGCAGCTATCTCGCTCTCGGTAAAGGTGAGGAAAGCTCCCACGGCCGCAGCAAGCCGTCGATTTTATCCTGCGCCTACGAGGCGGTGGTCGGAGCGATCTTTGAGGACGGCGGCTATCAGGCCGCCCACGAGTTTATCGAGAATTTCTTCCTCCTGGACATCGAAAGCAAAAAAGAGGAACTGCTGGTGGCCGACGCCAAGAGCCGGCTGCAGGAAGTGTTGCAGGAAAAGTACAACGAGGCCCCGACGTACCGGATCGAGGGGGAGGAGGGGCCCTCCCACCAGAAGCTTTTCACCGTCTCCGTCTGCTTCCGGGGCCAGGAACTCGGCTGCGGCCAGGCGGGCTCGAAGAAGGAAGCGGAACAGCGTGCGGCCGCGGCAGCGCTTGCCGCACTCGTCACGCCCAAGAACCTTGATTGACGATGCTGGTCATTCCCGTTTTCATTCCCCATCGCGGCTGCCCAAACCACTGCCTGTTCTGCAATCAGGAGAAGATCGCAGGACAGGTGCGCGGTGACGATGCGCCGGTGGCCGCGACCATCGACCAGTGGCTGGCCCGCAGCCCGGGGCGCGCCGAAATCCAGGTAGCCTTCTTCGGCGGCTCTTTTACCTGTCTGCCGCTGGACGACCAGCTGGCGATGCTGACCGTCGTGCAACCCTATCTTGCGGATGGCCGGGTCGGCTGCATCCGTATCTCCACCCGGCCGGATTGCGTGAATAAGGAAGTCTGCGATCTGCTGAAGGAATTCCGGGTCGGGGTGGTCGAGCTGGGGGTGCAGTCGATGAACGATAAGGTCCTGGCCGCGAGCCGCCGCGGACACGACAGCGCTCAGGTGCGAACGGCGGTGGCCCTCCTGCACGAGGCGGGGGTTTCCGTTGGCGTGCAGCTCATGCCCGGGCTGCCGGGCGAGACCAGGCGGTCGTTTCTTGCGGGCATCGATGAAGTGATCCGGTTGCAGCCGGATTTTGCCCGTATCTATCCGGCTGTAGTGGTGCAGGATTCTGGGCTTGAACGGCTTTACCTGGAAAACAATTATAACCCGCTCAGCCTGAATGAGGCGGTCGTCCTCACCGCCCGGGCATATGCGAAGCTCACTGCAGCAGGCATCGGCGTGGTGCGCATGGGCCTGCAGCCGACGGCGTCGCTTACCGCAAGTCTTATCGCCGGGCCCTTTCATCCGGCCTTCGGCGAACTGGTGCAATCGAGAATCTGGCTGAAAAAACTCCGGGCCGCTCTTGCCCGACTGTTGCCGGGTGAGCATCTTGCCATCCATATCTCCCACCGGGACCGGTCGGCGGTATCGGGAATACGAAAAGAGAATATCAACCGGCTGGAACAGCTCGGTTTTGCCGGACGTTTCACCATCGTCCCGGAGAAAAGCATGGAACGAGGAAGCATACGATATGTTGTCTGTTAATCACTTAGATATTCGGTACGGCGAGAAGCATCTCTTTAAGGACATTTCCGTGCAGGTCTACACCGGCAACCGGATAGGCCTGGTGGGCGTGAACGGCGCAGGCAAGACCACCCTGCTGAAAATCATGGCAGGGGTCGCCGCTACCGACGACGGAGTGGTCAACTGTGCCAAAACCTGGACCGTCGGCTATCTGCCCCAGGAATCAAACGAATTGTTCTCGGAGCTCTCGCTTTACGAGGAGGCGGAGACCGCCTTCGCCCCCTTGCTCGCCATGCAGACGGAGGTCGCGCAACTGCACGAGCAAATGAAGGGCATGGATCCCCACTCCGAAGAATTCCAGGCTCTTCTTATCCGCCAGGGCGAACTGCAGCACCGGCTCGACGGCAGCGACATCTATGCCATCGCCGGCAAGATCGAAAAGGTGCTGCTTGGCCTCGGCTTTAAACGCGACGATCTGGGCAAGAAAGTATCGGCATTTTCCGGCGGCTGGCAGATGCGGCTGAAGCTTGCCAAGATGTTGCTGGAGGCCCCGTCGGTTCTGCTCCTCGACGAGCCGACCAACCATCTCGATCTCGATTCCCTCACCTGGGTCGAGCAGTTCTTGAAAAACTACCAGGGCGCCATGATCATCATCTCTCACGATCGCGCCTTCCTCGACAAGGTCACGGAACTCACCTGGGAGCTGAGCTTTGGCCGGATTGATACCTACAAGGGCAACTACAGCTATTTTGTCAAGGAGAAGGCCGAGCGCCGGGCGATCGAGAAGGGGGCCTACGACAATCAGCAGGCGAAGATCAGGCAGACCATGCGCTTTGTCGAGCGGTTCCGGGCTAAAGCCACCAAGGCTCGCCAGGCCCAGAGCCGGGTGAAGCAGCTGGAAAAGATGGAGTTGATCGAGCTGTCGGACGACGAACAGCAGATCCGCTTCACCTTTCCTCCCGCACCCGAGTCGGGACGTGATGTTCTGCGGATCGAGGGTCTGAGCAAGAGCTACGATAACCTGCCGGTGTTCCGCGAGGTGGAGCTGCATCTCGGCCGGGGCGACAAGGTGGCCGTGGTCGGAGTCAACGGCGCGGGCAAGTCGACCTTCGTCAAGATCCTGGCCGGCCAGATCCCCTACGACACCGGCACCATTCGCCCGGGCACCGGCGTCAAGCTCTCCTATTTCGGCCAGCATCAGGCAGCGGAACTGTCGCCGCAGCTGACGGTGCTCGAAACCATGAATCTCACCGGCGCGGACATGACAGTGACGAGGACCCGTTCGCTCCTCGGCGCTTTTCTCTTCCGCGGCGAAGATGTGGAGAAGAAGGTCGCGGTACTGTCCGGCGGCGAGAAGAGCCGCCTCGCGCTGGCCAAGATGATCGCTATCCCGGCCAACGTCATGCTCCTCGACGAGCCGACCAACCATCTCGACATGAGTTCCCAGGAGGTCCTGCAGGAGGCGATGGCCCAGTACGACGGCACCATCGTCGTGGTTTCCCACAACCGCTACTTTCTCGACAGCTTCGTCAACAAGGTCTTGGAGGTAAAAGACGGGCGGATCACCCTGTACGAAGGGAATGTGGCTGAATACCTGGTAAAACAGGAGGCCCTGCGGGAGGAAGCGGAAAGGCAAAATGAAAAGCGTGGAAATTCCGTCAAATCTTCCGCAACCACCGCAGATTCACAGGAAAACCGCAAGGACCGCAAACGCCAGGAGGCCCAGCTGCGGCAGGAACGAAGCCGGCTGGCCGGCCCCTGGCTGAAGCAGCTGGCTGAGGCGGAGCAGCAGATCGAAACCTGCGAAGTGAGAAAAGAAGACCTGGAGGCGTTGATGGCCGATCCGGAGCTGTATAAAAACGAAGCTAACTGGGCCGCAACCAGCAAGGAGTACGAAGACTGCAAGCGGCGGCTCGAGCGCTGGTACAGCAAATGGGAGACCGCCCAGGAAAAGATCGATGAGATCGACGGTCAGCTGAAGATGAATTAGGAATCTAGACTTGATCTGACAAATTTACTCGCAGGCTTCGACTTTTTTTACATTTGCCATTCCATTAAAAGATGCTCAGGAATAGTCTTGGCAGTTTTACTTAAATGGTTAAGGTTGCCAGTGGACTCCCTCTTGAGAGCATTTTTGGGGTAAAGGTTTAAATATAGGTGTTTTTGCCTATATGAAGGATCTTGAAATAATGTTAGGATAAAATTTAAGTCACTAGGGGAGCCTAGTTCAGGAACAAACTCAACCGACCATACCTATCTAATACAAGTATATAGGATTTCTGCTATCCAAGCCGCTAAAATTCAGTTATCCCAGGAGGAGGAAGGATGAAGAAGAAACACTTAGGCATCTGCACAGGTTTGACCTTGATTGGTATGACTGGCATTGCTCAGGCCGGCTTGATCACGATCGGTACGGCTACCTACTCTGGTCAGGATTATAATTTGATCTGGGACAATGACAATAACGGCAAATCGGTTGTTTGGCTGGATTATAGCAACACTTATGGAAATAGAAACTGGGAATCACAGACATCTTGGGCAGCAGGTTTGGATAGTAACTTAACCTATAATATCGCTGCTCAATATAGTGTCAGCTGGGATGATAACGCCTGGCGCCTACCGAGTACTGCTGATGGACCATATGTATATGGTACTAACGGTAACACCACGGCAGGTTATAATATTACCAGTTCCGAAATGGGCCATCTCTATTATGAAGAAAACCGAGGAGAGTTCGAAAACTTAATAAAATCGAGTTTAGTATCTTGGTATTGGTCAGGCACGGAATATACTAGCAACACGGACTACGCTTGGAGCTTCAACATGTACTCCGGCTACCAAACCATTGACCGCCGCGATTATGGTGATGGTTACGGATTAGCCATTCGTAGCGGACAAGTTTCTACCGCTTCTCCCGTACCGGAGCCAACCACCATGCTGCTTTTTTCCGTTGGCCTGGTGGGTCTTGCAGGGCTCAAAAGAAGAAAGGGGAAAAGCGTTTAACATTTGATATTTGATTTCACTCCGGATCTAGATATTGCACTTTGCCTGTGGCAAGGAGGGTACAGGAGTTTGCAGCTCTTTTTTAGATAGAAGGAATGAATGGCCCGTTACGAACATTTGGGTAAAATGTCACAACATCGTTTACAGTTATAGCAATACATCGTTTACACTTTTCGGTATGAT
>MGTI01000220.1:202-5379 GCA_001799365.1 Desulfobacterales bacterium GWB2_56_26 | reverse complement strand
CTACTGCCAGCATGTCCTCGGCATCGGCCATTTTCATCGGAGTCTGGCGATCTGCAGGGCGCTCGCCGAACGTCACCAGACCACCCTCATTCTGGGCGGCCCTCCGGTTGCAGTCGACGAGGGAAAAATGAAAACGCTGCTCCTGCCGGGCCTGGAGATGGACCCGGAGTTTCAAAACCTGGTACCGTGCGACCCGGTCCTGACCCTGGCCGAAGTGAAGACCCGGCGGCGGGAGATGCTCTTTGCCCACCTTCGGGAGGAACGGCCGGATATCTTCGTAACCGAACTCTATCCCTTCGGCCGCAAGGCCTTCAGGTTCGAACTGGAACCACTGTTTGCCGCCATGCAGGACGGGTCCCTGCCAAAGAGCCTCTGCTGCTGCAGTGTCCGCGACATTCTGGTGGAAAAGGTCGAGGGCCGGGAAAAATTCGAACAACGGGCGGTTGAGACGCTGAATAGGTATTTCGGCGGCGTTTTGGTCCACGCCGACGCCGATGTCATCACCCTCGGCGATACCTTTTCCCGCCTCAACGCCATCAGCATTCCCATCCATTACACCGGCTTTGTCACCAGAGGCGACACCGAAGCAGGAGATTACCGCATTCGGGAAGAAAGAGGGCTTACGTCAACGGACAAACTCATCGTGGCGAGCATCGGCGGCGGCAACGTCGGCAGCGAACTGCTTGTTGCCGTGGTGGCGGCCTTCGATGCTCTGCCGGCCGAACCGCCATGTCAGCTGCAGCTGTTCTGCGGACCATACTGCGATGAGAGCAGCTATCGGCAATTGAAGGAGGCGGCACAAAACAGCAACAGTCTGCATGTCGATCGCTTCACCGACCATTTTCCCGCCTGGCTCGCCGCGGCCGACCTTTCCATCTCCATGGCCGGATACAACACCTGCATGAATCTGCTCCAGGCAGGCATCCCGGCCCTCGTTTATCCCTATAAACAGAATCGAGAGCAGCGGCTGCGGGCGGAGCGGATCGGCACCAAGGCGCCGATCACGGTGCTCACCGAGGACGACCTTAACCCTCAGCTTCTCGCCGGCCTCATCTCCCGCCAGCTGGCCCGGCCGCGCGCCAAACCGGAAGTGAAGCTGAACGGGGCGGCAGAGACGGTTCGCCAGCTGGAAGCCTGGTACGGAGAAAAGGAGCGGCAATGACCAGGTCCATCTCCTCTCTCTATTTCATGACTCATGACGATGCAGCCGCCCGGATTGCCCGGCGCATCGAAGCGGGCTGCGAAAGGGCAACGGGACAGCCGCAGGTCTTTTTCCGGGCCGACGATATCGGCATCCCGTCCCGCAGTTTTGCCGGTTTCATCGCCCTTTTCCGCAAGCACTCGATACCCCTCTGTCTGGCGACTGTTCCCACCTGGCTGAATGAAAAGCACCTGGCCGAACTGCGGCTCATCACCGGCACCGCTGCCGGCCCGTCCGGCCAATGGTGCTGGCATCAGCACGGTTACATCCACCACAATTTCGAACTTTCCGGCAAGAAACAGGAGTTCGGCCCTGCGCGGGAGCCGGCTGAGTTGCGCAAGTGTCTCGCGCAGGGCCGCGACCGTCTGCTCCGCCTCCTCGGCGACGACTTCTGTCCCGTCTTCACCCCGCCGTGGAACAGATGCGGCGAGGCAACCTTGCGGGCGCTCGCCGATCTCGGTTTCCAGGCGGTCTCCAGAAGCAGGGGCGCGCGTCCGGAAGCACCGGCCGCTCTTCCCGACTTCCAGGTCCAGGCCGATCTGCACACCAGGAAGGAACAGTCGCCTGAACTCGCCTTTGCCGCACTGCTGAATGAATTGGAAGACAGCCTTGCCTCCGGGCGATGCGGCATTATGATTCATCATCAGAGGATGAATGCCAGAGCACTTCAACTGCTCGACATCCTGCTTGGCCAAATCAAGAATAAGCGAAAACTCATCCCGGTCCACTTCGGGGACCTGCTCAAGGAGGTACCATGACCGATCGTTACCAGACACTTGAGAACCAATTCAAACGACTCGCGAGAATCGACCACGCCAGGACCTTCCTGCAATGGGACCACATGGTGATGATGCCGCCCGGCGGCAACCCGTCTCGGGCGGAGGCGATTGCCGAACTCACTGCGCTGCGCCACGAACTCCTCACTGCGCCCGAGCTGGGCGAGTTGATCGAGAAAGCGGCCGGCGAGGCGCAAGACCCCCTGCAGCAACGCAGTCTCACGGAGATGGAGCGGATGTACCGACGAGCCGTCTGTCTCCCCGCCGAGCTGGTGAAGGCCAAGACGCTGGCCGGCTCGATCTGCGAACATGGCTGGCGCAGCCAGCGCATGGCAAACGACTGGCAAGGGTTTCTCGCCAACTTCCGCGAAGTCGTCCGCCTTGCCCGGGAGGAGGCGGAGGCCCGTCGCAATGCCGAATCCGGCCGTTTTCCCACCCCCTACGACGCCCTGCTCGATCTCTACTGCACCGGCGACAGCAGCATCTTTCTGGCCGAGGTTTTTGCCCGGCTGAAGCGGGAACTGCCGGGCCTCGTTCAGGAGGTTGTCGACAGGCAGAAAAGCGCAGCCGTTGTGGACCTGCATGGTCACTATCCCATTGTCGATCAGCAGCAGCTCAACCGGGAACTGATGCTGTGCCTGGGCTTTGACTTCAACCGCGGCCGGCAGGACGTCAGCGCCCATCCGTTCAGCACCGGCGGCCGCGGCGACCAGCGGATCACCACCCGCTACCGGGAAGGCGAATTCATGGAGGCGCTCCTCGCCACCGCCCATGAGACGGGCCATGCCGCCTATGAGGACGGCCTGCCGGAGGAGTGGGACGGCCTGCCCATCGGCCTTGCCCGTAACATGTGTCTCCATGAAAGCCAGAGCCTGCTCTTTGAAAAGCAGCTCTTCCTGTCGCGCCCCTTTCTCACCTCTTTCAGCGCAACCATTCATGGGCTCCTGCCGAGTACCGCCCGGCATGACGGCACAGCCCTCTGGACCGCCGCCACCCGTGTGCAGCCAAGCTACATCCGGGTCGAAGCCGATGAGGTCACCTACCCGCTCCACGTCATCCTCCGCTACGAGATAGAGAGCGGCCTGATCAACGGCTCGCTCGCCGCCGAGTACATTCCCGAAATCTGGGATGCCAAGATGACGGAATATCTCGGGCTTTCCACCAAGGACAACTACCGGGACGGCTGCCTGCAGGATATGCACTGGAGCGACGGCAGCTTCGGCTACTTCCCCTCCTACACCATCGGCGCCTTAAACAGCGCTCAGCTCTCAGCCGCACTCCGCAAGAGTCAGCCGGACTGGCAGGAGCGGCTGGCGGCGGGCAAGGTAGACTTTGTCCGTAACTGGCTGAGGCAAAACATCTGGAGCAAGGCGTCCTCCATGGATTCCCAGGAGATCATCCAGGCGGCCAGCGGCGAAGGCACCAGCCCGGAGTTTTTTTTAAATCATATCCGCGCCCGGTACCTGCAGGGGTTATACTGACCGACATTGCCCCTGCAAAGAACGGACAACGAATACGATCTGGCCGTACATTGACATCCCTTGAGATGACACCTAGATTTGACTGACGGATGATTTAAGCCCGGCGGGTAGCAGTCGTCGCCGACTTACAGGCAAAGTGTCATCAACCAACGGATATCCCCATAAAGGGATAAGTACCTTCACGAAATTCCTTTCTTACTCTTTTCAGCACCCCTTGGGGTGTAAAGCAAGAAATGAATTTCTAAGTTACTAAAAGGACCGGGTCATATGAGACGTCTCGTCGCCTTGCCATTCGCCAAATCCTGCCAGATGGCCTACCAGTCGATCCGCGTCCGTTTTTTCCGCTCGCTCGTGACCACCATGAGCCTTGTCCTGGCGGTGGCCTTCCTCAGTTTCACCCAGGCCGGCAACGACATTGCCGGCGGCCTCCTCGCCGGCGGCCGGCCGCACTTTACTGAGGCGCTTGCCAAGGCCGGTTACGAGGTCCAGCCGGGAACCGCCGGGATCGCCAGTTCCAGCAAAGAACGGTGGATCATCTTTCTCTCCCTGTTAGTCTGCGTTGTGGGCATTATCAACGCCCAGCTCATGTCGGTGACGGAACGGTTCCGGGAAATCGGCACGCTGAAATGCCTGGGGGCGCTTGACCGGTTTATTGTCCGGATATTTGTCATCGAGGCGACCATTCAGGGCGTCATCGGTTCATTTACCGGCGCCCTCATCGGGGCGCTGGCCGCAATCGCCGCCGCCATGATCAAATTCGGCATAGCTTCCGCCGGCTTTATCCCCTGGCCCGAGATCGGTTCAACCGTCCTGATCGCCATCTGCACCGGGACCGTTCTCAGCCTGCTGGGGGTGCTCTATCCGGCTATCGTCGCGGCCCGGATGCAGCCGGTCGAGGCCATGCGGGTCGAGCAATAACAACGGGATCCTCAACAAGGAAGGAAGGTATGACGGATACCAAAAAAATAGTGCGGGTTTCGGCAGTCACCAAGGATTTCGAACTCGGCAAGATCGTCGTCAAAGTGCTGAAAGGCATCGACCTGGAGATCGAGACCGGCAAGTACATCTCCATCATGGGGCCTTCCGGCTCCGGCAAATCGACGCTCTTCAACATGATCGGCGGACTCGACAAGCCGACCGGCGGCAAGGTCTTCATCGACGAGGTGGATATCGCCCAGCTCGATGCCTATGAGCTGGCCTGGCTGCGCTGCCGGAAGATCGGCTACATCTTCCAGACTTTCAACCTCATCCCGGTCATGACCGCGCTGGAAAATATTACCATTCCCATGACCTTCGCGGGCGTTTCGAGCGACCTGGCCATGGAGCGCGGCATGCAGCTCCTCGACCTGGTGGGCCTCACCGGCCGTCACACCCACCGGCCCTCGGAGCTTTCCGGCGGCCAGCAGCAGCGGGTGGCGGTGGCGCGGGCGCTGGCCAACAGTCCGGCCATCATCCTCGCCGACGAACCGACCGGCAATCTCGATCTCACCACCGGCGAAGATATCATCCGCCTGTTGAAGGAACTCAGTGTTACGCGGGGAGTCACGGTCATCTCCGCCACCCACGACTACAAAATGCTCAATGTTTCGGACCAGGTGATCTGGATCAGGGACGGCAAAATCGATAAAATTCAGGAAAGGAGTGAATTGGATATCAAGACGGGAGGACTTGCCGCCGCTCACTCCTAGTCTTTGCAAAATTACTGTGCAGCGCTTTTTT
>MGTI01000220.1:0-107 GCA_001799365.1 Desulfobacterales bacterium GWB2_56_26 | reverse complement strand
TCCCGTGGTCGGGCCGGGCCGGAGAAGGTGGGGCTACGCTTCGCGAGACCATCGCCGCGCTGAGCAGTTTCGGCAGCAGGGCGACCGGCTCGCCGGGCTACGAGAAG